>NZ_CP166961.1:2759320-3065911 GCF_041410465.1 Thalassotalea sp. 273M-4
TAGCGGTTTTGTTTTTAAAATCATAAAATTCTTTTAAGCAAGCCGTAAACTCCGCACCAATAAATACCACAAGCCAAGACAAATAAACCCAAACAAATAATATCGGTATGGTTGCCAATGCACCGTAAATGGCCTCATAGGAGGGTAAATGAGTAACGTAGGCTGCAAACCCTTTTTTAGCCAGTTCAAATAATAAGGTGGCAAGTACCGCACCAGAAACAGCATATCGTAACTTTACATTGGTATTAGGCACCAACATGTAAAGCACCAAAAAGGCTGCAAATGAAGCTAACATGGGTAATAAATACAACAGCAGTTCATTTATTGTTGTGATCGCCATTCCTGAAAAAGACACCAGCGAGATAAAGTAGGATGTTGCGGCAATACTCACGCCAACTAGCACAGGCCCTAGGGTTAATATCATCCAATACACCGCAAACGAGGTTACTGCTCTGCGGCGTTGATGAATGCGCCAAATACGATTGAGCGACGTATCAACGGCAGAGATCAAAAGCAAAGCCAATAAAAATAAAATGACAATGGCTGTCCCCGACATTTTCGAGGCGTTGGCAACAAAACCATCAAGGTGTTGTTGTATTGATTGCGAAGCCGCTGGGACAAAGTTATTAAAGATGAAATTTTCAATATCTTGCTGTACTTCGCCAAAAATAGGAAAAGCAGAAACGATTGAGAACATCACCATGATAAGGGGGACCAATGACATCAAGGTGACGTAAGATAAATAGCCCGCAGACACTTGTATTTGATCTTGTTTACAACGATGAGCGAAATACTCAGCAAATTCCAACGCTGTTTTTGTGTATGTTTGGCTTTTAACCCATTGATAAATATTCATCTTTTCGCTTAATTTTTGTTTTAATCTGTTCCATTTAACTGCCCAGCGCCATTGTGCTTAGTAGGCGATGGCCTGAGCTTGGGCGAAAAATTGTTGTATAAAATGCTAATGACTTAATTTTTCTTACAATTTAACGCTTTCTTGTATCGTCAATAGTTTATAGAGTATAACTAAATAATACGAGTGTTGAATCTATCCTATATAGGTTCAAACTTAAACTAGCCCAAATTTAAAGGAGAGTGATTATGGCAGGACAAGGTTCCGGTGGGAACGTACTGGCCGCAATATGCAGTTTTTTTATCCCAGGACTCGGCCAACTCGTTCAAGGTCGATTTTTAGCCGCCATTTTATTTTTTATTGCCATGGCCATTTCTTGGGGGTTAACCGTCGTCCTCATTGGTTGGATATTTGTTCCGATTGTATACATCTGGTGTATTATCGATGCAGCCAAATTTAAAGGCAGTGATTAACCGATCACATAGGCCAAAACGACGCCGAATTTAAACAAAAAAACGAGCCAGAAGCTCGTTTTTTTATTGTTGTTAAATTGAGATTTTACACCAGCTTTAACACAGCAACTAACACGGCAGTAAGTAATAAACTGCAATGGATAACGCCTTTAACGCTGGTCATCGGGCCTTGTTTGCCCACAATGGCATTTATTTCAAGTAACGCAATAATACCTAAGCCTACCCACATAGCGACCGAGTTTAACCCCATCCCCCAGCCAAGACCGACCGATGAAAAATGTGGTCCTGCCAACATAAAAAACGCCATCGGGCCAGAGAATAAGGTGTTGGTACGAGATGCCAGCAGTGCTTTACCAGCAGCCTTTGGCGCATCACCTTGTGTCATGCCTAAAGCAATTTTTTGGTTTGGCCAAATGATTAACCAAACATTCAAGAACATCACGGTTCCTAAGGTAGCGCCTAATACGATTGACGCATTCATCGTACCGAGTTTAACTAAACCCACCAATAAAATAAGACCGGTTATAAAAGTTAGCATTGCAGCCCAACGGAACCACCATAGCGCCTCTGGTGCTAAATGTTTTTTTGCATCGGCTAAAGCTTCTGGCGTCGCCTTCTTAAAATAGCCACCTTGAACGAAATTAAAGTAATACAACAAGCCGATCCAGGTAATACCAAACAGTAAATGCCCCCAGCGACTTAAAATAGCTAGAATTTCCATATTTATCCCTTATTGTTTATTGTTATTTTTATTGGTTTAACTAAGCCAATAATGTGTATTTAATTGTGCATGCACTAAACTAACGGCATTGGCATAAATAAGCAACATTTGTTGGTCAAACTTTCTGCGTATTTTCTGTATATATTCAATAACTAAATAAACTAGATATGTTTTGAAAATCCAGTAAAATACAGCCCTAATTTTTAAGTACATACTTGTTGTATGTGCATTATAATGACAAATAAATAAACCATTCTTTATCTCGGAGAAAAACATGGCTATTTCTTTACCTGCATTACCATATGCAATGGACGCATTAGCGCCGCATATTTCACAAGAAACATTAGAATACCACTACGGTAAGCACCACAACACATACGTAGTTAAGTTAAACGGTTTAATTGAAGGTACTGATTTTGCTGACGCTTCTTTAGAAGACATCGTTAAAAACTCTTCAGGCGGTGTTTTCAACAATGCTGCTCAAATCTGGAACCACACATTTTACTGGAACTCTTTAACACCAAACGGTACTGGCGCACCTGTTGGTGAGCTTGCTGCGGCTATTGATGCCCAATTTGGTTCTTTTGCAGAGTTCAAAGCGAAATTCACTGATAGCGCGGTAAACAACTTTGGTTCTAGCTGGACTTGGTTAGTAAAAAATGCCGACGGTAGCCTAGCTATTGTTAACACTTCTAATGCAGCAACGCCATTAACAGAAGAAGGTGTTACGCCTCTTATCACTGTTGATTTGTGGGAACACGCGTACTACATCGATTACCGTAACTTGCGTCCAAACTACATGGAAGCATTTTACGCATTAGCTAACTGGGAATTTGCGAACGCTAACTTCACAGCGTAATCGCCGAAACAGTTACCTAAAAGCGACCTTACGGTCGCTTTTTTTTGGCTCGTTTTCACTGCAATTTTAAAATAAAAATGCCAGCGTGGAGCTGGCATTTTTTTCAGAGTCAAAGTAAGGTTTTAATTACTTTTTGTTGCGTGATTCACGCTTACGATCCGACTCTTTTAGGTACTTCTTACGAATACGAATACTTTCTGGAGTGATTTCTACCAATTCGTCGTCATCAATAAATTCTAAAGCCTGCTCTAGAGTCATCTTGATTGCTGGTGTAAGAACCTGCGCGTCATCTGTACCAGAAGCACGAACGTTGGTTAACTGCTTACCTTTAAGTACGTTTACAGTTAAATCGTTATCACGGCTGTGAATACCAACAACCATACCTTCGTATACTTCAACACCATGACCAATCATTAAACGACCACGATCTTGTAGGTTAAATAAAGCGTTGGTTAATGCTTTACCCGTTGCATTGGCAATCATTACACCATTGATACGTTGACCAATTTCGCCACCTTTGTGTGGACCATACTGTAAGAATGTGTGGTAAATTAGACCAGAACCAGAAGTTAAAGTCATGAATTCTGTTTGGAAACCAATTAAGCCACGGCTTGGCATAATAAAGTCCATACGAATTCGACCTTTACCGTCAGGTGCCATATCGGTTAATTCAGCTTTGCGAAGACCCATCTTTTCCATGATCGCACCTTGATGTTCTTCTTCAACATCAATGGTGACAGTTTCGTATGGTTCTTCTAACTGACCATCGACTTCGCGCATAATTACTTCAGGGCGAGAAACCGCTAATTCGTAACCTTCACGACGCATGTTTTCAATTAAGATACCTAAATGCAATTCACCACGACCTGAAACTTTAAATTTATCAGGATCGTCTAATTGCTCAACACGAAGTGCCACGTTGTGAACCAATTCTTTATCAAGACGTTCTTTGATGTTACGCGAAGTAACATACTTACCTTCTTGACCTGCAAACGGCGACGTGTTCACTTGGAAAGTCATGTTAATAGTTGGTTCGTCTACAGAAAGCGGTGGTAATGCTTCTACTTCGTTTGGACAACAAATGGTGTCTGAAATTTTTAGCTCGCCAAGACCTGTGATCGCAATGATGTCACCCGCTTGTGCTTCTTCAACTTCATGACGCTCTAAACCAAGGTAACCAAATACTTTACCAACTTTGGCGTTATGGATTTTACCATTTGCCGCTTCAACGGTTACTTGCTGATTAGGCTTAACTTGACCACGTGTAATACGGCCAACACCGATAACACCAAGGTATGAGCTGTAATCTAATTGAGACACCTGCATTTGAAATGAGCCGTCAACATCTGCATCTGGTGATGGTACTTGCTCAATGATGGTTTCAAACAATGGCGTCATGTCGCTACCTTCGGTTTCTGCATCTAATGACGCCCAACCGTTAATAGCAGAGGCATAAACAACTTGGAAATCCAATTGATCGTCGGTTGCACCTAAGTTGTCGAATAAGTCGAAAACCTGATCCATAACCCACTCAGGGCGAGCACCTGGCTTGTCGATTTTATTGATAACAACAATTGGTTTTAAGCCTTGAGCAAAAGCTTTTTTGGTCACGAAACGCGTTTGCGGCATTGGACCTTCTTGTGCATCAACAATAAGAAGTACACTGTCAACCATTGACATAACACGCTCAACTTCACCACCAAAATCGGCGTGACCTGGGGTGTCTACGATGTTTACTCGGTAGTCATTCCAGTTGATGGCAGTATTCTTTGCCAGGATGGTAATTCCACGTTCTTTTTCAATATCGTTAGAATCCATTACACGATCATCGATGTCAGTGCGAGCATCTAACGTACCTGATTGTTGTAATAGTTTGTCTACAAGAGTTGTTTTACCGTGGTCAACATGCGCAATGATAGCGATGTTACGTAATTTATCTAACACGTTTCTAGCCCTTCTCAGCCCCTAATAGAGCTGTAAAATTGAGTATAAAATTTTGATCGCGCGTATTATAAACTAATTCGAACAAATAAACCGAAATATTTGTTGTTCGAACTATCCCTCGTCGATGTCATGACGGGTCTGTTTATAATTTTGCGAAAGTCGTTAAATCATGGCAGATATTTAACAATAGACATAGTAAACTGGATGCCAACAGCAAAATAGTTAATAATCCTATGCACTAACTTTGGCTTAATATGGGTTCACTCAACCAGGTTGCACCAACAAAAAACACCTAAGCACCGAAATAGTGCAAAACATGTTGGGTGCAACAAAAAAAATCCATATTATTCAACACTTACAAAGTTGGCATGGTTTTAGCTTAAGAGCCAATAAGAAAAAAATTATACATTTTAATAATAACCTGCAGATATTTCGGAGACCTTCATGTCACAAGCAGTTTTAGATTTAATCCAAGATAACGACGTTAAGTTTGTTGATTTACGTTTTACCGATTCAAAAGGTAAAGAACAACACGTTTCAATTCCTCATCACCAAGTTGATGAAGACTTTTTTGAAAACGGTAAAATGTTTGATGGTTCTTCAATTTCTGGTTGGAAAGGCATTAACGAATCAGACATGGTATTAATGCCTGATCCAGCAACGGCTGTTTTAGACCCATTTACTGAAGAAGTAACTCTTAACTTACGTTGTGACATTCTAGAGCCTTCTACTATGCAAGGTTACAGCCGTGACCCTCGCTCTGTAGCTAAGCGCGCTGAAGAATACTTACGTTCTACAGGTATCGCTGACACTGTGCTTATTGGTCCAGAGCCAGAGTTCTTCGTATTTGATGATGTTAAATTCCACACAGATATGAGTGGTTCTTTCTACAAAATCGACGACAAAGAAGCTAAATGGAACTCAGGTACGAGCTACGAAGAAGGTAACCACGGTCACCGTCCAGGTGTTAAAGGCGGTTACTTCCCAGTTGCTCCAGTAGATTCTTCTCAAGATTTACGTTCTGCAATGTGTCTAGTAATGGAAGAAATGGGCTTAGTTGTTGAAGCGCATCACCACGAAGTTGCAACTGCGGGTCAAAACGAAATCGCTTGTCGTTTCAACACCATGGTTAACAAAGCTGATGAAGTTCAAATTTACAAGTACGTTGTTCACAACGTAGCTCATGCATACGGCAAAACAGCCACATTTATGCCTAAGCCACTTGTAGGCGACAACGGTACTGGTATGCACGTTCACCAATCTCTAAGCAAAGACGGTGTTAACCTATTCTCTGGTGACCTTTACGGCGGTCTTTCTGAAACAGCTCTTTACTACATCGGTGGTATCATCAAGCACGCTAAAGCGTTGAACGCATTCACCAATGCTTCAACTAACTCATACAAGCGTCTTGTGCCAGGTTTCGAAGCACCAGTTATGTTAGCTTACTCAGCTCGTAACCGTTCTGCCTCTATTCGTATCCCAGTAGTACCTTCACCAAAAGCAGCTCGTATCGAAGTACGTTTCCCTGATCCAACAGCAAACCCATACTTAGCATTCTCTGCTCTAATGATGGCAGGTCTTGACGGTATCAAAAACAAGATCCACCCTGGCGATGCTATGGATAAAGATTTATACGACCTTCCTGCAGAAGAAGCGTTGGCAATTCCTCAAGTTGCTTCATCACTAGAAGAAGCTCTTGATGCACTTGCAGCGGATAACGACTTCTTAACAGCCGGTGGTGTTATGGATTTAGACATGATCAATGCCTACATCGAACTTAAACGTGCAGAAGTTGAAACATTAAACTCAACAACACACCCTGTTGAATTTGACATGTACTACAGCGTGTAATCACGGCTAAAAGTCAATCTGAATGAAAACCCGCTTAGGCGGGTTTTTTTATATCTATTCAATAGGTTATTAATAAATAATTTATACTTTTTTATTGTCCAAAACTTGCATAACAAAACCTTATGGACTTAACTGTAAGAGATGCAGTTTAAAAAGTAGACTATTCTTTCTACTCAATGGCTTTAAAGCAAACCTAGAGCAGAAACACATTGTCGAACTTTATCTGAATTGAATAATAATAATTTCCAAAACAAAGGACTTAACAGACATGGCTCGGTTTGTAGTATTAGCTCTGGTTTTCATATCGTTACTGGCACCTGTCGTTACCGCTTCTGAAAAAATTTACGTCTGGCGCAACGCAGCTGGAGACTTAGTGTTTTCTGATAGCCCTAAGCCGGGAGCAGAAGAGATCTCTGAAGAAATTATTATTAAAAACAAACAGACCATCATGTCTTCTGTCGATACCTCTATCTTAGATATAACCCCTAGAGTCATGTCAGAAGAATACCATGTTGAAATTACCCAACCCGAAGACCACTCCACCATTCGTGATAATTCAGGCTCAATTTATATTTCTGGTCGCGTCGCGCCAGTTTTTAAACAAGGCCATAAAGTTCGCCTGCTACTAGACGGCAAACAACATTCCGAACCCCAAACTCGTTCAGTGTTTATTCTTAGAGACGTTGACCGGGGTGAACACAAAATAAAATTAGAGCTTTTAAACAATAAAGGCAAGGTAATTGCATCCTCCGAAGAAAGAACCATTTATTTGCACCGTGCTAGAGTAAACTAACAAAAATTATCTCTTTATAGGTGCAAATGAGGCTGTGATTTTCTAAACTAAAATCACATCGCACCATTTCAGTGCAGTGGAGATAACCTTGCTTTCGACCCTAAACATCACCAACTTAAAAGAAGAGTACGCCAAACAGCTTTCATCACAACTGGTCACCGCCATTGTGGTGCTGGATAGGAACTTATGTATTCAATTTTTAAACTCTTCAGCAGAAGCACTTTTTAGTAAGAGCTTAAACCGTCTATATCAACAACCATTTCTCGACTTGTTTATAGAAAGCAGTATCTCATTTAATCGCTTACAAAATGTATTAAACAATTTCCAAGAGTTTACCGACTCAGAGGTGGTCTTTAAGTTTATCGATCAACATCACATCACTCTGGAAGTAACCGCTTCGGTGGTATTAATAAACAACCAACAATGCATTTTATTAGAGTGCAAGCAGATAGATAATAAAAAACAAATTAGCGCTGAAGCCTTTCAAGAACAACAATGGGTAGCGGCCCGAGATTTAATTAGAGGACTCGCCCATGAAATTAAAAACCCATTAGGTGGGCTAAGAGGGGCTGCGCAATTGTTAGACAAAGAACTGACAAGTGATCAGCAAGAATTTACCTCATTAATTATTGAACAAGCCGATCGGTTAACAAACTTAGTCGATAGACTGTTAGGACCAAATCAATTACCGCAGATGGAGATCGGCAATATTCATCAAGCCATTGAAAAAGTTTTTCAATTGGTGAGTATGGATAACGCCAAAAACATCAAGTTTCAACGCGATTATGATCCATCGATTCCTGATAATCAGTTTGATAGTGAGCAAATGCAGCAAGTCTTACTAAACATCATTAAAAATGCGATTCAAATATTGCCAGAGGGTGGCGAAATAACCCTGCGTACCCGTATTGCCAATCACCAAACCATTAACGGCACGACATGTCGTTCAGCAATCCAAATTTCGGTGATTGATAATGGGCCAGGGATCCCTAAACACATACAAGATACTTTATTTTACCCTATGGTTTCCGGCCGAGAAGGTGGCACAGGCTTGGGCTTGTCAATCGCTCAGACTTTGATCCATCAACATCATGGTAAACTGGCATGTCACAGTGAGTCCGGTCGAACAGAATTTTCTATTTTATTACCTTTACCTAAGAGAACCTCCTAATGAATTGTGAACAAGTATGGATAGTTGACGATGACAGCTCTATTCGCTGGGTGTTAGAAAGAGCAATGCAGGGAGAAAACATCAGTTGTGCCTCTTTTAGCAACGCAGATGATTTACTGGCCGCACTGGATATTGCTCAACCTAGCGTTATTATTTCGGATATTCGCATGCCCAAAATGGATGGCATGACTCTTTTGGGGATTATCGCCAGCAAGTACCCAGAGTTACCGGTCATTATAATGACCGCCCATAGCGACTTAGACAGTGCGGTGAATGCTTATCAAGGTGGGGCTTTTGAATACTTACCCAAGCCTTTTGATATTGACGAAGCGGTAAAATTAACCCAACGTGCATTGACCCATGTCCAAGAACAAAGTGCCCAAAAAACCCAATCTAGTGCGCATATTAGTAATGTCGGGATTATTGGTGAAGCGCCGGCAATGCAAGAAGTCTTTCGCGCCATAGGACGCCTTTCACGCTCTAGTATCAGCGTCTTAATTAACGGTGAATCGGGCACAGGTAAAGAATTAGTGGCTAACGCCCTGCACTCTCATAGCCCAAGAAAAGATGCCGCCTTTATTCCATTGAACATGGCTGCGATCCCTAAAGATTTGATTGAATCAGAGCTCTTTGGACATGAAAAAGGCGCATTTACTGGCGCCAATTCTATTCGTCAAGGCCGATTTGAACAAGCCCATGGTGGTACCCTATTTTTGGACGAAATTGGTGATATGCCATTGGACGTGCAAACTCGATTATTGCGCGTATTAGCCGATGGTCAGTTTTATCGTGTTGGCGGTCATGATCCCATTAAAGTCGATGTTAGGATCATTGCAGCAACGCATCAAAACCTTGAAGAACGTGTACACAAAGGCGAATTTAGGGAAGATTTATTCCACCGTTTAAATGTCATTAGGATTCAGTTACCAAGCTTAAAAAATCGTAAAGAGGACATCCCTCAACTGACCAAACACTTTTTGCAACAAGCGGCTAAAGAACTCGGGGTTGAAACCAAGTCTATATCCAAAGATGCACTGAAATTTATGCAACGTTGTGATTGGCCAGGTAATGTCCGTCAACTTGAAAATATTTGTCGCTATTTAACCGTCATGGCCAGTGGTAAAGAAATTTTGCAAAGCGATTTACCCGATGAATTATCTGATATTACGGTCACGTCTAATGTTGAACACAGTGACTGGAAATTGTCACTGGCCAGTTGGGTTGATGAACAGCTGGCGAAAGGTAATTCCGACATTTTAAGTAATGCTCAAAGAGAATTTGAACAAATTTGCTTGGAACGGGCGTTAAATTATACCCATGGCCATAAACAAGAAGCAGCCAAAAAGTTGGGTTGGGGTCGTAATACCTTAACCAGAAAACTAAAAGAGCTTAATCCGCATTAATTAGGCCATTCAGGTTGTGCTTTAACGGATGAATTTTCCTTTAGCCATAGTCATAAAAAAAGGGTAAGTGACGACTTACCCTTTTTTCATACCAAATTCTTTAACTTTCTGTTGAGGTCGAGCACCCTTGATCTTCACAGCTTCGACAATTATTGCAGAGTTTTAAGTTCACTAAATGGGCCGCCACTAATAATGCAGCGCCAACGATGATCATAACGGGCTCTAAGGTTTCGGACACCGAGTGTTTGTGCCAATAAATAAAGCCACCTAAAAACAGCAAATAGAAAGGGTAAATTTTACGATGGTATTTGCGAAACCCTGAAAATAAGGCAATCGAGCCTAAAATAAGGGTAGCAAACAAAAAGATGTTCTCATTTTCATGCGAGCCCAAGTAATCCATCCCCAATAACGAAAGAGTCGGCAATAACACCGGCAATAAAATGCAGTGGAGAGCGCAGACGGATGTGGCTGCAATTCCTAGTCTATCAAGCATGAGTGTCTCTTTCAGTGGTTAAATCGCGTAATAAGCGATTTTTTGAACAAGGATTAAAGGCTTAGGCATCAAGCCCAAGCATGTGCCATACAATGTCATATGTTAAGCCCTACTAAACGAATAAAATAAGCAGGCCTTAACCATTAGTATACGTGATAATATCACAAAATGGATATTATCACATTGAAATATTGTTATGCTATGTTAACAGGGAACGCAATAACGTCTTTAATGTGCTCTGCATTGAGTGCTATCATCACCACTCGGTCTATACCCAATGCAACACCAGAGCAGTCAGGAAGACCAGACTGCAAGGCTTTAATAAAATGTTGATCTATTGGTTTTTCGGCTAAGTTATACTCTGTCCTGAGCTTGTTATCTGCTTGAAAACGTTGATATTGCTCATTAGCATCCGTCAGTTCATGAAAGCCATTAGCAAGCTCTACACCTTGATAATATAATTCAAATCGTTCGGCAACTCGTTGATCCTCTGCGTGAATTTTTGCCAACGATGCCTGACTTGATGGAAAATGATAAATAAAACATGGGCGTGATTTACCAATGTTTCGTTCGACTAATTCACCAAATAAAAACTGTAACAATGTATCGATATTGCTTTCGCTAGCTACCCAATCAGCATGCAATTGATGATCTAACACCGCTTGCTGTAATTGTTCGATATTGGCCGTTAGCGGATCAAGCCCAACATAATGCTTAAAGGCCTGTTGATACGACATTTTATCGGCGGGTTCACAGTCAAGCAGGTACTGCATTAATTGATCAATCTCTGCCATTAACGCAAAATGATCGAAGCCAATTCGATACCATTCAAGCATGGTAAATTCTGGGTTATGAAATCGCCCAGCCTGTTCGTTACGAAATGCTTTTGCGAGTTGAAAAATACAGCCACTGCCTGCAGCAAGTAATCGTTTCATCGCAAACTCGGGCGATGTTTGCAGATATAAGGTATCACCTTTCATGTCTGTGCACGGGTAAGCCAATTTAGTCGCAAACCCTTCTAGGTGCAAATCGGTCACGGTGCCAGAAGATAACATCGGCGTTTCGACTTCCATCACTTGACGATGATAAAAAAAGTCACGGATTTGTCTTAGTATCTCAGCCCGTTTTTTTAATGCCTGAATATCGGCCGTTGGTTGCCAATTTACTTGCTTTGACATGATATTTCCTTAAGAAAAAAGGGAGCCGAAGCTCCCTTGATTGGTGTGTAATTCGGTCGTTTGATTACTTGTTCGCACGCGATACATATTCACCACTTCGGGTGTCTACTTTAACCACTTCACCAATTTGAATAAACAATGGTACACGCACAACGGCACCCGTGCTTAATGTCGCAGGCTTGCCACCGGTACCAGCCGTATCACCTTTTAAACCAGGATCGGTTTCAGTTACTTCCAACTCAACAAAGTTCGGTGGAGTAACAACAATCGGGGTACCATTCCACAAGGTTAAAATACACACGTCACCTTCTTTTAACCACTTTTCGTTTTCACCAACCGCTTTAGCATCGGCCGCGATTTGTTCAAACGTATCGTTGTTCATAAAGTGAAAGAACTCGCCGTCATTATATAAATAGGCTAAGTCGGTTTCCATGATATCGGCACCTTCAACTGACTCACCTGACTTATACGTTTTTTCCAACACTTTACCAGAGATAAGCTTACGGATTTTTATACGGTTAAATGCTTGACCTTTACCAGGTTTTACAATTTCATTTTCTAAAATGTTGCAAGGTTCGCCGTCGATCATCAATTTAAGGCCAGCCTTAAATTCATTAGTACTGAAGTTTGCCATAATTTTCTCTTATGTATTCGTGTGCCCATTTGTATTAGTATGCACTAAATTAATTGTTGAGCAGAGATTTTAAAATAATGCGGGAAATAATAACCCAGAATGACATCAAATTGTACCAGTCTTGGCAAAAAGAATTGGCAAATGTTGTTACAGATCCAACAAAGTTATTATCCATGCTTGAGATCTCAATACCCGAGCAAGAGCAACATTTTGCTGCGCGTAAATTATTCCCCGTTAGAGTACCTCGACCATTTCTAAAAAAAATGAAAAAAGGCGATATTAACGACCCTTTGTTATTGCAAGTTTTGCCCCAAAAGCAAGAATTTCTAAAACTACCAGGCTATGTTAGCGATCCGCTAGAAGAGCACAATACGGTAGCCGAAGGTTTGTTACACAAATACACACATCGGGTTTTGATGATTGTAAAAGCAGGCTGTGCAATAAATTGTCGTTACTGTTTTCGTCGTCATTTCCCTTACCAAGATAACAGCCCTAATAAGCAACGCTGGCAACAAGCGCTAGATTATATTTCGCAACACTCTGAAATTAATGAAGTTATTTTTAGTGGTGGTGATCCCTTAATGGCCAATGACCAACACCTTGGTTGGTTAATAAAGCAAATTGAGGCTATTGAACACGTCAAACGTTTGCGTATTCATACCCGCTTGCCGGTGGTTATTCCGAATCGCATTACCCAAGACTTAGTCGATACATTAGCGCAGAGTCGATTAAAGCCGGTTATCGTCTTTCACATCAACCATGCCAATGAAATTGATCAAGACTTTATTGATGCCATTGAACCACTGCGAGCAAAGCGTATTGCCATGTTCAATCAGTCGGTTTTACTTAGGGGAATAAACAATAACAGTAATACCTTGGTCGCGCTGTCAGAAGCATTATTCGATGCCGGTATACTGCCTTATTACTTACACGTACTTGACCCCGTTGAAGGGGCTGCACATTTTGATATACCAGAGTCTGAAGCGATTGCTATTGCGAATGAAATGATGGCTATTTTACCGGGTTATTTAATGCCAAAACTGGTTAGAGAAATTCCTGGTGAAAGCAATAAAACGCCAATCAATCTTAATTCTACTAAACCCTAACATTGACCACAAATAGTCCCTAGATAGCTTCAGGGCTAACAATTGGGTATAATTTTTGCCATAATACTTCGCCATTTTTGACTTTACATTGACATCATGACAGATAAAATTGAACAACAACTGATAGACAATATTTCTCAGCTTCTAAAGCGTTCTATCGTAGCTGACAGCGCTTTAGCGCAACTAAGAGAAGGTAAAAGCGCCAACTTTGCCGCCATTTTTACCCAAGATGCTGGGTTTCGTTGTCAGGCAAATACCTTTCAGCCATACATCCAGGAACTTGCTGATGAATTACTGGTTTGGCAGCAAAGCAAAGAGCAAGGCTTGCTAATTGCCATGGTAAAAAAGATTGAGCAACTCTTTAAAGTTATTGGTGAGTTTGAAAGTCATTATGAAAAAAAATAAACTCTCATAGCCATTTTCAGTAAAAAAGCCCATTAGGGCTTTTTTTATGGTTCTTTTTGGGCTTACATGCTAAAAAACTTAATGGGATTGTATAAATGTTTTTTTAAACCACTCATCTAACATACGCTTTTCATCAACAAACGACGCCCTTGTTTTAGCGCGAAAGTTATTATTTAAGTAATTCATATCTTTTAAGTGCTCTTCGCCCGATTTAATGACCGCATCTTGGCTATCAAGCAATTGGTATTGAAACGATATACGCGGAAAATGGAGATCATCTAAAACCCGAATGGTTGCATTATTAGGCCCGACCATATACTTAACGTCTCCAGCAAGATCCACATTGGTCACCTTAATTTTCAATACTTGTTGTTCTGGTAAACTTTGCGCTAACTGGGCAAAATGCGCTTCTAATTGATTAAAAACCCGTTTTTTAAATTGCTTTTGAGTGCCATTAGATGCACGTATATCGGTATATTTACTTGCGTTTTCCCAGTTCACTTCAACCTCAGCGGAATGCCCTGCGAAGATCACCCCAAAAAGCGCAAAGCAACTGAACAACTTCAACCATATTGTGTTCATTATCGACCCCTTTATTGTCATATGTATAACGTAGACGAACTTTCACTAAAAAAGTTTCTTTAAGTTTTCTCAGCATTTAACAAAGTGATATGAGATGCAACTTAATCTAGATTAATAAAAACGCAATCAGTTGTTCTAACCTTGACAGCCTTGCTCATTTTAAAAATGATATCTGATATGATAAACCGTAATAATAAGCCATTATCTTTTAACTCTTATGCACAAGACAATATCACCTTACCTAGCCTTGTTGACCACATTAGTGATGATCGCAACAGTCACAACGTCAATGCCCGTATTGGCCGCCAACATTTTATTTGATCAGGGTCATCGCCAGGCCTTTTTATACAATGATGATAAAGCTTTAGGGCTTTCTCAATTTAGCGATATTTTAGCCCGTAAGGGGCATAAGGTAAGTGCCAGTCATACACCGCTGACAACAGAACTGTTGCAACAAGTGGACGCGCTTATTATTTCAGGCCCATTTAAACCATTTAGCCAAACAGAACAAAATATTATCGCAGACTTTGTTGGTTCTGGTGGTAAGCTGCTGGTGATGATTCATATTCCTCATACTGTCGGGGCTCTATTGGCCAGTTTGAATATCGATGTGTCAAATTTCCCCCTTCACGAAATAGAACACACCATTGCCCAAGAAGATAAAAATTTTCGCGTCAAAGACCTCAGTGAACACTGGTTATTCGACAATATATCAAGCTTTAACCTGTATGGCGGTTGGGCATTAAGAGCACAAGGTAATCCGCAAGCAAGTCTAGCAAAAACCAGTGCGCATGCATGGCTTGATATTAATAACAACAGACTAAAAGATAGCGCTGATATGAGCTCTTCGTTTGCCGTCATAGTACATAAAAAATTGCACCAAGGTGATATTTTGGTCTTTGCTGATGATGCGATTTTTCAAAATCGCTTTTTAACCGCTAATAATAAACAAATGGCGCAAAACATTGCCGCTTGGCTCGCTCAATAGTTCTGCACTAAGAGGTTGTTGATATCGCCTGCCCGTATACACCAAGACCACAGTTTATAAGTTTCAAGCTAATTTAATGAAAAAAGACCTCACATTGACAATGTGAGGTCTTATTGGTTTAGCACTGCCGCTAAGGGCAAAAGGACAAAATGTAGAGTAACCTCAGGTCTGGCTATTATTTCGGTTACCGAACTTTGGTATCAATGGTTAAGGTCATTATTTCTTTGTTCATCACATCGACATCTCTTATTTCAGTCATGTAATCACCTTGCTTAATACCCACATCACCTTGCATAGAAACAACGGCATAAACGTTGACCTTATCGAAGCTGCTTAAATTCATTTGCTCATTCATGGCTAATGAATTGTCCAGATTAACGGTTAGTGGTAAGTCACTGGCAGACACCTTAACCGCGGCAAGAGGCATCCGCGGTCCATTAGCAGCGGTTGCATATATAAACACGGTTTTATCTTCACCAAACATTAAATCGCTGAGCACCTGATCCGATAACGACACGGCTAAAGATAAACGTGGTTGATTCGGGTCGACATCATTGTGATGCACTTGCCCGCCCGATAACGATTCACTTTCGGCCAGTTTGTTTTTCGCTTCAGTTACTGCTCCTTGCAGTGCTTGCACATTAATGCCTGGGCGACCACTGTCTAGCACTAATTGCCAATGCTCAATTGCTTTTTGATAATCGTAGTGAGCATAACTGTCCATACCAAGTAATATATTGGTCGATGCATCTTCAGGATCTAGACTTAACGCCCTATCAACCAAGGCCTGAATTTCATCGTTCATATGGCTATCATTTTTGTAATAAAGCGCCTGCGCTTTCGGTCCAATTAATTCGGCATGTTCACCGACTAAAGCAATCACTCGATCGAACGAGCGAACCGCATTATCGAACTCGCCTATGTTAATAAATGCTTGTCCCAAACTGAACCAAGCTTGTGAATTTGTCGGCTCATTTTCAACTTTGTTTTTAAGTTGTTGAACCCGCAACAAGGCTCGTTGATTCATATCCAAGTTAGCATGCGGATCAGCTGGGGTGGCCGCAACAGGTTGCTCTAGTAACTTGGCGGCACCTAAGTTGTCATAAACAAACAAGGTTATTGCAATGACAAAAACCGTTAATCCGGTAGGCCACAACAACGAAAGTTTTTTACTTGGCGTACGCTGAGGTTGGCTGTTGGCAACATGCGTTAAAAGGCTTTTATCAAGCTCGGCTTTGAGTTGCTTATAGCTTGTTTTATCGATAGCCCCGCTAGCAAGATCTTGTTTTAACTCATTTAGGCTTTCATGATATAACGAAATATTGGCCGATTTGCGATGAGAGTCGCCATCATCCACAACCTTAGTGGCGCCTCTAAAATAAGCAAAGAATATGATTGCCGCCGCAATTGCAATGAGTATTAGGCTAAAAATGATTAGAGAAGTCATAACATTCCAAATTTATAAATTAATGTTTCGTTGTTGAATAAACTCGACTAAACGCTCAGATTTCATCGGTTCGGCATAGTAATACCCTTGAAAAATATCACAGCCAAGATTATCCAGTATGTTCATCTGCTCGGCGGTTTCAACCCCTTCCGCGACCACTTTCAAGCTCAGACTGTTGGCCATAGAAACAATCGCTTTGACAATGGATAAGCTTTCAGGGTTGTTGCTAATATTCTTCACAAATGAGCGGTCTATTTTTAACTCACTAAGCGGGTATTGTTGTAAATAAGACAAGGACGAAAAGCCCGTGCCAAAGTCATCTAATGACAGTTGAAGACCCATAGCTTTTAAGTTATTTAGCGTTTCGAGCAAATCAGAATGATCGGCCATTAACATATCTTCGGTAATTTCTAGAATGACACAAGAATAGTCTACGCCAGATTCTGTGATGATGTTTGCCATGGTATCGGTACTGCACTCTTGAGCAAACTGTCGTGGCGATATATTAACAGACACCGTAATGGGCTCTTCGAGTTGGCTATTCCAGAGTTTTATCTGTTGACAAGCCTTGCTCAGCACCAAATTACCTAATTCAATAATTTGTTCTGACTGCTCGGCTAAATGAATAAAATAGTGGGGTGACAATAACCCCTTATCTGGGTGTTGCCATCTGACGAGTGCCTCAACACCAATGACTTTACCTGAGACTCTGTCTATTTGCGGCTGATAATGTAATTCAAACTGATCTTCACTGATTGCAACCGCAAGATCTTGCTCAAGACACCAGTTATCTTTAAGCACACTTTGCTGTTGCTCATCGAACATACTGACTTTATTAGCACCACTCATTTTTGCATTAAATAAAGCCAGCTCGGTCATTGAGCAAAGCGCTTCTGGCGTTAAATCAGAGTTTGAGGTCACCGCCAAACCAACATTTGATTTGATACTTAATGCGACATCGTCAATTTGCATTGGAAGGGCAATATTTTGGCAAATTTGATCTGCAATTGGTATCACATCCGTTTCGCCATCTATTTCAGGGTAAAGCAAAATAAAGTTATCGCCAGATATTCTCGCCAGCATAACATCATCATTATTAACAACTTCTTTGATACGTTTTGCGGTTTCAACGAGGACGGCATCGCCCATATAGTAGTCAAAGTTTTCATTGATTCGAGCTAAGCCCGAAATATCAATGTGCATTAAACAAATAAGGTTTTCACTGTTTTCTTGTAACTTAGCTAACACTTCAGCCAGAGTAAAAAACAATAAACTCTTATTAGGCAGCATAGTTAATGGGTCGTAATTGGCCTGAAAATATAACAGTTCTTCTTTTTCTTTGTGCTTTGAAATGTCACTAAAAACCGCAATGTAATGGGTACGTTGTTGATTTTCGTCGTATACAACTCGAATCAATAACCATTCAGAATAGGTTTTTCCTGCTTTATTTTTATTGATTATTTCGCCTTCCCAGAAACCATTATCTTGCAATGATTGCCCCATTTTCTGATAAAACGTCGCATCATGATAGCCTGAAGATAAAATCCCAGGATCTTTGCCCAGCACTTCGTTAAGGGTATATCCCGTTATGTCAGTAAAGGCTTTATTACAATGGATAATTTTATTATTGGCATCCGATATCAACACCGCTTCTTTAATGCTATTAAAGGTTTGTTCCGAAATCGACGACCAACTTGCTAATTCTTTTGTTGATGGTGCTGTACCAAGGGCAAATTGTTGTTGGTCAAAACTTAAAAAACTGCCCTTATTATTACCCAACCATGCAAGGCGCTGATCTGAAAAATAGAGCTGAATTCGGCGATTTAATTGTGGCTGAAAACTATCAATTATCTGACGACACTCATCGAAATTTTGTAATGGCACTTTTTTAATAATCACCAAGTACGCTGATACTTGACCATTATTGTCAAAAAAAGGCACGCCAATATAGCTCTGGGCCCCCATATTCACCAGCATTTCGTCTTCTGGATAACGTTCTGTAATGTCTTTTTTATGTGTGCATATATGACCATCTGAAGTGACTTCACATGGGGTGCCTTTAAGCTCATAATCGATGGTATCTAAAAAGCAATCACCTTGTATTGCCACCAAAGAATAGGCACTGTTTTTTTCTTCATCCGGAACCGCCAACATCGTAAAATCGCTTTCACATTGATGATGAATGTGGGCTACGATGGGTCGCATATAGCGGATTTGCGAGCTGTGTTCTTTGCGCCAATCTTTGGTTGTTTTTAACGGATTGACCTTATATTCATGAGAGCAATCTCGAAGCACAATCAACAGCAACTCGGTTTGCGTGTCAGCGACGTCTATATAGGGGTAATTGACTTGTCGAATATAATGAACCACCCCATCATTGCTTTGAACCTCATATTCAAAGCTTTGTAATATTGAACTGTTGTTAAACGACAAGACCTGCTGTTTAAGGCTGGGGTCTTGAGATTTCATATTTGCCAACCATTTTGCACCAATACCTCGCGCCATGGGTGAAATACCAAGAATGTCTTCAAAACAATAGGTATATTCAACAATCTTATCGGCGATACAATCATATACGCAGACGCAATCTCCAAGCGCAATAGCATGCTCTTTTATTTGCAAAAAGAAATCGTGTGATACATGGGTTTTTAATGTTTGGCTATTCAAGTTCACTACTTTGCGAATTATCTCTCTTAAAATTAACAACATATTAATATGGAAATGATGCGCGTTGAAAAGGAAAAATTTATTTAAAGCCCTTATTTTGATTAGCGTCAAAAATGGATTGGAAGTTTATTACACGACTTTTATTTTATGGTTAGTATGTAGTCATTGATTCACTCGTCTAAAAAAATAGGCATAAAAAAGATAGGTCAATGATGGAAAACAATGCAAACAACCCAAAAAAAATTCATACGGTTGAGACCATTGAAATAAAAGATGTGACAGCCGATAGTGCGGTCACTGGTCGTGAGGGTGAGTCAGTTCAGTGTCATCGATTGACGGGCCTAGAGTGGTTCTTTCATCAGCACAAAGACAAACTGCCCCTGATTCATTTAATTATGTTCGTGGTCTTTTTGGTGCTGCTTTTTGTGCCACTCTTTTTGCCTGAGCCAAGTGAACAAGCGACCCCGCTCGACAACTTTACCATTTTCACCAATTACTTAATGTGGGGCTTATGGTTCCCATTGGTTTTTTTATCGGTCATTTTTACCGGCCGTTCGTGGTGTGGTTTATTATGCCCAATGGGCGCAGCGAGCGAGTGGGCAAATAAACGCGGTTTACAAAAGGCGGTCCCAGCATTTATTCGTTGGGAAGGCATGCCGATTGTTAGCTTTTTAATCATTACCTTTTTAGGCCAAACCGTGGGAGTTCGTGACCATCCAGAAGCTTTAGCTGAAGTCTTTGGTGGGGTGATGTTACTGGCCATTATTGTTGGCTTTATTTGGGGCACCAAAAACCGTGTATGGTGTCGCCACATGTGCCCAATTGGCTTATTACTGGGTTTATTTTCTCGCCTTGGGGTGGTTCAGTTTAACTCTAAAAAACCCAAAGCGGGTGGTGATAAATACGACCAACACAGCTTTTGTCCAACCATGATTGACTTACGCCAAAAACGCGAATCAAGACATTGTATTGAGTGTTTTCGCTGTGTCACACCAGATGCCAAATCAAGCGTGATGGTTAATATCAGAAAACCTGGTAAAGAAGTTGAAGAAATAAAAACCCACAACCCAGGTACCGCTGAGGTTTGGTTTTTCTTACTCGGAACAGGTTCGGCTTTAGGTGGTTTTTTATGGTTAACCTTGCCCGAGTACGAAGTAATGCGCCAAGCGCTCGGCGAGTGGTTTATTAGTAAAGAAATGTATTGGATTGGTGAGTCTGGACCTTGGTGGTTAATGAGTGTTCACCCTGAACGCAGAGAAGTGTTTAACTGGCTCGACTTTTTCTCCATTGTTGGCTTTATGAGCTTAGTCACAATCATCTTTACCCTCGTTTTAGGGACCATAAATGCGTTAACAACAAGCGTTGCTAAAGCGGCTGGAAGCATCGATAGTTATGTTCAAAGCTATAAAGAACTTGCTTATCAATATATGCCTGTTGCAATGGTATCTCTGTTAATTGGTTTAGGTGGTAAGTTGTTTGAATGGTTAACTATTTTTGGTTTAGATAACTCAGCACTGACCTTAATCAAACTCACTCTATTTGGCTTCAGTATACTATGGAGCTTATGGTTAGGTTGGAATATTTTAGCGCGTCAACACGTCACAACAAGAGCCCGTATATTACCTACTGTAACAGGTGCGTTAGGAAGCTTATTCGTTGGTCTGTGCTGGTGGCCTGCAATCTTTGGTTTATAAAGTTGAGAGAAAAATTATGAAAACAAAATTATTTACGATCGCAGCCCTGTTATTAACCGCTTTAAACGTTAATGCTGCAGGTCAAACCCAAAAAGAAGGTATTGTAAAATACGGTATGGAATTTAAAGGCATGTATATCCAGCCGGTGATCATGTCTGAAATTGAAGGCATGGATCATGCAAAGATGGGTCACGAAATGCCGATGAATATGGAAGAAATGGACCATGCTATCCCTGAAGGCGCGGACATTCACTTAGAATTACGCGTTGTGGTAACCGAAGATAACCCGTATAACTTTAAAGCGGGTGCTTGGATGCCTTATTTAAAAATTGATTATCGCATTGAAAAAGAAGGCACCAAGTGGTTTACCTCAGGTTCATTAGACCCTATGGTCGCCAACGACGGCCCTCACTATGGTAACAACGTAAAACTAAACGGGGTTGGTAAATACTCAATTAAATACCGCGTTACCGCGCCTAACTTAATGTTGCACATGGACAAAGAAACGGCGCCTACAGCTTGGTTTAAACCCTTTGTTGTTTCATGGGATTTAACCTACCTTGGAATAGGTAAAAAAGGCGGTTACTAACCCCTTAAACACATTAATAAGGTGGCTATTGCCACCTTTTTTCAATCATAAGTATAAGCACAATGAATCCAGTTAATCGCACAACCATCGAGACTATCAGCTTAGTGTCGTTATTACTGCTAAGCCTGCTAAACACAAGACCAAGTTTTGCTGATCATGAAAAAGACAACCCCAGTGATGGCACGGTTGCCAGCTTTAAAAAAGTCGAACCACCTCAGTATTTACAGCCGGTAAATTTTTATGACAGCAAAGGCGAGCAAGTAAACTTTAGCCAACACCTAGGCAAAGTATTGCTAGTTAATGTGTGGGCAACCTGGTGCGGACCATGTCTTCGCGAATTGCCAGAGCTTGATCGCCTTCAAGCAAAATTTAAGGGTGCAGAGTTCGAGCTTTTAGCCATTTCAATTGACGATGAGGGCTTGCCCATTGTGGAGCAATTTTATCAACAGCTTGGGATTAAAAACTTACACATGTATATCGACACCGACAAGCAATTAGGCAAGATATTCCCTGTTGATGCGGTGCCAGCAACCTTTATAATTAACCGCCAAGGCGAAGTCACCAGCTACCTGAGAAGTTACGCCAACTGGGACGATGAAGCTGCGTTTAAGATGGTGTTAGACAACATTGCCACCCCACCCTATCGCTTACCCGAGTTAGCGCTGTTGAACTAATACCAATCCCAAGTGAGATTGGGATAACTCTCGGGGCCCATACTCATCTAGGGAACATGACTAAGGGCTCTTAGTGATGTTCCTTTCGCATCTATTAAGCCGTCCTAAAACCGCCAATAAACAATTGAAAGATGTCTCTTTATGATATTTTTGAAGTTGCTGACTATTACAAAGAAGTCGACAAAATTTACTCTTAGGGAGCTTACACTTTCGGGGGCGTTTTGCCCGTTTAACCAAGTATTATCAGCCCCTGTGGGTCATCAATACACACTAAAGAAAATTTTCTAAAGAATATACTCTCGAATCAACCGACTCCCAAAATAGGCTAAAGAAAGAATTGAGGTCGATGTCAGCAACATCATAAATAATTTCGCGCCTCGCCAACCACGAGTTAATTGCCCCCACAATATCACTAAATAGCCTGCAAGTGCGATTAACGATAACGTTGTTTTATGAATATGGGCGCTTGAAAACAGATCATCAAAAAAGATAAATCCGACTAACAAAGCGCTCATAAGCAACACGACCCCAATAATAATGATGCCTAATAACTGCTTTTCAAACAGCATGATAGGTGGCAATGATTCGATACTGGCAATATCTTTCTTTTTAAGCTTGCCGTTTATATAAGCCACCTGAAAGGCATATAAGGTAGCCATCACTAAGATACAATAGGCCGCTAAGATCAAGATGATATGCAGGGTTAATACAAACTGACCTGATTCAACGATAAGCGCCTGATCCATGGGTAACACAAACATCACCATTAACAAAATGGCTGCGAAAGCATAAGTGATGGGTAAAATTAAACTTAAAGGATTTCTCAGCGCCAACAAACTGCTCATCAAGGTGATGATTAAGCTAACCAAGATAACCACATTAGCCAAACTAAAATCTAGAGTATGTTCTGTCCAAATAGACTGAACGGCCACGGTAGCGTGAAAAATTAACCCGATGAGCGCGGACACTAAAACAATGTTTGTTTTTAAATGTTGATGCTTAAAGAAGTGCTGCATAAATAAAATGGTTGCAACAGCATATCCGGTAAACGCGAATACAGGCAAAGCAATTGAATAGGCCACACATTCCCCTTAATAAATTTAATGAGACTTTGCTCGTCTACAAATCAACGACAAAGAGTTAAGCAATTATTATTTCTTATCGAATCCTAAGGCTTCCGATAAATATTCGACTTTATCCATCTCGCCATTTTGAGCGGCGGTTCGGATCGCACTCATCGGCGCATGGATAAGTTTGTTGGCGAGTTTATTGGCCAACTCAAACATCACTTGCTCCGGATCTTTATTGGCATTGAGCTGGCTCATTGCTTTTTCAAGTAAAGCCGATTTTTGCGCCATCGCTTGTTCTCGATACGCCAGAACAATGTCATTGGCATTAAGGCCATTTAACCATGCAAGAAAGTTACCCGCTTGCTGTGCCACCAGTTGTTCTGCTTCAAGTGCTGCCTGACGACGTTTTTCTAGGTTTTGATTAACAATGCCTTGTAAATCATCTACGGTATATAAAAATGCATCTTCCAACTGGTCAACGCTTTGTTCTATGTCGCGAGGAACCGCTAAATCGACCATAAAAATCGGTTTATGTTTACGTTTTCTTAAGGCGTTTTGTACATCATCTTTGCTGATAATCGGTAAAGGACTGCCGGTTGAACTAAACACAATATCGGCTTGCGGTAAATATTCCCTGATTTCTGATAACGAAATAACATTGGCTGAAATCTTCTGCGCTAATGCTTCTGCTCGCTCTATTGAACGGTTAGCGACTGTCATCTGACTGACGTTACTTTGAATTAAGTGCTTTGACACCAACTCTATTGTTTCACCAGCGCCGACGAGCAATACATTGACATCATTTAGTTGACTATAAATGTTTTTTGCCAAACTCACGGCGGCAAAGGCGACCGAAATGGCATTAGCGCCAATATCGGTGTCTGTGCGTACTTGTTTGGCGACACTAAAGGTGCGTTGAAAGAGCCTGTCAATTATGAATGAAATGGTATTTTGCTCTTTGGCATGACGATACGCTTGTTTCATTTGCCCTAAAATTTGCGGTTCACCCAGCACCAAGGAATCAAGTCCGCAGGCCACGCGCATCATATGATTGATCGCTTCTTCGCCCTGATAACCATACAAGTAAGGCTTAATCATGTCGCTTGCAATTTGATGGTAAGCACCTAACCAAGCCAATAATTTGGCTTCAACTTGAAGGTAATTTATATCTTGCCCACTGACATAAAATTCGGTTCGGTTACAAGTCGATAAAATTACAACTTCGCGGCAATTAAGTGCTTGTTGGGCAGATAACAGCGCCTCGTTAAGGCTGTCCTGAGGAAATGATATTTGCTCACGAATAGCGACAGGGGCGGTTTTATGGTTGATCCCAAGAGTAAATATTGACATAAATTTAACGTGCTTATTGTAGAATAAATTCTCTATCTATTAATTAAATTCAACTTAGTAGCCAAAGCGTAAAGCTTGCTATTAAATCACTCTTGAAAAACGCTGTTTGTTGACATGTTGCTTCATGTAAGCGTCAAAGCTCATGCTAATCACTCGGATCAACAAGCGGGCTTTTTGCGAAACCTTAATTGAGTTCGCCGTGTTTTCAACCAACCCATCGTCAATAAACACATCGAGTAAAGGTAAGTCGTTAGCAAAGTATTGGTCAAAGTCGATGCCAAAATTTTGATTTATTTTTGATTTATCAAGGTAAAGGTTACACATTAATTCGCGGATGACTTCGCCACGAATGACATCATCGGTGTTTAAAACCACACCTTTTTCTAATGCATTTTTGTGGGCTTCTATCGCTTGATAATAACTTTTCAAATCTTTGCTATTTTGGCTAAACGAGCGGCCAATATTGCTGATAGCCGAAACCCCTAAACCTAATAAATCACAATTGCCTTTGGTCGTATAACCTTGAAAATTACGATGCAATTGGCCGCTATTTTGCGCCTTAGCTAATTCGTCGTTAGGTTTAGCAAAGTGATCCATACCAATAAACTCGTAACCAAATGAACATAGCTTTTCAATGGACAGTTTCATTAGGGCAAACTTTTCACTGGCCGATGGTAACCATTCATCTCTTAATTTACGTTGCGCGGCAAAACGACTGGGTAAGTGGGCGTAACTAAATAATGAAATACGATCAACATCAAGCTCTTTTACTTTGTCTAACGTTGTCGAAAATTGCTCAACACTTTGATGCGGTAAGCCATAAATAAGGTCAATGTTGATGGATTTAAAACCCACATCTTTGGCATGAGCAATAAAATCACTAATGAATTCGGTTGACTGAACTCGATTAATCGCCTTTTGCACTTTTAAATCAAAATCCTGAATGCCCAAACTCAACCGGTTAAAACCGAGCGAGTATAAATGATCGGCAAACTCGAGTGCTATTTCACGAGGGTCTATTTCAATGCTCATTTCCATATGCTCAGAAAAATGAAAATGTTGCTTTAATAAAGTGACTAACCGGGTTAACTGCTCATTGGTTAAAAAGCTTGGTGTACCTCCGCCAAAGTGCAACTGTTTAACCGTATATTGCCTAAACAATGGCGATCTTGAAGCGATTTCAGTCGCTAGGTAATCTAAGTATGCATCGGCTTTTTCTCGATGCCGAGTTACCACCTTATTACAGCCGCAGTAGTAACATAGGCTATGGCAAAATGGGATATGAACGTACAGTGATAATTCTCGATTGTCTGAACTTTTGACCGCCTGAACAAAATCGTCGGTGCAGAAGTTGTCTTTAAACTCCAAAGCCGTTGGGTAAGAGGTATATCTTGGTCCACTGGTATTGTATTTTTTTAGTAATGATTGATCAAAAAACTGACTGACATTCATGCGTTTTCCTTTACCGCATTTTATTTAAAATGCTTTGTATAATGTTGCTCTGACCTAAAACCATCGTCGTTCTAGGTTAAATATGTTTTGTTAGCTCTTGCATAAGCGCCTCAAGATGCAAGTCGCTGTCATTCAAACAAGGAATGTAGTGGTATGTTTCACCACCGGATTCGATGAATATTTCTTTGTTTTCTATCGCCAACTCTTCCAAAGTTTCTAAACAGTCAGCACTAAACGCTGGGCTGATAATGGCAATGTGCTTTTTACCCTGCTTTGCCAGCTGCACCAAGGATTGATCGGTGTACGGTTTAAGCCATTCAGCTTTGCCAAAACGAGACTGAAACGTCATTACGTACTGCTCTTTGTTTAGCTCTAATCGCGTGGCTAAAGCCTCTGTTGTTTGCTGACAAAAATAATAATACGGGTCACCTTGTGCAAAATAAGTTTGTGGCATTCCATGATATGACATCACCAGCACATCAGGCAGTCCATAACTGGCAATATGTTGTTTTACACTGTTTTCCAATGCCCTAATATAGGCCTCACTTTGATGATAACCGCTAATAAAGTCGATACTTGGTACCCATCGCCACTGACTGACTTCGGCGGCAACCGCGTCAAAAGTAGAGCCAGTCGTAGGGCCGGAATACTGTGGGTACAGGGGTAGCACCACAATTTTATGAACACCATGCTGGTGTAATTTTTTTAAGCCACTACCAATAGACGACTGGCCATAACGCATAGCCAATTCAACCACCACATCGTCACCATAAGATTGCGCTAGACGCTGTGCTAATTTATGCTTTTGCCTTTCACTAATAACCTTCATCGGTGAACCGTGATGGGTCCAAATACTTTGATACACTTGGGCCGATTTTTTTGAGCGCAATGGCAAGATAAAAATATGTAGGATCACCAACCAAAGCACTCGTGGCACTTCAATAACTCTAGGATCTGAGAGAAACTCAGATAAATATTCACGTAATGCCTTTTTGGTTGGTGCCTCAGGTGTGCCCAAATTGGTTAATAACACACCCGTTTTAACCGCTTGATAATTTGCTTGTTCTAACACACCATAAAACCGAGACATTGGTATTCCTTTTTGCGTATCTAGTGCTTCACCTTTAGCGGCGTAAACGAGCGAAACACTTGTCGGCTATAGCCAGGGTTTGCTCGATGATCTCATCACTATGGCTGGTTGACAAAAAACCTGCTTCAAACGCTGATGGCGCTAAGTAGACGCCTTCTTCTAACATCAGGTGATAAAACTGCTTAAACACCTTTGCATCCACATTCATTGCTTGAGCATATGTGGTTACGGGTTTATCTTCATCTCCTGGGGCGACAAAGAAAATACCAAACATCGCGCCAACATAATTAACACTTAATGGAATACCATGGTTGGCGGCAGCTGCTTTGAAACCTAGGGCTAATTTTTCTGTTGCCTTTGCCAGCGCTTGGTGTTTATCGCCGCTAGACAACTCGTTAAGGGCGGCTAACCCCGCAGCCATTGCAATCGGATTTCCCGATAGCGTGCCGGCTTGATAAACAGGCCCATTAGGGGCAATAAAGTCCATTATTTCGGCTTTTCCGCCAAAGGCACCAACGGGCATGCCACCACCAATGACTTTACCTAAAGTGGTTAAGTCTGGTTTTACCTGATAATGCGCCTGGGCACCGCCTAGAGCGACACGAAAACCGGTCATCACCTCGTCAAAAATCAACACACTGTTGTACTTGTCGCAGATGTTACGCAAACCTTGTAAAAAGCCTTCTACCGGTGGAATGCAGTTCATATTGCCGGCGACAGGCTCAACAATAATACACGCTATTTGATCGGGGTACTGAGCAAATACCTGCTCAACTTCGGCTAAATTGTTATAGGTTACCGTTAAGGTATGCTTGGCAAAATCGGCCGGAATACCAGGAGAGTTTGGTACTCCTAAGGTTAATGCCCCAGAGCCCGCTTTTACTAATAAAGAATCGGCATGACCGTGATAACAGCCTTCAAACTTTAAAATTTTATCGCGTCCAGTGAAGCCACGAGCAAGACGGATCGCACTCATGGTCGCTTCGGTGCCCGAACTGACCATACGTACGCGTTCCATCGAAGGTACTAAGTGACGAACTTGTTCGGCCATGTCAATTTCAATGGCGGTCGGGGCGCCAAAACTTAAACCGTTTTGCGCACTGCTGACCACGGCTTGTAAAATAGCGGGATGATTGTGACCTAAAATCATCGGTCCCCAAGAGCCAACGTAGTCAATATAGGCTTTATCGGCAACGTCGTAAATGTATGCACCTTGAGCGCGTTTGATAAAACATGGGGAACCACCAACACCGTTAAACGCCCTAACAGGAGAGTTAACCCCACCAGGAATAATAGATCTGGCTTGTTCAAATAATTGTGTGGATGTTTGCATTAGAACCTCATGTTATCAAAGCGCTAACCGACGATTTACGTCAGCGAATTCATTGTTGATTCTAATGATCTATTTTGGGGTTTGTTTTGATTGAAATCAGATATCGAGAATATTGCTAAAATTTTGTAACCAGTCGTAAAGCCAGATGCTCAAAATCGCCAAGATAAAGGCAATGAGGCATCAATGGCCTAAGCAACGCGAGACAATCTAAAAATAGCTCCTATTGGTTAAGCTTCTGTTTGGCTAAACGACGACCAAATGATAAATCAGCAGAATATTTTCGCCGATTGATGATACGCATGATCAAATTTTTTGCGCCAAGAAAGATTAATACACAGCCGCCGAATAACGCCAAATCATGGCTTAAAAATTGCGTAACCGACACCCCTACCCCAAATTGTATAAAAGGCAGCAATTCGTAAAGGGTATCTGGAATGCGGGTATTTAAAATGCTCTTAGCAAATTTACTTGGTGTATCTTTTCGGCGTGCTTGTGAGCGCATACACCAAACAAAAGCTCCGGCAAAGTAAAACAGTGCTGCAGGTAAAAACATCAACACATTTTCAGACTTCACAAAACAAAGCCCACTCAATATAAAATACCCATAAGGTAAGTTTTCATATACAACGGATGGCATGCGCATGTGTTTACAACCTTTTTTGAAATAACCAAGATTATTTCGTTACGACATGCACAAAATTATATCGAAAGCGATAAGCCCAATTTTGATTAAGATCAGCATTCTTCTTAGAGCACTAAGGAACAACCAGATGGTAACTTTTTAACCACTAAAGCAGTTATCTAGTGGTTAAATTCTGACGGCTTTCATTGAGTTTGGATTGCCATAGATCGAGTGCGGCACGAGCTTTTGCCAAATAGCTATCGTCTTGGCGAAGATGAATGTAAGTTCGCATTGCCGAAAGGGCTATTTCCCAGTCTTGTTCCTGTTCAGCGACCATTGCCAGACCATAATAGCTGTTGGCAAATTCAGGTTGCAGTTCAATAGCGTAAGCAAATGAGTTAGCGGCTTTTTGCAAGTCATTCAACCCCAACATAGCAAACCCCATATTCACGTGAGCTTCAGGTAAGTTGGGGTAACGTTGTAACACTTTATGCAATAATGTTATGGCTTGTTGATGATGCCCTATGCGCAGTAATTCAGCGGCATCTTTAAAGTGTTGCTGGGTTTGCAGTCCTTGTTGTTGTTCAACATGGCCATTGGGATCAATGTTGGCCAAGATAATTGGCTCTTTGACAGGATCTTTTTTATCTATAGGGTCAAGTAAATACGTTGGTGTGGTGGCAAACTCATCATAGTTTTTTTGATCGCCAACGACCCAACTATCTGGACTTTGTTGTAAGAGAAAGCCAATCGAGGCAATCGCCGCAACTAACACCAAAAAAGCTTTCACTCTGATATCGTTAATAATTGACAAAAAAGGCACGATATTAATTTCCTAGATAATAACCATTTAAACGGCAGTGCGAGTATATTAACATACAAGCTAATCGAGTATAAATTCAAAGCAACCGTTTTCTAAAAATCTATGCAAACCATTATCGCTACCCTAAGTAACCAATATAACGAGATGCTCTTTTTATGGGCAGCGTTGTTGTTGTACATAATTTCAGGCAGTGTGGCAATCATTACCACCGTCGTATGGCGAAAATTGCCGCAAATTATTTTGTTCTTAACGTCTCTAGGGTTTGTCATTCATACCATTGCCATAGGATTGCGCTGGTATCGGTTAGAGCATGGCCCTTTCATCACCATGTTTGAGATATTATCTAGTAATATCTGGAGCTTAACCCTTATCTGGTTAATAACTTATATTAAAATACCGCACATTCGTTTTGCCTTAGTGATTGCTCAACCGGTTCTTTTTATGATGATGGGCTGGATGCTCATTAGCGAAACCCAAGATCCCATGTTCCCCAGTACTTATCAAACTATTTGGCTCTATATTCATGTGCTGTTTGGTAAAGTCTTCTTGGGGTTATTTTATATCGCCTTTGCACTTTCTTGTTTTATTTTGCTACGCAAATTTAAAAGTTGTCGGCGCTGGTTTAAACGCTTACCAGCCAATGAGAACATGGCTCTATTGGCCTTTCGCTTTATCGCGGTAGGGATGATTTTTGACACTTTAATGTTAATTGCTGGGGCAATTTGGGCACAAGATGCCTGGGGGCGCTACTGGGCTTGGGATCCATTAGAAACCTGGTCCTTTATCACTTGGTTATTAGTGGCGATGTTATTGCACGCTAGAGTAACATGGAAAATATCACCACAAGTGAGCTCAGTGCTGGTGATAATTGTGTTTATCGTTGCCTTTGTTACCTTTTTTGGCGTTCCTTTTATGGCCACTGCGCCACACCGTGGGGTTATCTAAAAAGTTAGAACCGCTAATTACAAGCTTTAAATGAGCCTTGAAAGAAACATTTAAAGCTTGTCTAGCCAACTACGGCGATTAAATCGTTGCCAATAAAACCAGCTTAAACAAAATACAGATAGCAATGATGATGCGAGTAGGTAGGCTTTAAATGGTTCATAGTGCACCGAAAAGCCCGCCCATGTCCTTAACCCTTGATAGGTTAACACTCCTTCAGCTAGTTTTAGTTGCTCACCCACACGCAAACTATAGCGCTGTTCACCATCTCGAATAACCAAACTATGATACTTAGGCGGGGTAAGTTTCATCGCTTTTTGTTCCGTCAATAAATCATTATCTGGTGACAGCATGAACCAAAGTTGACGTTCACTATTGGGTACTTGCCAAGTATTTGTTTGACTAAACTCATTGATTAAATAGGGAGGAAAGTTAATGCTACCCGTTGCAATATCAAAACGATCTAGTTGGTCAATATTTTGCCAACTCAATACCGCTGAATAGCCAATATTACTTGTTGAATAAAAACGATAGTTATTAATGACGAGAGGTTTATGCTCACCTATCACCAACTCTCGTACAGGTTTTTCTTCAGCATATAATCTTATCCGAGTTTTGATATCTGTAATCGCAATAAAATTAGTAAACGCAAGTTCAACCGCTTCTAAAGAAAACATGCCTGGCGAGAGATTATATTGATGCCAAAGTCCTTGTTTCACATCATGCAGTTTACCATCAAAAAGCCCACCTTCATGCAAACTAACACGGCCATCTAGGTAGGTTAAACGGCTCAATCCCGCCAGCACAACGGTAGCAAGTAAACTTAAATGGAAAAATAATAACGGGATATTCGCTTGAAATTTTTTATTACAGACAATGGCTGCTGCCAGATTTAGCACCAACAAAACAAATGGCAATATCAACCAGTACAGAAATGATTGTTCAAAGTTATACGCAATTAATAACGCTAACAATAAAGCCAACAATAGCGTAAAAGAGAATTTTAATGACGCTAACGCTCTAATAAAAAGCACTAATCCCTCTAGTATATAAGTGGAAATTGATTGCTAGTTTATCGCCTTCCACAGGTGTTTTCCATCCACTCTTTACCACTATTTCTGCTACTTTTACCGCAATCTTGTTCTCTCCAAGTCCCGCTTTGTCGCCAGTTTAATATACGTAAACGGGCATTCTGATAATAAGGGCCGTTCGAATAACTGTTACCTCCGACATTGGTTCCTTCAGGTTGCCCGCCTTCAGGCCCTACATCGTTTAAATTAACCAATAGCGCTTTATTTTTCCATCCATGCGGAAGCGCGACATGACAAGATGAACAACGATAATTGGCTGAGCGTTCTCGATGATATCGATGCAAGTTGCCTTTACCGCCACAACAAAAGCCAGTATCGCCACCTGAGCCTCCACCATCCCCTGCATACACATTGCCGTCATGACAACGAAAGCACAATAAATTATTGCCAGGGTTGGCACTCCCACTCTCGCTACCCGCAGCCCAAGGCCCCTTTAAAACAAAGTTATTATTCGAGCCGTGAGGTCCCCATGCGTTGTCACCTGTTGGCTCTGATGTTGTGGTCGCGGTATTGTTGCCATGACAATCGCTACAGTACATGGTTTGGCTACCGACCCCCTCATTCCAAGGCGCTCGCCAACTATTGGCGTTAGCCCCCCGAACGCCGGATGTTCGACCTGTTTCAGCCATCACAGGGTGCCATGAGCGATGGTTGTTGGTGGCTAAGCCTCCGGCAGTGCCTTCGCCTTTATGCGCCTGTGGCGCCTGAAACTCCATTGCCTGATTAGTGTATTGGCTAACCCCATTGGTGCCATTTGGCGTGCCACCACCAGATTCACCGAGCGCTGGTGGCGTCGCACCAAAACCATAATTGGAATGACATCTTAGGCACACTTGATATTCACGAGTAACATAAGATGCATTGACCGAATCGCTGGCGCCAGAACTTGGATTGCCCTTTTTCACTTGAAAACTAATCATTGAGTCAGCTAGGCTTGGATTAGTTTCAAATCTATCATTACTGTAAATTGGCTCCACCCCTAATGATCCTTTTAAAGCACCTGAAGCAATATTGGAGTGGACTACGCCTGCTCTATGCGCATGGGTACCACTGCTTTGAGAGCCATTGCCATTAAACTTTTCATCTTTCATGACCCGATGCGGATTATGGCAATCGCTGCACTCCACATGTCTATTGGCCTTGTTGGTGCGGCCAATATTGGCGCGGGTTTCCGAAAAATCAGCATCACTGATATTATGCACTGCGACTTTTTGTTGATCGTTATTGGTTATAGGCATGTGCCGCAATGAGGTAAAATCACTATAAATATCAGGTACATTGTTATTAGTTGAGGTCAATACACTTTGACTTTGCGGGCGGTGACACTGATAACAGGTCTCTTCAATGGCTGGATTGCCCGAGGTTTTTGCGGTGGTAATTCCACCTGCTGAATCAACCCCTTCGCGTAATAGTCGACGCGAACCTTGTACCGTGTGGGTATCATGGCAATTTAAACAGCCTGCTTGCCAAACCTTGGTGCCCCTTGGAAATTCGCGTAAGTCGGCGGCACCATCAGTGTATGTTTCGTTGGCATCAACAGAGTTCGCATGTACCGACATTGCCCAAGCTTGTCCCATTTTATCGTGACAAGCGATACAAATTTGATCATTGGCTTCGCTAAAATTACCGCCTGAAGGGGTGACTTTTTGCATCCTGTTGGCGCGTAAAAACTTGCGATTAGGATCGGTTTCATCCCAAATATGCGGATCATGACAACTGATGCATTGTACTTTGCCATTTTCAAGCGGAATGGTAGGGTGACTTCCGGGTAATCTATCGCCTAAATGGCTACTGCTATTGGGATCGCGAAGCTCGCCATCTGCGGTAGCTAAACTGGTATTAAAAGTAAATGAAATAGGATGGTCGTTGCTTAAGTCAGTACCTAAGTTTCGAGTAAAGCCGGTATCACTGCCAACATCGGGCATCGAGCCATCGGCAGCGGTGCCTTGCATGCTTATATCGACATTTTGTTGGCCATTAGCGACATTGACCGAACCAATGGCTAAGGTACCATCATGACAAGATAAGCAAAGTTTAGAAGCACCTCCCGGGGCTGCGGCCATATCATTGGCATCCAACGATAATGAGTCATACATGGTATAGGTTGCCGCTGGACTAAGCTCTCGATTCCACAAGGGTCCTGCATCATTAGCCGTATTCGCACCATGAGGCGTATGACAAAATACACACACTTGCGATTCACTGGTTGCTTGCACAGAACCAGGTCCTGCTACCGACAAGTTATGTTTTGTCATACTAACATTCGAGTCAGCGGCCATCGCCCAGTTATGAACAGCAAGCGCAATCAGCAAGGCAATACAAAGGCCAAGCTTGTTATTTACCACCTCAAAAAACGCTCTCGGGCACCAAATATTGACTGCATTCATTTTATCTTTACATCGTCCTGAGTACTGCAGCGGTTTACTTACCACCTAAAAATTGAAAAACTGAAACCCGACCATTCATCATATCGACCACATAAATTCTATCTTGCTGGTCAACCCAAATACCGCTAGGCAAATAAAACTGACCTGGTCCTTGCCCAGTGCCTCCTAATGGCATTAAAAACTGGCCTTGCCTATTGTATACCAACATATGGTCAAAATACGATTCAATAATGTACACATTTCCATCTGAATCTGAAGCAACACCTTTGGGTCGCATCACATCGCCTAAGCGCATACCGCGCTGGGCGAAACTTTTTAGAAACTTTAGCTGGCCTTGCTGGTCTTCAATTAGCTGCACTCTGGCCGCTAAAGTGTCAGCAATTAACAAACCATCTGGATGCTTAGCGATAAATGTTGGGCCATTAAAGTCGCCTTCCCCATTTCCCCGTTTACCTAGGGTGTACAAAAGCGCGCCATCTAAGCTAAAGACTTTTATATCGTGGGTTTGCGTATCAACCACATAAATGTTGTTGCTTGCTTGGTCAAAAGTCACGCCTGTCGGCCTTTTTAATGACTCTGCGGCAAGTACACCGTTAGGCATGCCCGTGCTGGCATCCAACCTAAAGACTTTTCCTAGTTCAGAGTCACTGACTAATATTTCGTTGTCCTTGCCTAAGCTAATACCTATAGGACTGACAAACTTCACATGTTCTTTCGCACTGGGCCATTGCGCTAATGAGCCTTGTTTTTGGTCAAAAACAAACACACTTTGGTTGGCAACATCGGTAATATAGATGCGCCCATCGGTATTAACCGCGATACTTTGTGGCCGTTTAAGTTCGACTGGGGCTTGCTCACTTTCCCCAATGACAAAGCGCCAAAATTTTTGCAGTGCGCTTTGTTGTTTTTGTTGTTCTTGCAGTAAATTTTGTTCACCAATGATATCGCCAAGGTAAATGTAATGGGCAATTTCATGACCGTAAGGCCATGATGCGTTGACATCTTCCTGTTCCAGCACAAATGCAAATTTGTGGTGTTCATCAAGTGCCGTACAGCCTAATAATGAAGTAGACACTATCAAGAACAACAACCGTTTGAGCGCATTACGCATGCAATTAACTTTGACCTTTACCAAATAGAGGGGCCCATAGTTTCATGACCACCATAAATACCACTTTTTAGCCCTGGTTTACCCGAATGACAACGATCGCAATGATCTAAACCCCAAGCTATTTCTTCGTTATGGCACATCCCACAATAGTCACCGTCCATCAGTTTGACCATCGATATATCATTACTACCCGCGCGCATTTCAAAACCAAGTTCTGAGTGACAAACTTTGCAGCGGAATCTAATCCGATGAAACCAATGAGGAAAAATCACTGGACGCATATCATTCGCTTCAGCATAGCGGTTTAAAACGACATCACCGTATTCAGCATTGACACTAAATATTGTACCGATAGACAAAGCACAAAGTGCCAATAGTTTTGTTCTAATACCAGCCATAACTACTTAACCTCTGTTTCTATTATGGGAGGGTAATTTTTCCCAGGGGTGGGTTGTGGACCAGGTTTGCCGGTAAACGTTTTTCGGCTTTCACTGTGACAACGTCGACATTCAGTTAAAGGAAAAGCAACGGCACCATGACATCGGCCACAATACTCGCCGGCTAAAATAGCGAACATGTTCACCGGATTTGCGCCAGATTTTTCAACAAATATTTTCGGGTGACAATTACTGCAATCAAGCCACTCGGTATGCGCTTTATGCGGAAACCGTACCATCGGCATGCCAGCCGTTGCATCCATAATAATATCTAAATCAAGTACCTTGATTTCAGTGCTTTCAAATAATTGGGTGCGAGGTACAATCACCTGTTGCTCTAATGCTCTTACCCAGTCAACTTGATTGCCAATCCCTTTATAGTCGCCAGGCATGCCTTTGAAACCATCTTCAGGATTTTGAAGCTCTGCTAAAGCAGGGTTATCAATGGCATGTAAGTCATCCTTATTGAGCTTTTGCCAATCACGATCACTGGCCATAACCAAATGACTAAGGGAAATAAATAAAATAAAAATCAATGCTTTCAAGAGAACCTCGCAGAAAAAACGACGAAAAAAACGCCTCTTACTGAGGATTAGCATTGTCCTCAAAATATTTATAAGAAGCAATGATACAGCTTAAGACAAGCGCTAAAAGCAACTTTTATTCCATCTATATTGATAAGGATCAAATCAACCTAGGGGGGGGCATACGTTACAATGAAGAGAAAATCGTAACCCTAAACTTGAATAATAAGTAAGCATAAATTCTCGCAATTAAGAGTGAAATATCAAGAATGAGAATTGTTACGCACATTTTACGACGGAAAAGGCCTTGATAACGACTTTGCTTTGCGCAATAAACTTTCGCAAGGAAATAAGAATTTACTCAACGTCCTTGGTAAAATGAGTCAAAGCCAAATGGGCTTATCCACTAATTTTTAGGTCTTTGGGGTTGACGTTTTTAATGGTGTTTTGGTCGAAAGAATTTCTGACATAAAAACAAGTAAGTTCATATGGCATACAATCTGCATAATACAAACTCGTAAGATTCCATATTTGAAAATACATAAGTGAGTAAGTTTCAGGATTATTATGGCAACGCACAAAAACACCAAAAAGAATAACTTTATAGAAGTTTGGAATAAATTAACCCAGAGCCAAAAAAACATGTTATTTAAACTTGGCCTAAAAGGTTGGCGACTTGACTACGGTCTTTGTCAAAACACCGACTTAGTCATCATTGTCCATGAAGAAGGTCAAATTGGCACGGTAAATTCTTTTGGTGAGGTGGAATTTTTAGAAGTTCCACAAAAAGAAAGCGCGTTAATATAGAGATAAAATAGTTTTCTATACGCTGAACAATCGGCGAAATAAATGCGCGACTTAGCGAGTAAATCGCTTGCTTAAAGGTTTACATACTGGGATATTAAAGGTCATAAGGTGGGCGTGTCTACTCAGGGGTAGCATAGACAACCTTACCCTAACGATTAATGTAACCATCGTGTTGAGAATATCTTAAGAGTCTAAGCCGACTTTGCTAAAAATGAATCTTACACGGTAGCAATATTTAACTCTGGCCATAACATTATGTTCAAATTTATCCATCAGATTTAAGTTCGGGTAAATACATAAGGGGGCCAACATTAGGCTGTAATTTTGCTTACTAACAATAATAAATCTCAGTTGCAGGATGAGTTAATTTCATCCGATGAATTACAAAAGTTGAGAAAATCAACAATCGCCAGTCATATTGCTGGCTTGTTGGTCATCTTATCTGTTGCTTTTTTATTAGTGACTTTTGCCCACCTGTACTTTAAGCAGCAAACCCTCAATACGCTCAACACGTCTGCCCAAAACAGCATAAAATCAATCGATACGATCATCCATAACAATATCAATTTTCTTGAAAACCAAGTCCAAATATTTGCCAATGATTCTGAGCTATATCGCTTCATAAACACCAAAAATAATATTTCTAAACAATTTATTTTAAATAACTGGCAGACCATCGCTGAGCGTATTCATTGGTTTTCACGTATTGAATATCAACCGTATTTCGGTAAAAACTCACTCGCTATTAACTTTGACCCCATGCTCAATATGGCGTTCATTGAAGACAGCAACAGTGAAAACTCTTCGTTGTACAATCAACAGAAAAGTTCCGACCATAACACCAATATATTAGAACTGTCTGAAATTCATTTACAAACACGATTTAACGAAGTCATCTACCCGTTAACACCGGTACTGTCGATTTCAACACACCTTGATTTTGGTACTTTAAGCTCTTCTGGAATGCTCAAAGTAGATATTTTAGTCGACCGCTTAACCCACCCCATCAATCGAGCGAGGGAGCAGTTAGCCGGCCATACTTTTTTGTTAAATATGCAAGGTTTTTACATCAATGCAGAAAATGACAAACAAGAATGGGGACAAGCAATCAAGGAGCGTAAGCAGTTTAATTTTGCTCAAACTTTCCCTCAAGAATGGCAACAAATCAATCAATTAGAACATGGTGAACTGGTTACAGAGAACGGCTCTTTCAACTTTAAAAAACTGTCTTTTAATCAAGATAATTCAACACCATACACCTACTTACTGGTTAACCACATAAGTCATCAGCAAGTGAGTCAAATTATGGCTAAACATAATTTACAATTGGCCGTATTTTCTTTGTTCATTACCATTTTTTCTATGGCCGCTTTGTACTTTAGCTACAAAAGCAAACTCAATGGTAAGATTCAGTCATACTCTCAGAGTTTAATTAATGTTTTATTTGATTCTGATGATGCCTTACTGATTGCCGATAAAGATTTTAGAATTACGGGTTGTAACCAAATTTTTTGTACGTTATCTGGTTATGGCAAAGAAGAGTTACTTGAAAAAACCATCAGCGACTTATTTGTCGGTCGTAACAACGAAATTTCAATTGAAAAACTAAAATCTCAAGCAACATTTACCCACTTCACCAGTGAAGAAATTTACTTGTGCAATAAACATCAACAGCACATACCCTGTTCTTATACGATGGCCGAGATAGATCAACAAACAAGTGATGGTTCTCGATTTGTACTTCATATTTTAGATATTAGCAAACGTAAAGATATTGAAAATGAATTAAAAATTGCGGCGATTGCTCTGGAAAGTAACTCGGGCATTTTAATCACCAACGAATCGGCGCAAATTGTCAGAGTTAACTCCGCTTTTACTCGTATCACCGGCTATGAAGCGGATGAAGTCATAGGAAAAAACCCTAGGATTTTATCGTCTAATCATCATAACGATAAATTTTATCAAAAGATGTGGCAATCCATTTTATCCAAAGGCAATTGGCAAGGCGAGATCTGGAATCAACATAAAAATGGCGATATTTACCCACAATGGACCAATATTAATCGAATTATTAATTCAGATAATAGCCAATACTTGGTTGCCACCTTTGAAGATATTACTCTGCGCAAAGAGCTGGAAGAAAAACTAAAATCTCTGGCTAGCACCGACCCACTAACAGGGTGCATAAACCGTCGTAGTTTTGAAGCGCAAGCGACAAAACAAATCAGTATTGCGAAACGTCATCAACAAGCCCTGAGTGTGGTGTTATTTGATATCGACCACTTCAAAGCGGTGAATGACACGTTTGGTCATGACCGTGGTGATGAGATCTTAATCGCGGTGGCTAATACAGCCAGCAAAACACTGCGAGAGTCTGACATTTTTGCCCGCTGGGGGGGCGAAGAATTTTTGGTATTACTACCAAACAGTGATGAAGACAGTGGGGTATTAACGGCTGAACGATTGCGCGTTGCTATTGAAAATTGCACCGAAAACCCAGCCGTGACTTGCAGCTTTGGGGTTTCGGCATTGCACGGTGATGAAAATCTAAATGAGCTCATAAAACAAGCCGACTTAGCGTTATATGAAGCAAAAGAAAAGGGCAGAAACAAAGTGATTGCCGCCACCTCGTTACTGCAAACGGAGTGTTAAAAATCCAGTTTAGCTAAAGAATTCTGCCTTTTGCTTACATAGGACAACCTAAGGCTCGGTTGGTCTGATCCAGGTTTGCTTTGGCCGAAAGCGATAGAAATGACTCAAAGGGCTGTTTAAAGGACGTTCTATGCCCGCATTAAATTGGCTTTCAAAGGTGCGGATGTAAGCAAGGGCTGCACTGATCTGTTCTGGGCTAATTTTATTGCCCCAATCTGGCATCATATTTATTCCCTGCTCAATACTCAACTTTAATTCAACATCGTTTTTTTCAAGCCGTTGCCCTAAAGCAAAAGAAGGAGAGTCGAGAAAGTAGGCAATACCATTAAAGCCATGACAACCGGCACAAAATTTTGAATATATTTGAGCTCCTAATGAAAGCGTAGAGTCAAATTGGTTTTTCAAGTTGCTTTTGCTAAGGGAGGCATCTAAGTCATTATCGTCAACGGCTACTAGCGAGTTTGCATTAAATTGTTGCCTAAGATAAGCGATCGTCGCCAAGATCATCTGATCAGACAAAACACCTTGCCAGCCTTGCATACCATCAAGGCCGCCTTTAATGCTTAACGCAAGCTGTTCATCTGTTTTAGACATGACATTTGTAGTTTTAAAGCTTGGTACTAAGGAATAACTGCCATGCCCATCAATACCATGACAGCCACTGCAGTAGGTTTGAAACAGCGCCTCGCCTTTATCGACTTCACTAGGATATTCGCTATTATAAAAAGTAATGGCGGGAGTGAAATCTGACCTTGGTTGGTAAGGGTTAAGATTATTTGCTCGTTGAAGCCAATAATTCGCTTCAATGTTATCAATAAAGTGAGCTGGGGTGGCAACATGAAGGCCAGCATGAAACAAGCCTAAATTGCGTTGCGCAAGTTTATTCCCTGCTTCTGCTGCCTTATGAAACCAAAAATGTGCTAGTTCTAAATCTTGTTCGACGGTTTCACCAAAAAACAGCATATAGCCAATTAAATTCTGTGTGGCTTCATCACCTTTATGAGCCTCTATCAATGCTCTATCGAACGTTGTTTGCTCTAACCAAGGTTCGTCTAATTGGCGCAGCCAGTCCACATCGGTGCTATTACTGTAACGGCTTAATACGCATAATAAAACGAAACAGATTAAACCTTTATTTCTCTTTATCATGTAATGACTATAGAAGAGAAAATAAAAAATTGCGTATCTGATTAATGCAATTTTAAAAGTAGATAAAACTTAGAAATGAAGTTTTAACAGTTGATTTATATCAGTTAAATTGATGAAAGCTAAAGAATTTAATGATTTTTTTTGACCGCATCTTGTGGTTTGGTATGCTAATTAATTATCAGTTTTTATAAAGGCGATACTGTAATGAAGCGCTCACTTTCTTCGCTATTAGCCACCACTACGTTGATCTTCTCTTGTGTGGCTTTTGCTAGCCAAACTTTTGAACAAGGGTATGAGTATGCTCAAAAGCAAGACTATGGCAATGCCATTAAAATTTGGCTGCCGTTAGCCGAACAAGGAAACCCATTAGCGCAAAGCAACTTAGGCGTTTTGTATGAAAATGGTTGGGGCGTTAAGGTCGATCTCGATAAAGCAAGATACTGGTATGAGCTTGCGGTTGAAAATAAACAAACCGATGCCATGTTCAATTTAGCCAATATGTATCATCACGGTTTTGGAGTAGAACAAGATCTTAACATCGCTGGTGAGCTTTATTTACAGGCTGCGGAGCAAAACCATGGACAAGCACAGTTAATGTTGGGGGTCATGTTTCAGCAAATTGAAGACTTTCAACAAGCGATTCATTGGTTTCAGCTCGCGGTAGAAAACCAAGTCGAAGGCGCACAAAAGAACTTAGACTTTATCTGCCAAATGGAAGCAATCAACTGTTAAGCTAAGCCCACATTAAGCAGGTTTCCCTGCTTAATGGTTTCGGCAAAAACTATTTAATTAATTGCTCTAGTTTGGCTTGCTCATCGGCGGAAAGCCGATCTTGCTCTTGCTCATCACCTTGAGTACGTCGTCGCAATGACATAAATATAGCACCGAGCACTGCGATAAATAACAATACCGGGCCAAACCAGAGTACATAGGTCATTTTATTAACCTTTGGTTTGTATAAAACAAAATCACCGTAGCGATACACCATATAGTCGATGATTTCATCGTTACTTTTACCTTGTTGTAATTGCTGATAAATAATCTCGCGCAGATCGGCTGCAATAGGCGAGTTTGAATCGGCCAAATTCTGATTTTGACATTTAGGACAACGTAATTCCTTGGTCAGTAACTGAAATTGTTGACGCGTTTGCTCGTCCTTAAATACATAGGTATCGACGGGACTGGCAAACGCGGCAAAAGCATAAAACAAAGACGCTGACGCGATTAAAAGTAAAATCTGTTTATACATAAATTATCCCTTTAAAGCCGCTCGTTCAGCTTCTATTTGTTCGATAAGAGGCAAAAATTTGCGATTCCATACATTGCCATCAATAGGCCCTGCAAAACGCATACGAATCGTTCCAGTATGGTCAATCACAAAAGTTTCTGGTGCACCAAACACGCCTAAATCAAGACCTAGACTGCCATCCACATCAAAAATAGAAAACTGATAGGGATCTTTAAAGTCTTTAAGCCAAAGGTTTGCTTGCTGGCGGGAATCTTTGTAATTTACCCCATAGAGCTTCACTCGTGGGTTACGCGCTAAGTCGAGCAAATAAGGATGCTCATTCTTACAGGCCGGACACCAGGTTGCCCATACATTTAATAAAACAATATCACCCTGTAAGTCTGCTTTACTAACCGATTTTGTGGCGTCATCAACCACACTCAAGGTAAACTCCGGCACAGGTTTACCAATGAGCGCAGACGGCATTGCCTGCGGGTTTAAAAACAACCCTCGGTACAATAAAAACCCTAAAGAGAAAAACAACAGTAATGGTAAAAATCGAATAAAACGAGTCATAATTAGCTCCCTTGATACGCAGGTGTTGGTACCACGGGCACTGGTTGTTCGGTTCTGGCTTTTATCTTTTGACGATAACGCTTACTTAAAATCGCCAGAACCCCACCGATGGCCATAAAGAACCCACCAAGCCAAATCCACACAATAAAGGGTTTGTAATACAACCGTACCGACCACGCATTACCTGGTAGCGGATCGCCTAAGGCCGCATATAAATCACGGAACAATCCACTATCAATACCCGCTTCGGTCATACCCATCGTTTGAACTAAATAGGTACGTTGCTCAGGCTGCAGTAAAGCCACCAACTGGTCGTTTTTATACACCTTAAGTTGTCCTTGAATGGCCGTGTAATTAGGTCCTTTGATGTTACTAGTCCCTTTAAACTCAACCACATAACCAGACAAATCAACCCGTTCATTGTGCGCCATACGAACATTTATTTCTTGCTCATAATTTGACACCATTGTGACCCCAACAATACTAATAGCGACCCCAATGTGGGCAATCACCATGCCCCAGTGATTTAATTGAATACGACGTGCTTGCCATTTTTCATGACGGCCTTTGCCGTTAATCACAATGTCTTTTATCGCGGTTAATACCACCCAACAAGCGATCCCCATGCCTAGGCTAACGAGAAGATTCATTTCACCGGCAAAAATAAATGGCCATAACAGACCAAAGCCCAAGCTGCACAAAGCAGGGCCTTTAAGTTGTTTGCTAAGTTCCCCCTTGCGGGCTTTTTTCCAGCGAATTAAAGGACCTACCCCCATTAAAATAAACAGTACAGCCATCATCGGAACAAAGACCGCATTAAAGTAAGGTGCCCCTACCGAAATTTTACCTAAGCCCATTGCATCAATAATCAATGGGTATAAGGTACCAAGCAAAATGGTAATAACGGTAACTAATAAAATACTTGAGGCAATTAAAATAGAGGTTTCACGAGAGAATAAGGTAAAGCGGTTTTTACTGCTTACCTTTGGCGCTCTGATCGCATACAAAAGCAGGGTTGCACCTACGGTTATCGCCAACAAAATCAGCAAAAAGGCACCACGTTTCGGATCGACAGCAAATGAATGCACGGATGTCAAAACCCCCGAACGAACTAAAAACGCTCCTAATAAGTTAAGAGAAAAAGTGAAGATGGCCAATAATAAGGTCCAATTTTTAAAGGTGTCTCGCTTTTCACTTACCGCTAAGGCATGAATTAAGGCCGTGCCAACGAGCCATGGCATAAAGGAAACATTTTCAACCGGATCCCAGAACCACCAACCACCCCAGCCGAGTTCATAGTATGCCCACCAGCTTCCTAACGCGATACCAAGAGTTAAGAAAGCCCAAGCAGCAACGGTCCAAGGTCGAGACCAACGTGCCCAAGCGGCATCCATTTTGCCTCCCATGAGCGCGGCAATAGCAAATGCAAAAGCAACAGCAAAACCAACATACCCCATGTAAAGCATTGGGGGATGAATAATCAAACCAATATCTTGTAATAAGGGGTTTAGATCGCGCCCTTCCATCGGAAAATTAGGTAATAAACGCTCAAAAGGATTGGAGGTAAATAACGTGAAGGCAATAAAGCCGACCGCTATGATGCCCATGACCGCCAACACTCGAGCAATAAACTCTTGCTCCATGGCTTTAGAGAATTTCGCTACCGCAAATGTCCAGCCGGTTAATGCAAACACCCAAAACAGCATCGAACCTTCATGCCCGCCCCATACGGCGCTGATTTTAAAATACACAGGTAACATACTGTTTGAATGCCCGGCGATGTATTTCACCGAGAAGTCATCAGTAGCAAACCCGTAAGCAAGGATCACAATACTTAAGGTGGTAAATAAAAACATACCAAAACTTAATGGCTTAGCAAAATTCATTAAGCGAAGATTATGTTGCCAAGCACCGATTAAAGGCACGATGCTAAGACAGATAGCCAAAGCAAAGGCAATGATTAATGAGATATGACCTAGTTCAGGGAGCATCAGAATTCCTAAAAATGATTGCAAACGTGTTGTCACCAAACATTTGGCATTAAAATTTAAGCATTATTTTAACAAAGTAATCTTTCTCTCAATTGATTACCATCAAACCTCAGTTCGCTATTGGCTTTTAATTAATCATATATTTACAGCTATTTAGACAAAAAAGGAGCGCAAGGCGCTCCTTCATTAAACCGAATATTGATTGGGTTTTACTCTATTGTGGCGATCACCGAGAAGATAAGCGCTCGATTTCGCTTTCTAAGCGTTTTCGTTCGGTAATATCTTCAAAAGTTGCGACATAATAACTGACCTCGCCTTCTTCGTTTTTAATACTCGAAATAGTGATCCATTCAGGATAAATACGGCCATTTTTGTGTTTATTGTAGATTTCCCCCTGCCAAAAGCCTTTATCAATAATCGCTTGCCACAATTGTTGATAAAATGCCTGATCATGTTTACCTGAGGACAAAATACTAGGGTTCTTACCAATAACATCGGCAAGTTCATAACCGGTTATATCGGTAAAGGCTTTGTTGGCACGAACAATATTGCCACTTTTATCGGTAATGGTGATAGCGCTGCGGGTATCAAAGGCGGCAGCCGCTATTTTGAGCTCATTTTCCATCCGCTTGCGTTCCGTTATGTCGACCATTTGCACAACATAATGCGCCACTTTGCCTTTTAAAGACTTAACCGCACTTACGCACATTAAATGGATAACTTTATCCTTGTTATCGTTAAGGTATTCAACTTCTCCCATCCAGCTACCAGAGCTTTCCACCTTGGCAGATACCTCAGAGAATACGTCGTTGTTGGCAAACAAGGGCAACTCGGCAAATGCCGTATCGATAACATGATCGATTGTTAAACCGCTGGTTTCACTAAACGCTTTATTCACCGCTTCTATCTGCCAATTATGATCGGTGATAATGGTGGGTTCTTTAGAAAAGAATAAGGCCGAAATTAATTGCAATGAATTATGTTCAATTTGCTTTTTCACTCGGCTTTTAAAAAATACAATAATGGCTAGAACCGCTAACATAACCAATAAAACAAAGACTAAATAAAAGTTGCGTAGCCTGTCTCTCGAGGCTTTAGCCACATCAGTTTGAGAAATGTGCTGTAGTAAATAATAACGTTGATTACTTTCGACATTTTCGGTGAAGATCATATCTTTGACCACCATAACCCCGTCAGTTAGCTCTAGATTGCGCTTTCCAGCCTTAATGGCTTGCCATGCTTGAGGGTGCGTTTGCGCAAAGCTCTCCCCTTGTTCTTCGTTAATAAAATAAGACCAGTTTTGATTATTTTTGTAACCTTGCAGATAATAGCCCTGACTGTCTAGCAATAAAGATTGGCCGGGAAAGTTGTAGGTGACATCGTTTATAATGGCTAACAGTTTATCGGCTAAAAAATTCACCACAACATAGCCATCGAGTTGACCGACCGACTGATAAACCGGCATCGCAATTCGAATCACTGGGGTTAAAGGGTAACTGAGCTCGTTGTATTCACGATTAAGATTAATTTGTGAGACAAACACTTCTGTCGGTTGTAAGTGTTTTAACTTATTAAAATATTCGGTGTGTTTCTTATTTTGCACATCGCCGATAGGATACGCTGTATCGGAATTTCTATCATATTGAACCTTCAATAACTCATAACCTGATTTATTGATAAAACGAATTTGATGAATCCATTTTAATTGTTCACTGACGGTAACCCAATTAGCTTCGATAAAGGCTTTAGATAATTCGTTTTTATCCATGATAAATCGATGCAATTCTGATTCCGTTTTCAGTTGAAAAACAATGTTTTTCAAAAAGTCCATATGACTTTGTTGCAGCGATTTTACGGTATTTAAATTGTAGGATGCCTTGGTTGCCGCTTTACTCAGCTCGTTTTGAGTAATATAGCTGTAACCAAACATTGCGGAAAAAAACAAAGCAATACTTACTACAATAATCGCTATACCAGCTCTTTTGTAATTTTTTCGTTTTATCTTTGTCAATTCCTTACTGGAAATAACTTGCTCAATTGAGCCTCTGTTCTGACCGCTCACAATACCACCTAATACGTTATTATAATTTTTTATCCGCTTACCGGGTCCTTCCCGTTTCGCCATTTTTGTATCTACAATTCGCTACCACTGTTAGCCAGGAATAAACACACCACCCATACGAATGGCTTTAACCAATTCTTTAGTTGATTTATCGATTATTTCAATAGCCTGTTCAAAGTCGCCATCATCGGCAAATTGTTCGGACTCTAACCGATACTCTTGTGCTTTTGCAACGCGATCGTCAATGCGCTTCTTAAAGGACTCGGGTTTGCTGGCCAGCTTTTTCTCAACCAAAAGTTTTACCAACATTTTATGTGTTTCATTTCGATCAAGCTCATATGCATATTCTTCTTCTAGAGTTTCAAAAGATAACTCTCGAACTAAAGACTCGCCACGACGCATATTTTCAATGCCTGTTTTGATTAATAAGTAGGCTTCATCTAATTCAGCTCTGGCTTTTTCAAACGCTGTTTTGGCTGCCAGTTTAGCCGCGTTGCTTTTTAACTGACTGACATAGTCTTTGATTTTATTGGTTTCTTGTTGATTTTGCTTTTCTATCCCTATTCGCCCTAGTGCTTCAAGTAAGGCATTAACACTTAATAAGCGGCGTTCGTAATCACGTTTTTTCTTTCTGTCCGTCATAGCTTTTGGCGATGCCAGTCGAATGGCCGCATACATTTTTTTAACGGTCTTATCTAATAATAAATCGACTTTATCGTTATCCGTCTCTGAAGCGGCTTGCAAATACACTTTACGCGCTTCTACGTACGCTTGATGGGCCTCTGAATTGGAACTTTGCATCACTTGCTTTGCGCCTGAAGAGGTTGCCAATAATTTTCGCAAATAAACAAATCTTGATGGCTTGCCATCGACATCTTCAGGCAATGGCACATTTTCCAGCATTGATGACAGTTGCGGATTTATTTGTATATCAGCGCTTTTAACGCTAGGGCTCGCCATTGCTAATGATACCGCAAAGGGCACTGCAAAAACCCAATATAAAAATCTCATTCGTCTATTCCTAAAAAATATTTAGCCCTGTTGCCCGCAAGGCTTTCTTTAATTGCTCATTTGCCTTTTCCATCAGCTCAATGGCTAAGGCAAAATCTTCCTTGTTTGCGGCGATTCGCGCGCTTGTGTGTAACGTCTGGGCTTGTTGCTGCCAATCTTTTAAACGACGTTCTTTTTTCTCGCCAAAAACGTTCTGCTCACGTTGTCGCTCGATTAAAATAGAAAAGCTGGCAAAGCGCTTTACTTTATAATCAAATTCATTTTTAGGCTCACTAAAATCAAGGCGAATTAAGGTCGTTTGCTTGTCTTTTAATTTCGATAAGGTCATGACCAAAATTCGATAGGCATCATCTAATCGTTTCTTTGCCTCGACCAGATTACCTTGAGAATAATTGCGCTGTGCTTGCGTTTGTAATTGACTGACTTGTTGCCTTTGTTGCTCGCCCCACTCATCCGCTTGTTCTGTAAGCGTTTGGTTTAACGATTGCTGAAAATCATCCACTGACTGTTTTAAGGTGTTGTATTCTTGTTTCGTCACGCGCGCATCAGGTAAGGGCTTTTGCACAAAACTGCGTGCGTAGGTCATATTAATTACCGCTTGATCGGCATGCTGCTTGGCTTTTTGTAACTGGTTATCGTCAATCGCCTGTTGTGCTAATGACCACTGTTTCTTGGTGTAATTAACACTGTCAGCAAAAAGGCCTGGTTGTTTTAATCTGGCCGCTGATTTTTGCTCGATATCGCTCACAACCTGTTCCACCAGTTGCAACTTCTTCGTCAGCTGAAACTTTAACTTGCTATCGTTTGAAGGTGGCGCTGAGGTAGCCAAAACATATGACCCACCTAGCGCACATAATATCGCCATGGCTTGAATACATTTTTTACCACGGCTATTCATTATTTTTTATTACTCGCAACAAGAGGCTTTTTCTTATTTTGGGAATGGCATTTACGACAATCCGACACCGGAAAAGCGACTTTACCATGACACACGCCACATTTTTCCCCCATTAAAATGGATGCCATTGATATTTGATTGGCGCCTTTCTTTGGGATGAAAATATCTGGGTGGCAATTAGAACAATCCAGCCACTCTGTATGTTGTTTATGTGGGTAAACCACATTGGGCATAGAACCTTTTACTTCTCGAACAATATTTAAGTCCATCACAAAAGGTTGTTTATTCGCATCTTCTTTATCCCAGCGCGGTATAATCAATCCTTTATCTAAAGATTTAACCCAGTCCACCCGATTGCCAGAACGCGACTTTTCAATATTATCAAACAGCTCTTTAGGCTCTTGTAACATATACGCCCCTTCACCATCGGGATCATGAATGCCATCTTCAAACGGTGCGGGGTTCCATTCTGAAGGTGGTTTCATTAAACGGTTAAAATTCATAACCTTAGCATTTTTACGTTTGGCGACCTTAGTTGATGCGGTTGGCGTTGGTTTAGGTGCAGTGGTTATTGCCTTAGAAGTTGTCGCTTTAGCAACGACCTTATTGCTTGCAATGACCACGCCAGCTTCTTTTAGCATATAAGCGACAACATCTTTAATATCTTGCGCACTTAACGAAAAGTTACCACCTTTAGCTGGCATACTGCGCACCCCATTAATCGCATTATTATGCAAACTATCAAGACCTTTATCAGCGCGAGGTTGCCAGTCATCTTTACTGCCAAGTTTCGGTGCCCCCATGACGCCTGGCTTATGACAAGAAGCACAGAATGCGTCAGAGATTTTGTTGCCGTTCGCAATATCTGCTGAAAAGGCACTTAATGCTGTTCCCGCTAGGAACAGTCCGGCTAATATGTTTACGTATTTCATTGTTCAGCCCCTACTTCTTTGCTTTTTCGGCTGGACCGACTAACTGCTGTACTGTACTGCCATGAACTTGCGTTGGGGTACCTGGTGTGCCTGAGTGACAAAGATTGCAGTTTTCAACTGCCCAAGCAATTTCACCATTATGACAAGCGCCACAGTACTCACCATCAATAATTTTAAGCATGTCAATTTGATTACCACCGGCTTCAAATTTAAAGCCCAGATCAGCATGACAAACTTTGCAACGAAAGCGCGCTCGATGGAACCAGTGCGGAAATACAACAGGACGCATACCCGCTTCTTCAGAATAGTTATTGATCACAACGTCGCCATATTCGGCGTGTGCTTGTTGGGAGGTAAATAGGTTAACTGAAACCAGCAACCCAACAAATAAGGCAAAGATTGGCAACCTTAATCGAAGGCGATTGGAGAAATTCACATTGTATCCTTTTTATTTTCTAGGGCTGGATCGTTTAGATTCAATCCTAAATTTCATGTTATTTTTATCTCGGTATAATTGTAATTAATTGAGGTGGGCAAAATGTGTTCTAAATCAAATTATGTCAAATTTAGGAAGCAAAACTTTACTTCGTTAGAATTTTTCATTCTTCCATAATGGGGTTAATTAGAAATTGAAATTACGCTTTATATTCAACGCTAAGTGGTAGTAGTCTTCGGTCATAGTGGCGTTAAAATCTAACTCGAGAAGACCAATTCGATAGTCCAGTTTATTATGCCAATTGGCCACTTGTCGGCTATTGCCAAAACGGTTTTCATCGGGCAATAAATCATTAAGGGGTACCCGAAGTTCTGAGGTAAAGCGTAAATTTTGAATATCCCAGAGCTCGGTATTACGATAAAATAAGTTCCCCCACGCTCGGTTATAAGTTCCGCTACTGCCGTCGTCAAAAACCGTACTATTCCACTCGTAAACAAAGTCACCGCCCCAGCTGTCATAGTCACCTAGTTGAGTGCTTCGACGAAGCGTAAGGTATATTTGTTGAAAGCGGTCAAGATCGTCGGTTAAGTGACGGGTATCAGATAAGGTTAATAAGGCTGTTGAACTCACCCCACCTTGATAAGCGCTCCATTCAAAATCTAAGTCGTGACTTATTTGCCATTGTTCTGGATCTACATTTTTAGCATTATTAACTTGGTGAGAAACCAGTTGATCAAAACTGATTTGCAAACTGGTGTCATAAACGCTTATAAATTTGGTAAAGCCATTACCCATTCTGAATGCGTAATTTTCGCCATTGCGATCGCCTCGGTCTAAACCAATGCCATTATTGACCATAAATTGATAACGGATGGATTCACTAAGTTCAGCACTTTGTTGATAACTGGCGTTGGCAAATGCAGCATAAAATTGACTGCCGTTACCATTGCTTTCTGAATAATAAGAATCGATTGAACCATCAAACTGCCAGTTCTGGTCATAATCATATATGGTGGCAAAATACACACTGGCATTTTTCGCCGTATTGGCACTATTAGAAAATCCGCTTTCCAGCTGGGTCTGATTGATATAAGCATTAAGGTTATAGGTTAGGTTTTCAATTTCTTTTGAGCGAATAAACGACGACACATTGGTTTGAAAAACATCATAGCCTGAACCAATTTTAATACTCTGATTGTTGAGCACGTTAACACTGTCTATAGCGTACTTGTCAGTGCTCACACTGGCATTTAAATAAACACTGTCTTGCTCATTGAACTGCCAATCCTGAAGATATTGTAAAGACAGGTTTTGGCGTAAATCTTGGCTCAGCAGGTTGTCACTTTCATACTCTATATCTAGCTTGTCTGCTCGTGCGATAAGCTTATAATCGCCCCTGCTGTGGCTATCGTTAAATTCAAAATCCAACTCATGATCCAGACGTTTGCCATCATCACTTTCTGTACTACTGGCAAATTCACGATCAAAAAGAGCTCGATAGTTTATGCGGGTGGAAAAACTAGCCCCAGTCGGTGTATAGGTGTTCGTAACATGAAAGTCGGTGTGAGCATATTCATAGCCCCGACGTCCGCTATGTGAGCCTAAAGTTTGGCCAAGTCTAAATATGGTCGGGTAATCAGAATCTGGATATAGCTTAATTTGCTGACCCGCAAAAGCAGAAATGGTCGAAATGGTTTCATTGCTATTTACATCATAACTACTGGTATTGGCTTTTAATTGCGAGGTTACTATGGTGGTCGCAATCCAAGGTTTGTCGATATAGCCAGACCAAACATTCTCATTAAAGATCTCCCCTAACCAAGAGCCTTTACTGCTACTATTGTTAAGGTCATTATCAAATTGGTCGTTTTTGGAAAACGAAAAACCAACGTAGCCATCGGTACGTTGGTTATTATCGTATAAATTTATCCAATCCGCTGCTTGTACCCAAGTTGGTATCAGACACAAGCTCACTACAGCAACCCGTCGGAACATCAAATTATTCTGTTAAGATGTAAGTTTGGCCAATGACTACTTAAATTCGTCGTTAATGTGCACGTTAGCCGATTCTACTAAGGCTAATCGCGTATCTTGCCACAAGCTATCTGTGGTATCACGCACGGCCAAACGACGCGCTCTGGCTTTGACTTCATCATACGTGTGTCTAGTGGCAGGATTACGCCCCGTCAATTTAAAGATTGCCACACCATCTAAAATAAATACTGGCGGTGTAATATCGCCAACCTCCATGGTTGCTATAAGCTCTTCCACTTCCGTTGAAATCATGCCTTTATGCACTAGCCCCATATTACCACCTTGATCTGCTGTAATATCAGTTGAATGCAACATAGCGAGCTCCGAAAAATCTGCACCATCAACTAATTTTGCATGAATTTCATCCACTTGTTCTCGGACCGCTTCCCAGACAAAACGAGTCGCATTAGGTGCAACACCGATAAGGATGACGGCCAGTTTATTTTGCGGAGGTTGGGTAAATTTATCTCGGTTATTTTCAAAGTAAGAAATGACGTCTTCTTCGCTCAACTTTACAGAATCAACAATATGTTTTTTATAAACTTTGGCTAATGCCATATTACGATAAAGGGTGCGATACATCGCAATATAATCGTCTTTAACCTCAGGCCATTTGGGATTATCGGCGTTACGGTCAATGGTACTGTCAAGATCCGCTTCAAGCTTGCTAAAATCAGCCGTTAGTCCTAATTTTCGCGCTGCATTGGCCGCTACAAATAAATGAATTAACTCATCCTTTTGCTCTCTAGCAAACTTTTCTTCTTCACCTTCTGGTGGCTTACCATGATAATAAGTGTTGCGATTTTGATAGTTATAAAACTCTCTAAACATCGCTACTGAAATAAGCTCACCATCGACCGTTGCAAACTCTTGCTCAAACACACTAACAGCTTTTGATTCACTCGCTTGTTCAGCGTTTTTGCTTGTCGTAGTCGACTCAGATTGAGCGAAAGTTGGCACATTCATAGTGATTGAAGATGCAATTAATGTCAGGCATAACCATTTTTTCATTATTCTTTCTCTTTGACTTAAAACATGACTTTCAACGCGTATTTACCTAACACCTAACTGCCAGTCAGCAGACAAGATAGGAAAATACAGATTTGATCAAAATTTTAACGTTTAGATAAATGTTAATTATTGATACAAGTCATTAAAAGCCAGGGTCTTACGAATATCTTGATGCAAAATTTGATAAAAAAAGGCTAACCCTAGGGTTAGCCTTTGATCTCGATAAAATTAAGTTTATTTATCGTGACATGCTAAACAAACTGCACTTCCGGTATTATCAATACGTAAGAAGGTGTTTGTTTCAGATTGGTGAGGATCATGACAGCTTGCACATTCTACGAATGGTTCAATATCACCACTTGTTGTACCTGTGCGGCTATAAAGTACCATATCTTCTTTTTCACGCTTGTCAGTTGCACCACCAGCTGTATCAACCCACCATACTTGGTTGCCATTGATATTCGCGGTTGCCGGCGCATGGAAGTCCGCATCTTTTTGTTCAACACCAGCGCTTGCTGTAGGATCTGTTGCAGTGTAACCACCCCCGGCGTATTGAATGCCAATTGGGTGATCGTTTTTAAGTGTTGCTGAATCGCCAGCAACCGCTGCGAAACCATTCATTTTACCGCTAGTTTGAGTACCACCTTCCCAAACTACAGAAGCAATAGTGTCTTCACCTGAACCAGATTCGTTTGACATCACGTCCATTGCTTGAGAGCCATCGTGACAAGATAAACAAGCGATAGATACAGAACCAACCGTTAGCGTTTCACCGTCGATAGAGGTTGAGTTCATATCCGCATAAGTTTCGTATGTGCCGGGCTTAAACGTTTTATTCCAAAGTGGCGCATCAATACCAGAATTGGCACCGTGTGGCGTATGACAGAATACACAAATTTCTGTCGCATCTGGTGTTTTACCTGCTTGTGCAGTAACCGTTGACAATTTGTTGTTTCCTGCTGCACCACTTGTTCCTAAGTTGTGCTTAGTATCTGCAATACCAGCGTTTGCGGTTGCAGCCGTTAGCAAAGTAGACGCGATAATCGCCGCTATTGCATTGGTTTTAGTGAAGAGTTTCATTGCATGTTCCTCATTTTCAGGGTTTCATCTTCATTGATGTTCGATAACGATGACATTACTATTCGTTTGTCTTAGAACTCTCGCTTCAATAATATTTGGATGATAATTTTTAGCAAAAGTGTCTTATACCGTTAATAAGCAACCACTGTGCCAAAAACCCAGAACAACAATAAATAAATCACAAAAAAAACGTCTATCAAGCTGTAGAGCCCAACATTACTGTACATGTATTTATTTAATTTAATTTAACCACCATGCTCTAACAGGTTGTTATTTCATTTTTTAATGGCTAAGAGGCTGAACTTTCTCATTATTGAGATTGCTCTCTTAGTTGTGGAAATGGCAGTAGAGATAATTGCTGAACTGGTTCTAAAAATGACACGCTTGCGATGAGTTTTTCTTCCCTAAAGGTGAACAGAGCGAAAGCAGGAGTGGATAAAGAATGCATTTTAAATGTCAAAAGCACAAAGGTAGAGGTTAATTTCGGAGCGAACAAACGCCAAAGGTTTAACAAGGATAATAAGCGTAATATAAAAACCGGAAGCAAGTGCCTCCGGTTGGGTAATGATACTGAGCGGTTAACAAAAGTCGTTATGCGAATGTTTTATCAGTGATCAAAATGACTGATCCGAGCGACGCCACCATAGCTACCGATCCACAGGGTACCGTCATCTTGAACATCCATGGAAAAAATCGCATCGGCAAATAAACCATCTTCTGTGGTATACAAAGTAAACTCGTCACTGTCTTTGGTTTTCTTCGCCATACCTTTACTGGTACCAATCCACAAAGTGCCTTCTTGATCTCGGTTTAGCATAAAAATATGGTTCGACGGTAAACCATCAATATGGGTGTAAACTTTCCAATTTTCGCCATCGAAGCGATTTAGGCCTCCACCCCAAGTGCCAACCCAAACGGTACCATCTTCTTCAACGTCCATCGACACAATATAATTGGGGTTATAAGCCGTATTTACACCGGTTAACCCTTGCTCAATTTTTTGTTGGGCATGATGACGCGAAAAGTTAGCCGGATCGCGCTTAAATGGATTAAAGTCTTTAACCAACTCATAATCAGCGCCTAATCCATCTTCATGTTGCCAATTTTGCCATTGGCCTTGATTATAGCGCGCTAAACCACCTTCGGTTGCTAGCCAGATTTGCCCATCGATGCCTTCGGCTAACCCGTAAATCCAATCGTTAGGCACACCTCCATTGGTATTCTCAACGGTATAAAGCTCCCATGCGTTTGGATCGTCAAGATCGCCACCGACAATACGGTTAACCCCGGTCCACGTGGCAATCCATAGATCGCCATTTTTCGCGGTAAGTACATCATAAACAAAGGCGTCGCCTAAACCGTTTGGCACATTGTAAATAATCATTTCATCTGTGCTTTCGTTCAATACGGCAAGGCCACCACCATACGTGCCAATGGCCATGCGATTTTTGTCAATGCGGCTAACGTGAAACACGCCATTTGCCAGCAAGCCATTACGTACGCTAAAGTGGCGGTAGTCTTCTGTTTGAGTATCGTAACGAATAGCACCACCTGAGGTGCCGACCCACATGATATCACCATCTGAAAAAATCGATTTTACATTACGATTACCGACGTTAAAGTGAACAAACTTACTTTTTGGTTCGGTTGTTTGCAACGTTGGATTTTGTGCTTGTTGAACAGGCTGGTCTGCTCGCTGTTCGATTTGAACCACGTCTTCAGTTTTGCTCTTTTCCTGAGCTTGCTGTGTATCGAAAAACCAATACAGCGCGCCAGCAAAGATAACAATGATTGCAAAAAAATATTTCAACGACTTCCCCTTTGTTAAAACAAATTATTAAATAAAAGTATAAGGACTTAGTGAGTGCTCAATTACTTGAACACTGTACCTTGCAATCGGGTCACACCACGACGTGTTCCAACCCAAATATCTCCATTAGAGCTTTGCGCTATTGAATACACATTATTGTCTAGGAGGCCATTACTTTGATTAAAGTTTTGCCAGTTAACCCCATCAAATCGAGATACCCCACCATTGGTGCCAAACCATAAAGCACCGTCTTCGGCTTGAATAATGGCATACACTATATTACCGGCCAAACCATCTTTCGCACTTACATTAGACCACTTACCGTCTTTGAAGTTGGACACCCCTGCCCCCCAAGTGCCAACCCATACCGAGTTGTCACGAGCGTCTAGTTTCAAGGCGAAAACATAATTGGGGTTATACGTCGCTTTACCGCCGGTTAAGATACCTAAATCGTGACGAGAGCGGGTACCTAGGCCGGTATTTTTACTAAACGGTAAGCCATCTTCGTTACCAATACCGATACCATCTTCATGGGTCCAGTGGGTCCAATTTTCACCATCAAAACGGCTTACACCACCTTCGGTGCCAAACCAAACGGTACCATTTTCTTCAATATCTACCCCATAAACCCATTCATTAATCAACTCTTTTACATAAGTGTCAAACTTTAAGGTTTCGCCATCAACGCGATTTACACCTGCCCATGTACCAACCCACAAACTACCATCGGGGTGATTGGCAAATGAATAGACCCAATAATCGGCTAAACCATGAATGGGAAAAAATGTTTTCCATTCACCATCTTTATAACGCGACATCCCCCCCGCATTGGTGCCAAACCATTTATAACCTTTTTCATCGACGTTAATTGCAAAGACGTATTCATTCGCTAAGCCATGTTCACGGGTAAATGTGGTTTTTAAATCGCCACTGACGGTGTCAACTTGATGCACCCCCATGGCGGTACCAACCCAAAGAGAATTTTTTTCAGTTTCAACTGCAAGTGAACGTACAAAAGCATTGTCACCAACGTTATACTGCTCTTTAACGTTATAAATTACGATATCTGGTTCGGGCTCTGAACAAGCGAAAAGAAAGCTTGAGAGGGTAAATAAAAGCAGATATTTTCTAATCAATGTCATCGACTAAAGTGTCCTTAAATGCGAAATAAGCCTAACAATCTCCGGATCGCGGAGGATTCCATCATAAGAAGGGCAAATCCGCCCTCCTTTTTTTATTCGTTCAAGCAAAGCCGCATCGGGCTTTCTCAAACCTTCTTTTTGTTTTAGGTTTGACGCTCTAGGCATCACCGAGTCGCCGTCTTTACCATGGCATCGAGCACAGTGTTGCAAGTAAGTCTGCTCGCCTGATTTAGCCAACACACTCATTGGAACCAGTAGTGTTGCTGTAAATATACATATTGAAGCAAGATATTTCATCATAGTCTCCAGAAAGTAACGCCCTTTAGCCCCTGCCTACTCGCCTTGTTTTGCTGTTTTAGAGCCTAAACGGGCTTTTAAAGTTGCAACAATTTCAGCGTTAGGTGATTGTCCAAGCAGACCTTGCGTGTGCACATCAATGAGTTTTAATGTCGCCTTATCAAAGTCTTGGTCACTGAGTTTTTGATACAACTTAAGCGCCTTGGCTGGCTCAACAGCAAGCCCTAACTTGCCATATTCTAGCGCATCGGCAAAAGCAAAAATAGAAGAGCTATCGTTTAATCCCATACCTTTTTGCAAGTAAGCAACCGCTTTAGGGTAGTCTTGAAATTCTGGGTTAGCTCTTGCGTAATGCGAAACCAGCTCATTGATTGCTAATAGGTCACCCTTATCTGCAGCCCTAGTCAACATAGGAATGGCCTGCTCAACATAGTCAGAATACAAATATAAGTACCCCAATAAACTCTGTGCTTTGGTATGATTTTTATTGGCTGCTTTTGTCAATAAATCAAAGGCGGCCATTAAATCATGCCTACGATGGGCATCAGCACCTTGTTGATACCATGACTCAACTTGTTCAGCTTCGCTTAACTGCGCGGGGCTTTGCGCCACCACAGTAGGCAAACTTTGTTCTTGCAAATCAACTAGGCGAGGTTCAGCCTGCAGTGGTTGTGCCAATACACTCGCTGCCAGTAAAGGTAAAAGTAATACGGCTTGTTGTCGTTTTGTCTTCATAAAGGGTCGCACCATAATCGTTTACAATGTAAATTAAAGCTCCTTGGCTAAAATCGTTTCCAGTTTAAAATCATTAGGCGTCAACTTGGGTCGACTCTTCTAGCTTGCGATATAAACTCGATAATCCTAAGCCAAGTTTTTGCGCTGCCATTCTTCTGTCTTGAGCACAGTCATCAAGCGTTTTTTTGATCATATCAATCTCAAAATCTCGCACCATTTCTCGCAATGTTTTATCACCAGAAACCATTGCTTTTGTATGACTTAACATTTGCCCTGGTAAATCTTCGGTACGAATAATATCGTCTTCGGCGAGAATTAACGAACGGGCTATAACGTTTTCAAGTTCGCGGATATTGCCTGGATAAGGGTAATTAATCAGCAACTCCATGGCTTCGGGTTCGACCTCATAACCTTGGGCTAAACCCAGTTTTTTAGATTCGCGGGCAATAAAGAAATCGATTAATGCGGCAATATCATCTTTTCGTTGCTGGAGCGATGGCAAATGAATATTAAAAATATTTAAGCGAAAGTATAAATCTTCGCGAAATTTGTGCTCTTTAACCATGTCTTGTAAATCACAGTTCGTCGCGGCAACAATACGAGCATCGATATCCAGAAAGCGCTCACTGCCTACCGGACGTACTTGTTTTTCTTCTAATACATGCAGCAGTTTAACTTGTAAGTGAAGGGGTAACTCACCGATTTCATCAAGAAAAATGGTGCCACCATCGGCTTCGGCAAATAAGCCTTTTTTCGCTTTTACCGCACCAGTAAAGGCGCCTTTGGTATGACCAAACAATTCACTTTCAATTAAATGCTCAGGGATGGCACCACAATTGACTGGAATAAAAGGCCCGCTTGCTCTTAAGCTATTTTGATGGATGGTCCGAGCCGTTACGCCTTTACCGGTACCGCTTTCACCTGTGATCAATACCGTCGAGTCGGTTTTAGCCACTTTTTTAATCAGTCGCTCAACTTTAAGCATGGTATCAGATTGCATCGCGCATTGACGGTCACCAATGCCCATAACCAGGCCTCGCAGCACTTTATTCTCTGACTTTAGACCAATGAAATCAGCAATTTGCTGAATCCGATGGATCACGTCTTCCGGTCGTAATGGTTTGGTTAAATAATCAAAAGCACCATTGCGCATCGCTTCTATCGCAGTATTAACTGAGGCAAACGCAGTCATAATAATAAATTGGCTTTCAATGCCTTTTGCTTGTGCCTTCTTAAGCAGTTCAATACCGGTAAAGTCAGGCATTCTTACATCGGAAAAAACCACATCATATTGATTCGTCATCAGCTCAGCTAAGGCAGAGCCAGCATCTTCAGCGGTTTCGACATGGTGTCCCTCTCGCTCAATGATACTGGTCATGATCTGACGAATAGCGGGTTCGTCATCGGCAATTAAAATGTTTAACTTTTTCATAGTGCTCTATCTGTTAATGGCAACGAAAGTGTCACTTTGGTAAACTTTCCAACTTGCGAGTCAATAGCCAAAGAAGCGTGCATCGACTCGGCTAAATTTTTACAAATAACCATGCCAAGACCCGTGCCTTGCTCTTTGGTGGTGTAAAATGGCTCAAAAATCTTTTCGATTATTTCGGCTTTAATACCACAGCCGGTGTCCGTAATTTCAATAACTAAATTATGCTCAGTAAGCGAAATATTCGTGTTGATTTCACCGTTAGGCTGCTGTTGTAATGCGTCCATAGAGTTGGAGTAAATATTCAGTAAAATTTGTGTCAGCTTACCTTTATGAGCCCTAATTGCCGGCACGCCAGTGACGGCCTGATAATTAAACTCAATGTTATGACCACGTTTATCGAACTGTGCTAATTTGATCAGTTGTTTGGTTAAGTTAGCAATATCAATTAAATCGTTTTCATCACTGCTGTGAATGGATATTTGACTAAACTCATTTTTAATTTGGTTGATTCTACTTGCTTGTTGCTGAATTAATTGCAAATCATCTTTTAGGGTCTGCAAAACGACATCACTACCGCCCTGTTCTAATTGCCATAACTGGTTGTAGGCAATCCCTTCGATGGCGGCCATAGGATTACCAACTTCATGTAAAATGCCCGCCAAAAATTCACCTGTGGTGGCCGCTTTATTTTGCTTTTCTAACTGTTGTTGTAATTGATTAACCGGTCTTTGGTCTGATAAATAAAAAGCTAACGAACCATTTTTTAACTTTAACACACTGATGCTAATAGCGACTTCGTTTTGATCTGGGGTCATTAATACAAAATCTTGCTGATCAGGACTGATGGTTTGGCAGTTACAAAGCTCACTTTTTTTTATTTTTCGAAATTTTTGATTATTTTGCAAACAAGAAGGTAACTGCGGAATAAGTCGATAAATGCTACTGCCAATAACATCATTTTCGCGACCACCGATCAATGTCAGTGCGGCATTGTTGAGATACGAAATATTACCTGCATTATCTGTCAGCAAAACAGGCTGACTAGCGAACTCCATGACCTCAAAACGTGTCGTCTTTTTCGTGACAACCTGACGATAAATAAAGGCCCCAGAAAACAAAGCGAACAACGGTAAGGCTGCAATATGTATTGGCAGTAACTGCAAATAAAGGCTAGCACTGAGAGCATTAAAAGACACAACGGCCATGACAATGAACAATAATTTAAACATCGGTAGCCACCTCGTTGGTAACATGCTGAGCAGTAGTGGCTTGCTGCTCAAAATACACTCTAACTTCGGTGCCTTTATGCTGTTCAGAGGTGATATTAATTCGTCCATTATGGGCTTCAATAATGCTTAAGCTGCTATACAAACCAAGCCCACTGTGTTGCAACGGATCTTTTTGGGTAAAAAAAGCATTAAAAGCCTGGGCTAAGGTGGCATCGTCCATCCCCTTACCATTGTCTTTAATCGATAATACGATTTCGTTATTGATCAGTAAGGTACGAATTAAAATAGTGTGTTTATGTTGAGATTTAGCTTCCAGTGAATTATTCAACAAATTACTTAATAACAACTTTAATTGGCCGCTAGAGCCAAATAAAGCGGGCAAATGAGAGGCTAATTCGAGTTCAATTTCTATACCATACCAACGCTCATCATAGTTCAGCACATTGGCTATTTGTTCAATCAACTCATTGACATCAATCAAGGTCTGCTGACTGCTGGTTGGGGTCGCAATTTTAGCTAAATCGTCTTTTATAATTTGCAGTTTTTGATTGTACTCGCCAATGGTGGCTAAGTTATTTTTTACATCATCGGGCAATTGAGCACCATAGTAGTCAATTAAACTTAACATCCCACTGATGGCTGCAACAGGGTTGCCTATTTCATGCACCAAACCTGCGGTTAAATGCTCTATTGCGCCCAAACTTTCAGCATGCGACTTATCAAGCTTTTCTATTTGCAGTTGACGGTCTCTTTCATCAAGCGCCAGAGACATCTCATTAATACCAAACATCAGTTGACCAATTTCATCATCACGGGTGTTTTTAAGTAACGTCGATGGTTTGCGCGCAACAATGTCTCTAATTTGCTTAAGGATTTTTCCCACGTCTTTGTTTACTCGCGAGAAAAATAAACTTGCCGTTATAACCAAAAACAACATCCCAGTTAAAGCCAGCATGACCATTCGAAAAGCCACTCGGTCACTGGTTTTTTCATACTCGAAAATCAGGTCGGTTTGTGCTTGTTTGTTCTCAAGAATCAAAGTATTAAGCTGCGATTTATGAGTTTCTAAGTTTAATCTCACTTGCCTTAAATCTTCGCTATTGGGTGACATAACCACTTTAGCCAAGCTACTTAACAAACTGTAAAACGATGGAGCTCGCTCAGGGTATAAGGCGGCAATATTTTCATAATGCTTGGTTAAACCAATAAACTGCTGGTGAACTTCAATTAAGACTTCTTTGCGAGCAGCCGGCTCAAATAACACCACAAGTTGGGTTATAGCATCAAATACCGCTAAATCAGCTTCAAGCAACAGGCTTTGTGCCTGTTGCAGTTCATAAATACCACTTAGTTTTTGTTCTAAAATTGATTTTTGTTCAAAACTGTAAATAAAAACCGCACCGATACAGAAGCTCATCAAGGCAATAAACAGTAAAACTTTTCCGCGTATGGTGTTATGAAAGGCTGTTTGATCAAATTTATTATTTTTGTTCATATTCTTCTTTCAGTTGCTGTATCTCTTTCAACACTTGCTCTGATTGCCACTCTCTTGCACCTTGATAAAAGGCAACAATTTTTCCATTGGCTGAAACTAAATATGTACTGGGATAGGAATCCGTGTTCAATTTCAACTCTAATTGTTCTCGTTTGACAACATAAGTGGGCAAATTTACACCAGAAGATAACATAAACTCTTTGATTAAATTCCGATCTGTATCAATAGAATACAACTTAATTTCAACCCCAATTTGTTCTAGCTTATCTGATGCCTGTTGCAACCAAGGCATTTCTTCACGACAAGGGGCACACCAAGTCGCCCATACATTTATCAATTGCCAAGCATTGTCTTGATCAATTTGGCCGCCACGTTCAAGCTTTACGCCTTTACTTACACCTGCTTGATGTTCCAAAAAAGGAGTGACAATAGGCAAAGACCATTGTGGCCAGTTTTTCCCAATGACGGCATTAGGCGCCTTGGTTACTGAGCTTATGGCAATCGTAATAAAGGCAACAAGGATGACAAAAATAACGCTAAAAAAATACCTATGACTCATAAAGTAAACGATGGGACATTAATCATTTAAGGGGTGAAAGGCCTTATCTATATAGACAACTATGGCTTCTATTTGTTGTTCGGTAAGTACCGACTCCCAGGCAGGCATCGAGGTATTGGCTTTGCCTTTTTTTATCATTTCTTTTAATACGGCTTTGTTAATATTTCCCATAAATGCAGGGTCTTGCAAATTTTGCGGTTTTCTCTCTAAAAAGCTACCAATCCAATTTAACCCCGTACCATCCATAGCATGACAAAAGGCACAATTGTCACGATATAAGGTCTCTCCTAACCTTTCTTGCGTAGTCGCGTTTTCTAACAGCGCAAAGGTATCGTGTTTTTGATAGGTACTGGCGCCGGTAAAGCCGTCAAACTCGGTGAAAGAGAAATTATTTCTCGGATAAGAGATAGCTTGGGTCGACCAAATTGGTCCTTGCTCTTTGGTGCGAGAGTTGTCATGACAGGTAATGCAAGACTCTAAATACAACTGCAACCCTGCTCGCTGTTGTTCGGTCAGTGAGTCTTGTTCTGTATCTAAAGCAATTTCTCCGGTCGCAAAAGGATAGGCTGCGCTGTACTTTTGATGCTCTGGCCAGCCATTTTCAACCGTATGATAGCGAGTATTTTCTTGCTTTTGTTCCATAAACTCGGTGCGAATAAAGTCCACTACAGTGGCGATTTCTTCTGCGTTCATAAATTTGGTAAATCCGGTCATTGCGGTATTTTCACGACCATTAATAACGGCTTCAAGCATTTGCTCTTTAGATAAAGCCGCTAAATCTGTGGCAGCAAAGTTTCGAGGCGGAGGCACCATATTTCGTGCGGCTAGCGTTTTGGCATCACCAGAATAGCCATGGCAATAATAACAGCGATAATTGTAGAGCTTGCGCCCGATCTCATGACGGCTGTTTGCGTCCTTGGCTTCATCCACAACCACGGCTTTTATCCCTGATTCTGATTTTTCGGATGTCATTAAATCAACGTTATTTGTACTGCCCCATGCAAAGTTGAAAGGCAGTGTACTTAAGAACAATAAACCAAGGATTTTACCCATAACTACTTACTCGTTTTCACCTGCACTGGTGATTCATTTTGCTCCGCTTGCGGGCGAATAAAGGTTGAGAATACATATTCAGCCACATCAGCCATTTGTTGCTCTGTTAATACTTTACCCCAAGCCGGCATTTCAGTGCGCTCAACGCCGGTGCGAACCTGTTCAAATATATGCGCGCGACTAAAACTTTCTCTTGCCGCTGGATGGGTAAAGTTACGTGGTTTTGGAAAAATAAAATACGCTCTAGGACCTTTACCATCGCCGTTTTCGCCATGGCAATGAATACAGGTATTTTCGTACAATGTCTTACCTGCAAAGTATTCGCCACTGAGATCATTTGGCAAAGGATCGTTAATATTTAACTTTTTCCCCATATGCGCTGCATGGTCATGCGCTTCACCGGCGTAAATATCTGACTCTTCAACAAGGTTAGGATCTTCTTCGACATCATAAGCACTGCTATCAAGGAAGGGATCGACAGCTTTAGGTTTGTCATTAACCGTTTCTTCTCTCGTTGGTGCGACTTCTGCCACAAGGGATTCATCAAAGGTTTCACCACTTAAAAATGGGTCCGATTTATCCATGGTTTCTCCCATGGAATCACCGTATTCGGTCTCTTTGTCACGAACTTTCATAATCGCAGCTCGGATATAATTGACTACCGCGGTGATTTCTTCTGAACTTAAGCGATTTTTCCATGACACCATCGCTGTTTCAGGACGACCATTAGTGACTGAAAACAACATGCGTGTTCTATCTAATTCGGCTATTTTTACTGGATCGGTAAAGTTGGCGGGTTTCGGATCAAGACCGGTTGCAGTCCACATTGCACCTTGCCCTTGGTCACCGTGACAAACAGAGCAATTATCAGCAAAGACGCCTTTACCCAATTCATAATCTTCACCTAGTGCTATTTTTAGGGTGAAATTTTCTCTAAGGTAATCGGTAACCGCAATGATTTCAGCGTAACTCAGTTTATCGCGAAATGCTGGCATAATGGTATCTGCAACACCATCTCGCACACTTAACAGCATACTTTTTCGGTCAACGGTTTCGGCAAAAGCTAGGCTAGAAAAATCAACAATATTCCCTTGTAATTGCTGTTTGATTTGTGGCGCACCACGCCCATCTGCACCATGACATGAGGCACAGTTTGCGCGCCAAATTTGGGCACCATTAACCGAGTCATCGGCGAATACAACGCCGGTTTGTATGATCAGAGAAAACAACAAACCCAGTTTCCCTAACTGGTAGAAAGAATTCATAAGCATCCGATTTTAAATTTTCTATTCGCTAATTGTGAACATTATAGCGTTAACTATCTTTATATTTTTTGAACTAAGTCAACATACTTTAAAGCAATGCCATTAAGATAAATTAACAAGTGCAAGGTTCATTTTATATGGCAAGGCCGAATACTAAACAATTAAGCCTTTAAATAATATTCTTATAAAAGGGAAATAAATGCTAATTCTGTCTAAATCAAAATATTTATTGTTATCTGCTTTGACCGCAGTAACGTTAATCACGGGCTGTTCATCCAATCAGATAACCAAACAAGACATCAAAGAATACCGTTATCCGGCGGCTCCTGATGAAGCTCGGTTCTATTTCGACAGAATGCTAAGAACCAATCTGAGTGTTGAGTTTGAAACAGAAGATGAACAAATAAAACGCTACTTAACCGGTGCTAGTCGTAAAGCTCAAGGAATGTTAAAACCCTTTGATATTGCGGTGCATGGTAGCCGAATTTTTGTTAGCGATCCGCCAGCGCGAAAAGTTCATATTTTTGATGTCGCAGAGTTTTTTTACGACACCATAAAAGAGCCACTTGAAGGTGCATTAAGTCAACCTATGGGCATTGATGTTGATGCTCAAGGTAATCTTTATATTATGGATGCTGGAGTTGAAAAAATTTACCTTTACGATCGAGATGGCAATTATATCAACCAACTTGGTGAAGACAGTTTTTTTGAGCGCCCTACCGGTTTAGCTGTTACCGCTGATGGTCGTAAAGTTTACGTATCAAATACCGGCGGTGTAAGCAGTCAAAAACATGATGTGATTGAAGTCGACGTGCAAACGGGTGAACTAACCCAAACGATTGGCACCCGAGGTAAAGACGATTTGCAGTTCAACTTACCTAAAGATATTGAGTGGGATGATGAACTGGGTCATTTATACGTTGTTGACAGTGCCAATTTTCGGGTACAAGTGATTGATGTTAAGAACCAAACTTTGGTGCGAAAATTTGGCTCGATTGGTCGTCAACTTGGTCAGTTTAGTCGACCAAAGGGGATCAGTATTGATAAAGACAAAAATGTCTATGTGTCAGATGCGGCCTTTGGCAATTATCAAATATTTAACCCTGAAGGGCGATTATTGATGTTCGTTGGCCAGCGTGGCAATCAACTTGAACCCGGTGTTTACATGCTTAATTCAGGTATTACGGTTGATGAAGATGGTCGGGTGTTAGTTGCCGACCAATATCATCGCAAAGTCGATATCTTCCGTCCTGCGGCGTTAAAGAAAACAGACGGTAACTTAGCGCAAATCGAAAATCTTACTGAAGAAAAATACCTGCAAATTAAAGCCGATATTGCCAATAAGAAATCGAGTAAAACGAACCAATAAACTCTTGTTACTGCCCTATAAAAAAAGCTCCAACGTTGGAGCTTTTTTGTTTTAAGTTTGCTATTTAATACCAATCTCACTAAGTTTTTGCTCGTTAGTCTTGCGTAATCTCGGTTAGCATTTTTTGCGCATTTTCAGACATATCTTCATAAGGCACCGAATGGCAGCGTTCACATGTATTGATATTAAATGCAACACGTCCATGGCAGGCACCACAATGATTACCGGTATAAATGGAGGCCATCGTGATATCGGCTTTCGAGCCGTCACTGGCGAATATTTGCTCATGACAATTTTCACATGCCAACCATTGGCTATGCGTCTTATGCGGGAAAATAACCCAAGGCATATTGGCGGTATTTTTGTAGACAATGTTATTTGTCCATTCAAACAGTGGCGCTTTATTAGGATCTATTTTCATTCTAGGTTGAACGAGTTTTCTCCTTAACGCTTGTGCCCAATCGGGGTGACCTGCGCTGTCGCTCGGTAATGCTTCTATGGCATCTTGATAGGGCTGTAAAAGAGTCAGCTCTGGGTTTGTTAAATCATGAATGCCATCATCCCAAGGCTCAAGTAAGGCGGTTTCAGACAAGGGGGTTTGTTCCGGCTTACTGAGTTGTAGAGGATTGCCTCGTACCAAACGCACATAAAACGAAGGCGATGACTTGAGCATGGTCGCCGTTTCGCCATTTTGAAAATTAACAACCCAGGCGTATTCATCGTTAGTGTTCATCTGGGTGGATGTCCAGAAGCGCCAACTTGGCGCATTGGGAAAAATGCGTCTATTAATGGCGGGGTTTTTACAACTATGCTCAACCAAAGTCATTAATTCATTGCGAGAAGGTAGGCGCCAATCATTTTGGTTATTATTATCGACAAAGCGTATGGCAACGTCTTTAGCTGCATCAAATTGAAACCAAGAAGTGACCTGCTTTTTTCTCGCATCGATACAACTTTTCAATTCAGGATGCCATATTTGACCAACGGCACAACGCGTCCACTCGAGTCCAGTGACTCGGTCACGGACATAGTTCTCGTCGCCAAACAGGACGTAACGCTCATCAGGCATGGTAGGCTTAACCTTATCATCGCAAATTTGTTTGGCGAAAACGGTAGGGGTATACAGACAAGTTGTTAAAACAAAAAGCTGTAATATGGGTGATTTCATAGGACCTGACTCGTGCCATTGATTTAAGTAATAAAATGACTCAATGGTACCTATACCTAAGGAGGTGGTTCAACCACTGCTGGCAAAAATAATTAGAGCTAAATCAAAAACCTAGGCTTTTTAATAACAAATTCAATCTAAAGCCTTATTCCTCAGCAGTCTTTGGGTAAGTAACAATGAGGCTATAATTGCAATAAAAGCGCCAATAACAACGAAAGCGATAGCGACCATTTGCATAGGTTCAAGCACGCCTTGTTGTTGAGCGACGAGTTTACGCCCTATGCCTAACATCCCCGCCAAACTCAAACCGAAAACCAAAATCAGTAATGCGAGACTGTAAATCGTGGTCAGCCAAACGGCTTTGCCTTTGGGGTTAAATTGATAGGCTAGAAGGATTAGGGCAAAGAAGGCAACATTAAAGGCGCCAGTCATTCCGTGATAATGACCGGGTACTGTTAACATCCCTGGGGTAATTAGGGCGCCAACAATCACCCCACAGCCAGCCAAGACTAAAGAGCAATGTAAGTATAGGTTTTTCACTCTTTGCTTTATAAGTAAGTAAGCAACGACCAACATCGGCAACCAGCTAAAATAGCTCATTTGCCAAGTAAACACTTGCCGCTTTAGATACAAATCATCTGTTATCTGTGCAATACCAAGGGTCAACACGGTTGTAAAGATGGCCAAAATCGCTGTGGCTTTTAGCGCTTGAGTACAACGGCTATCCTTTAAATAGCAAGACCAACATGCAGCAATTAATAAGGCGTTCATCACTTGCTGAACATGACCTGGCCCCCATATTAATTGCTCAAAATAAACGGCACTAGCTGTTGTGATATCAAGTTGAATAAGATTAACAAGCAAGCTAGCGACAAATAACCACCAAGCCCAAACCGCCCAACGAAATAAATATTTAGCACTTTGGTTTTGCTTACATTGCCAGTGAATAGCACTGTAAAAAACACTGATAGCTACTAATTGAACAACCAAAGCCCCAAGAAACCAAGGGCTAGAAATTGTTGGAAAATAGTTATTCAGATTGACCTGATTGTTTAAGTCAAAGAGTGAGATAAACAGCAACAAGAAAGACAACAAGCTCAAGCCAATGCTTAGTTTGATTCGCGATTGATTAAGTGAAAATAAATAACCGGCAAACCAGCAACTGATTATTGGAACCCAGAATAACATCGCCAAATTAACGTGATAAACCAAAAACGGCTTAAATATTTGTTGCGCATAAGAAGGGGTAAAGCCAGGTATTTTCAACAGAACTAAAAACACAGCCAATAGGTTCGCTAACAGTAGTGACATTAAAGCCAATTTTAAAACAGCCGACAAAATTGCTTTGTTGTTTTCAAAAACTGCTTGCATATGATGCTTATCGACCTTTACTGCTAGGATTTTAGATGAAATTTATCGCGACATTATAACGTGGAAAATTGTAATTACCCACCTATTTCCATTAAACCTTTTACCGTGTTATCGCTCTTAAGTGCTGACCAACTCGCTCTACTTAGTGCTTTGTTTTGCTTAAAATACGACCTAGATCAAACAAACCCTACATAGTCATATGCCGTTGATGAAATCAGCTTAGATGCATGAGTATACTAAATATTATTAATGCTTTTTCTCGTAGATTTTATTCAATGAGTCGTTGCATAACTTTTTAACATAATAAAATTATTGGAAACGAATATGCCTAAGAAATTACATTTGCTTGCGCCAGCCTTACTTATCGGTGCGCTAACGGCTTGTGAAAAAGCTCCTGAGCAACAAACCGAGCAAAATACTCAACAAGCTGCAGTATCTACCCTGCCAGAAAACCACCCACCAATGCCAACTCAATCAACAGAACAACAACTTGGCGCCTTACAAGGTGGTGTTATCAAAGATATCAAAACAGGCGGTGGTTATACTTATGTTCTGGTTGCACGAGCTGGGCAAGAATTTTGGGCAGCGGGCCCTGAAACGTCGTTAGAAGTAGGTAACTTAGTTGGCTGGCATAATGGCACTGTGATGAGAAACTTTACCAGCAAAACTCTTAACCAAACGTTTCCAGAAATTTCTTTTGTTAGTCAGTTTGTCAATCCAAGTACGCAAATGACGACATCGACTCAACGACGCACTTCAGCACCGTCAGCAAGCAATAGTACTGGCGGTGTGATCAGTGAAGTTTTAGCTGGTGGCGGTTACACCTATGTAAAAGTGAACATCCAAGGTAATGATGTTTGGGCTGCAGGTCCTATGGTCAGTGCTAAAGTCGGTGATGCGATTTCATGGCAAGGTGGTTCAAAAATGAGTAACTTTACCAGTAGCTCATTAAACCGCACCTTTGACGAAATTTATTTCGTTGGTGGTTTCATTAAAGGCACTCCAAACCAAGCGACCGCTAGTACCTCAGGCCAAGTAGCGCAAGTAATTGCCTCGGCAGGTTACAGTTATATTGAAGTTGCAATGAGCACCGGCAACGTGTGGTTAGCGGCACCACAAACCAGTGTACAATCAGGTGATACGATTAGCTGGCAAGATGGCGCCGTAATGAAAAACTTTAAAAGTAGCTCATTAGATAAAACCTTTGAGCAAATTATCTTTGTCGACAAAATTTCAAAAAGCTAAACCTTAAAACCAAGAACAGCTCATAACCGCAGAGCCACTAACTATTGTTGGTGGCTTTTTTATGGCCGCCAAACAATACCTTACCTAAAAGCTTGAGCTCTTAGCTTAGTGAATAAACGTCATGGGATGGGGATGACATCATAGGCGTAAGGCAGATTTAATTCATACCAATCAAAAGAAAGGCATAAAAAATGCCATGACAAAGCATAGCATTTTAAATGTATGTTCGGTAAAAGAGAGTCATTATGGCCTTGCCATCACTCCCTTTTTGTCCAGCAATAACCTTACTTAAGGCTTGCGTAGTATGCGGCTAGGTTAGCAACATCGGCATCAGAAAGAGGCATCGCCATACCCGACATTACTGGGTCTTTACGAGCACCAGATTTAAAGTCAGATAATTGCTTAGCAATGTACGCTTCTTTTTGACCAGCAAGATTTGGGTAATTTGGAATCGCTGAAACACCTTCTGCACCGTGACAAGCAACACAGCTCGCAGCTGCTGCTTTACCTGCTTCAACGTCCGCTGCCATAGCTGTGCCGGTCATGGCGCCTGTTAGCGCTAATGCAATGAATATTTTTTTCATAGTTTACTTCTCTTGTTGATTAATAAAATGCTTAAAAAGCTTTTTAAAGATACTAAAACCCGCCGTTGTAGCGCGATTTTTAGTTTTGTTCACTGGCTTAAAGTATGTACTAAGCCAGTTTAGATCAGACTAAATAGACCCCAATTCGTTTTGATACACTTGCTTTAAAATTTGATCCGCACCGTCTTTTAGCAGTTGTTGCGCCAATGCATTACCAAGCTCTTCCCCCTGCAGGGCCTTACCTGTAATTTGTTGCTGCAAAATAACGCTTCCATCTGGAGCCCCCACTAAACCACGAAGTTCGATGTCTTCTCCATCTATCACTGCATAACTGCCAATGGGCACCTGACATCCGCCTTCAAGAGCGCAGTTCATTGCCCGCTCTGCGAGGACTCGTAAGCGCGTTGTTTTATGTTCTAGTGGTGCTAATAAAGCTTTCACTCGCTGATCATCTGTTCGACACTCGATGCCAACAGCACCTTGACCATTAGCCGGTAACATCACTTCTGGCGCAATATACTCACGAATTCGGTCGACCATTTGCAAACGAATTAAACCGGCAGCGGCTAAAATAATGGCGTCATATTGCCCATCATCTAACTTCGCTAAACGAGTATTAACATTGCCTCGCAGATCACGGATGTCAAGGTCGGGACGCAGAGCTTTAATTTGACATTGACGGCGCAAACTTGAGGTACCTACAACGGCACCTTGGGGGAGTTCGGCAAAGCTTTTGATGGTATTTGATACAAAGGCATCACGCGGATCTTCGCGCTCACAGATCACTTCAAGACCTAAACCATCTGGAAACTCGACCGGCACATCTTTCATTGAATGTACGGCAATGTCGGCACGGCCTTCGAGCATGGCCACTTCCAACTCTTTAACAAACAACCCCTTACCACCAACTTTGGATAATGGCGAGTCCAAAATAATGTCCCCTTTGGTCACCATGGGCAATAGTTCGACCGTTAAATCTGGGTGAAAAAATTCTAAGCGAGCCTTTACATATTCTGCCTGCCACATCGCTAGGGCACTTTTTCGAGTCGCGATTCTTAGGGTTTGTTTAGTCATTTCATATTCTCTGTTGTTCTAAAGTGCGAATCGACAGCCCACATAACGCCGTTCACGGTTTATTCGCACCAGTCAAATTAGTTGCTTAATTGTTCTTGGGTATACTCTATCTTTTGATGGTGTTCCCCTACCGCCTCAGCAACTTCTTTAGGCATATAGTTTTCATCATGTTTTGCTAGCACTTCGGACGCTTCAAGTAGACTGTTACCAATTAAGGTACCATTTGCGACGATGCCCTGACCTTCACGGAATAAATCCGGTAAAATGCCATCGTATTGGACTTTAACCATAGGGCCTTTATCCATCAGCTTAAAGCTAACCTTAAGACTATTTTCGTCACGTTCGACACTGCCTGGTACAACTAACCCACCAACCCGAATTCTTTGACCAATTTGAGGTTTAATACCGGTATCCGCCTTACCTTCAACAATTTCGGTAGGAGTAAAAAACAAATCAATATTTTGGCTTAAGGCATATAAAGTTAACCCAGCGATGGCACTCAATCCGACTAATATTGAACTGACTATAGTCAACCTTTTTTTTCTACGAGGATTCATCAAGCTATTCTCCAAGTTGTTCTTGCAAACCTTGGGTTTGCTGTTGTGAACGTTTACGCAATTTATTTTCTCGGGTTTGTTGTTTGGCTATTTTATCGATGATTGCTTGGTGTTTTGACTTGCCATTTAGAATTAACAAAATAAGCAAGGTCGCGGATACTCCATACGATAACCAGACGTAAAACCCGTAACCACCCATATTGATAAAGTCAGTGAACGTTTCAAATTGCATTATTTTGACTCCTGTTCTGTGGCAAGAGCGCGTACCCATGGACGCATACTATTGCGCGTTAACACTTCATTACAAAAACGTTTGCAGGCAATCGCACCAACCAAGAATGAAAACCCAAGTAAACACACTAAGAACGGCCAGAGCATTTCTGCTGACATTGATGGTTTGTCGAATTTACTGACCGTGGCACCTTGATGTAGGGTATTCCACCATTCAACCGAGTAATGAATAATTGGAATGTTGATAACCCCAACAATGGCTAAAATACTGGCAGCCTTACCAGCTAAGATTTTATCTTCAAAGGCATTGTCTAAAGCAATAATGCCCAAATATAAAAACAGTAAAATCAATTCAGAGGTTAAGCGAGCATCCCAAATCCACCATGTCCCCCACATAGGTTTTCCCCATGCGGCGCCAGTAAATAAGGCAATCGCGGTAAATATCGCGCCAATTGGTGCTAACGCTGCAGCAGAAGCGTTGGCTAACTTAAACTGCCAAACCAAGCTGGTAAAAGCCAAAATCGCAATACTGACATAAATCCCCATCGATAACATGGCGGCAGGGACATGCAAGTAAAAGATCCTAAAACTGTCACCTTGTTGATAATCGGCTGGGACAAAAGCTAGTGCCCAGACTATCCCGATACTCAACAGAGTAGCTGCCAAGAGGGTGAACCATGGGGTTAGTTTATTTGAGAAGTGATATGACACTTCTGGATTTGCATATGGGTGTAACCATTTCCACATTAGTTAGTACTCACTCTTAAAGCCGCCCCGACAGCAAATGGGGCTAATGTTAATGAACCAAAAAACAGGGCCGCAATGATCGCTAATTGACCGTTATAAGGCATGTTCATTGCTGCGGTGTCTATGGCACTGGTAGCAAAAATTAACACCGGAATATATAACGGCAGAATAAGCAAACTCAGTAACACACCGCCTTTTTTAATACCTACGGTTAACGCCACGCCAATAGCGCCAAGCAAACTTAGTACCGGGGTACCTAACAACAAGGTCAAGATTAACGCCCCATAACTTAATTCGTGTAAATGCAACATAACCGCCAGCAAAGGAGCAACCAAAATTAACGGTAAACCGGTGATCAACCAATGCGCAAATACTTTTGCCAGCACCACCACAAACACCGGGTGCGGACTTAATAACATTTGCTCCAAAGACCCATCAAGGTGATCGGACTTAAACAAGCGATCCAATGACAATAAATTCGCTAATAGCGCCGCAACCCAAATAATGCCTGGTGCAATTCGGGTTAATGTATTGGTTTCAGGGCCGATACCAAGCGGAAACAGTGACACCACAATGATGAAAAACAATAAGGGATTCACGATGTCATCACGATGGCGCAAGGCAATGGTAAGATCTCGCATTAATATCAGCTTGAAAACGGCGCGATATGATAAGTTTTTTTCTAACATAAGATCTCGACTTCCTAAAACAAGCGATATTCAAGACTGATTTTTTTAATTTTTTCAGCACTAATAGATAAATCTTGATGGGTTGTTAAAATAACGCATCCACCACGTTTTGCATGCTCGACAAAAAGTTGTTCTAGACGCTGAACTCCGGCTTTATCAATGGCAGTAAAAGGTTCATCTAAAATCCATACGGGTGCCGTTGCTGAAAACAATCTTGCCAATGCAATTCGTCGATGCTGACCCGCACTTAAATGCGACGCTAAACTGTCTTCAAAGCCGTAAAGGTTGACGTCTGATAATCTTTGCTCAGCTTGTTCTGCATCAATACCGTGTAAGGCAAGATTAAACTCTAAGTTTTCCTGGGCAGACATTTCGCCTTTGACCCCAGGAAGATGCCCTAAATAAACCAAATTTTGATGAAAATATTCGCGACAATCGTTAATGACTTCATTATTAAACAGCACTTTGCCATCAAATGGTGACGCCAATCCCGAAAGGATACGCAACAAACTTGTTTTACCAGCCCCGTTTGGACCTTCGATTTGAACGATATCGCCAGAGCTGATGGCAAAATTCAAGTGCTCAAACAGGATCCGATCTTCCCTAATACAGGTAAGATCAGAAACTTCGATTAATGGCGTATTAGGCTGTGACAATATTTTGCGCTTCTAAAATTTGCAACATCAGCCCTATGCTGATGTTATCTGTTAAATTCTAGATACAATGCTATCTTATCTTGGTTGGAACTTGGTTGATCTAGATCTATTTACTTATTTTGACAATTATTCAACATTTGCAACAAAACGTTACGTCCCAGATAAGGGTTGATCTCAGCTCAGTGTTTAGCCGATGCTTAAACCGAATGCATACCCGATATTTTATGCCAATAACCATTACACTGGTTGTCTGCGAGAGTTAGATTTTCGGGATTTTGTAACTGTTGTTTAAATTGCGATAACTGCCACAGTGCATTGTCGTTGTCAGGGCTGATTCGAACAATATCAACGCCAACATTGGCCATACTGGTTAAATCATTAATTAAATTATATTGATAACCTGACATGGTTTGGATGCCATTAAGCACAAATACCTGTTGGCCCTCGCGACTTTTTAACGAGCGTCCTTGAGGATAATTAATACAACAGTATTGGCAATCGTCTTTCTCTCGGTTTTCAGAGCGTGCGGTAAAACAACGAGCAGAATAAGCCAAAGGAAGATGACCGTAGGCAAATACTTCACTTTCAAAGAGATCGCGTATGCCTTCATCTTCAGCTTGTTGCAAGACCTGTTGCAGCCAATCGCCAGACAGTTCCACGGGCATAACCCATCGCTTCATACCTTGCTTTAAAAACACTTTAAGGGTTTCTAGGTTATAGCAATTAATGGCCGGTCCAAGGACAAAAGGGCGCTTTAATTCGGCCATTATTTGCACCCCGCTTAAGTCGTTCGCCTCAACCAGTAATTCGCCGTTATCGCAAAGACTGCGCATGATCTTTACTTCGGCTGACGATTCCAGTAACGCCATTGTAGAAACGACCACCTGTTTACCACTTTTGGCCACTTCTTTTGCTAACGCTAACCATTGTCCGGCTTTAAGTTCACGACGTTTTGAACAAACCGTTTCGCCGAGATAAATAATATCGGCTTCGCTTTCCATCGCCTGTTGATAAAAATGTTCAACCTGCTTCGCTGGCCAAAAAAACTGACCAGCACCTAATGATAATTTCATGATTGTTACCCGTTTGAGATTAGCGCATTATTGCCATTTTCGATGATATGCACCCAATGTGGTTTGAGTACCTTCTGATAAGCCAGACAGCCCCTGCATCCAATGGTCACTGACTTGATACGATTTAGGATCCTGATGATACCTGTCGATAGCTGCTCGCCAGATACGAGCGATTTGTTCAACATAAGCTGGACTGCGCTGGCGACCTTCAATTTTGACCGATGCGATGCCCATTTTGGCTAAGTCAGGTAAAAGCTCAAGGGTATTTAAGCTCACCGGTTCTTCAAGTGCATGATACGTGTGCCCACCAACATCAAAACGGCCTTTACATAAAGTCGGATAACCAGCATTTTCATCGGCTTGATAGCGATCGATTAACACATCGTTTAGACGACTTTCCAAACCGTCTTGGGTTTCTTGCCAGCGAACAAATTTCGCCGGTGAACAAGCACCCACGGTATTGGGCGATTCGCCTGTTAAATAAGACGACAAATAACACCGCCCTTCAGCCATAATACACAAACTACCAAAAGCGAAAACCTCCAATGCCACTGGAGAGTTTTTCGCAAGCTGTCGAACTTGCTGAACCGACAAAACTCTAGGTAGAACCACTCGTTTTACCTCAAAGTTCTGTTTATAAAAGTTAATGGCTTCAATGTTGGTGGTGGACGCTTGCACCGATACATGCAGTTCAATATCTGGGTATTTGTTGGCCGCATAATCAAGCACCCCAATATCGGCCACAATCAAAGCATCCGCGCCAATGGCTACGGCATCATCAACCGCTTGGCGCCAGCGCAAGGTGCCATTAGGATGGGCAAAAGTATTGATTGCAACGTGTAACTTTTTCCCATGCAGATGGACATAATCCGCCGCTTTTTGTAGCTTTTTGCCATTAAAATTCAAGCCCGCGAAATGACGCGCATTGGTGTCATCCTTCATGCCGATGTAGACAGCATCAGCGCCATTATCTATGGCCGTTTTTAACGCAGGCAGGTTCCCCGCAGGACAAAGCAATTCCATGATACTTTTTATTCTTTTCTGATTAATAATAATATTTTGACCAGCATTCTAATAAGTCAAAACATCGACACATTGATTTAAATTAAATTGCCTAGGAATTAAACGAAGCAATCGATGCGAACTTGATCTAATTAGAAGTTTAATTTGCCAACCTAGTTATGATATGAGCTTTTATAACCTATTTAGGATGTGTGTCGTGACGATCCATAACCCGCTGCTAAGATTGCCTTTGCCCTTTAGAACCAATATCGTAAATCACTTACCGACGGTCATTCGTCCGGCGCTGAATTTAGTACCTTTTAAGGTACAAAAACTGATTGTTTTGAAACTGTTGTCCGCCATTTTTAAAGACGCTATTGAAGACGGCGATTTTGACTTTCTTGAGCATCGTTGGGTAAAAATATCGATTTTTGATTTAAATTTGCACTGGCTGCTAAGCTTTAACCACCGTCAATTAGAAATGGCGCCAGCAGATGGCACAATACAGCCCGAAGTGGTATTTCGGGCGACCGGTGATGACCTTCTTCTAATTGCAGGGCGTAAAGAAGATCCTGATTCTATGTTTTTTCAGCGCAGACTTTTAATTGAAGGGGACACCGAACTTGGTTTAGAGCTAAAAAATTTAATCGATGCAGTCGAATTAGATGACTTACCAACGTATGTGCATGTGCTCATTGACAATTTAGCCCAATTTATTCAACACACACGCGAGCAAACAAAATAAGATAAAACAATGATCCATACTGTAGATTGCACATCAGGCTGAACCCACACGTTTAGCCTGACTTACGATTTTATGTTATTGAAATGAAAAGCCTTGCTCATCTAAAGACTGATAAATGGTCTTTAACAAAACAAAATTATCCAATAATGATGTGCCCCAGTTATCGACGATCTCAGCATCAAAATTACTTAGATTAATATAAAATTTAGGTTGAAATTGATGCGCGTTGATCGCACTTAGGGCACAGCCTTGGGTACAACCATCAATAGCAACTACCGGATTACCATCAATGTGGGCTTGCTGAATCGACACGTTATCAATTTTTAGCAGTTGACCAAAATTATCTTTATCCATTGATTTTGCAATACTTTGACCGATTTGACCGTGTCGGCACTTCCAAGCACAAGCGTTAATACTGGTGCAAGAATATATAATTGTATTTTTCATGGCCCCCCCATTCAAGTGAGGTCAAATTATAGCCTCACTTGGATTTTTAGCCCTTGATTGAAATCAACCAGCGCCATCACCAAAAAACAATAAAATGCGATAAATCAATGAGTTAAAATAACTTATCAATATTTAATCTATGGTTAACTTATTTCCATCGACTAGCTGATGGTCATAAAGTTAAAGGTATAATTTATTCGAACCGACTCGGTGCCTTTTTGCCCAAATTGGATTAACTTTATTCGTCGGATCAATTTATTTTCTAACTCTGCAAAATTTAATTCACTGACCAACATGTTGGCCAAGCTCACTTGGCCTTGCGCCGAAATTTCAAGGTTGACAGTAAACTTGCCTTCAATATCGGGCTTTTTACGTAAAGCTCGGCGATAAATGCTATACAGAGCGCCTTTGTTTTTATCCAAAATAAGTCTAATAGAATCCACGCTTCGACTCTCAACTGGCGCCGTGTTCTTGCTCTCAATTGGCGTTGATGGCGCACTTAAGTCACTCCCTACACGATCAGTTTGTGACACCAGTGGATACTGCTTTTTGAGAGTTAAATCGTGTTCAACATCGACAATATTAAGCTCATCACTGAGTCTTTTGCCTTGGGTGTTAACAGTGCTGTTAGTTAATGGTTTGTGCATCCGCTGAGTCGCTACTTGGCTCAGTATTTGTTGGTGCTGATTTACATCAGAGTCTGGTTGTTCAAAAGGCATTGGATTGGCGGTTGTCGATGGTGCATTTAGGGCGACATTTGGCGTTAGTTTGTTAAGTTCAACGGCATCTTTTAATCCCGATAATTGATTACTAAGAGCTAACAGCCCCGAATTTTTCGCCCTTTTACGCGCCATAGCCAAAGCATTAGCCGATTTCAGTTGAGGTGTTTCTGCTTCGCTCGTCCCCCCTTGCTCTATGTTTGATGAAGGGCGTTTAGGCTTAGGATCAGGCTGTTCGGTTTTCTGTATGCGTACAAACTGCGTCACCGGCTTTGTCTTTATGGGCTGTAGCTGCTTAGGCAAATCAACAAAGCAAACATAGCCAAAAAACGGCAAAGTAAAACAAAGCAATAATAACACTATCCACTTAAGGCGCTTGTTTTCATCTTGCTTTATGCGCAATGAAATGTCGTTATCTTCAATCACGGCTGTCCCCTGCCCTGTATTGAGGGCTACTTACATCCGCTGGGTATAATTTTTCTACGGCCAGAGAAATATCCGCAAAACCACTGTCAGCCGATGTATTCATTACCCGCTTTAGCAGGTTATATGGGGTGTTTTTATCGGCTAAAATATTAATGGCTAGAGCCTCATCATTGTTTTTTGATACCAAATCAAGTTGTTGTTTATGTTCATTAAGCGCCTTAGTTAGTGACTCGATAAATTCAGCTTCAGGAACAATATCTTTAATACTGATAAGTTTTTTGCCTTGCAGTAACAGCTCATTCTTGGTGAGGGTAATATTAAGGTTATCTTTTGCCACGGCATTAATATGTGAGCTTGGTAGCTCTATGGCGTCATGCTTTTGTAAAACCTGCACTTGAGACGAATTCACCAGTAAGAAAAAGACTAAAATAGTAAAAATATCCATTAAAGAGACCAGTGACAAACGTGTGGGTTGCGAGGTTTTGCTAAAATACCCTTGCTCAAACTTTATTAACTTACTCATGAACAATTCCTAATGGCGCTGTAATTTTCGGGCCGGCCACTGAACGTAATAAAGGCGCGTCTTTTAATACCACATTGGGAAATAGCTCGGCGTCTACCAAAGATGCCGCGACCACGGCTGGGTATGAACGTGTTTTTTCCATTAAGGTAATAATGGTTTGATAGTCAATGTCAGGCTCGAGTGATAACACAATGTCTTTTTTATCAACGCCTTGTTCTAACAGCATGACTTTTAGCGACTTTAAGGTCGTGATTAAGGTTTGATAATCGTACTTGTGTTGTTTTTTTTCTATCTCGACAAGTAAATTATCTTGTGGATAAAAAACATAAATCGACTGTTCTCGCACCACCAAATCAATCGGCTGCTGCTGTTGCTCTATTGACAGTGGGGGTAAAGACCACTCAGATGTTGGTAATTGAATATTAAACACGCTTAGGTGCGAAGACACCATCATGACTAAAAGTACAGGCACCAATACCACCATCAAGTTCAAAAATGAGGTGATATCGAGCTCGGCTTCAAACTGACTTACTTTAGGTTTTTTCATCTCTATGTTCTGATTATTTCAACGGCACTATTTTTTTGTTAGCGTATTAAAAACTTTAACACTGGCTACATGCAGGTGACTGACCAACTCGGCGGTTTTGGTTTGCAACATGGAATGCAGCATCAGTAAAGGAATAGCCGATATTAAGCCAAACGCGGTAGTGTTCATTGCCACTGAAATGGACTGTGACAATAGCGACGCCTTCTCGGCAGGATTCGCACTGGCAATGGCAGAGAAGGCCGCGATTAGACCTAAAATGGTCCCAAGTAATCCAAGCAAAGTGGAAATATTAGCGAGGATAGATAAATAAGGCGTTCGTTTTTCTAACCTTGGCATACTTTCAATTAATGCTTCGTGCATCACCGATTCAATATGATCTTTATCTTGTTGTTGTTGCCAACTTTTTGCCCCACTTACCAATACTTTTGACATAAGTGATGGGTGTTCAAGATTGGCTAAAGCATGAAAATCTCTTTTAGATAAGATAGGTTCAATGATATCTAATGAGGCATTAACCTTACGCTTTTCCTGAAACAAGAAAATTGCCCGTTCAATAGCGATAGCAACACCGGTGAATAAAACAACGGCAATGGGTAACATGAAGGCGCCGCCTTCTTGAAAAAAACGAACAATATTGTCTAACATTTTACTTCTCTTCTCTCGCTGATTTTAACGTATTTGCGCGCTCAAAATATGCTTCGCGCTCAAGGTGTTCTATAGAAACTGGTTTTTTGGCTTTATCCAACTGCAGTGACTTTAACTCGGTGGTTAACGGCATTGGCTTTAATTGTTGCCAGCTCAAAGCCGCACGAATTTGTGGCTCATGATGAATAGCAACATATTCGCTCTCAATTTCCGCTAACACGGTCATTTTTTTAGCGTTATTGTCGGTTGCAGGGCCACCTTCTTGTTTTTCCTGGGCAAAAACAGGCCGGATAAATACCGACAAAAATAAGACAAGCACTAAACTTTTGCTGAGCATCATTACGACTTACTCTCTTGTTGTTTAAGTTGGCGTGATAAATCTTTAATCCAATATTGCACGCTCTTGTCTTGTTCTACGCTGAGGTCCAAATACCGCTTGTAATGCGCCAGTGCCTGCGTTTTTTGTTGTAAATAGAGATCATATAAAATGCCCAAATTACGATGGGCTAAGGCATAGTCTGGCCAACTTTTTAATGCCAATAAATAGTGCTGTTTGGCCAATGAAAAGTCTCCCGTTTGTCGATATAATGTCGCCAATCGGTTTTGCGCCACATAATTCAAGCCATTGACTCTTACGGCCTGTTGATAAAAACCCAGCGCATCATTACGTTTATCTTGCCTCTTTTTAATGTCCCCCAAGTGGACATATAACCCAGATAAGTTTGGATTTTGCGCTATCAATCGAGTAAACAACTGCTCGGCTTGTTCAAGCTTGCCTTGTTGCTTATGTCTAATCGCCAAATGTATTTGAGCGCGCACTGCTGGCAAAACCCATACTTTTTGGGCCTTGTAACGGTTGATTTCTTTGTTTTGTTCAAGCGCTTGCGCACTGTTTCTAGAAGATGGTTCTGTTAACAAGGTATTGGTTTGTGTTTTAGCGCTTGCTTGCTCTATCGGATCAGAGCGCTTGCTATCATTTGGCACCGAACTCTGATTGCCTGTGCTAACACACGCACTAAGCAACGCGGCGATACTAAAGGACAAGCACCATCGTTTGGTATCCGATATTCTATTAATGAATGTCTGCATAATCTTGTTCTAATTGCTCTTTTTTAAAGTATCTAACGGGTAACAACTGCGCCAATATTGAAAGCGACTGTTCGATATTTGGATCTAGGCCTGTTGAAATGCGCTTCACATTTAATTCGTGCAACTCAATCGCCTTTTCTTCAAAGGGGTAAGCTTGCTCTTCTAGCATAAATTCGTATTCTTGAAGCTCCAGCTCTGATAATCCATTAGGTCGTTCTGAATTGAGTAAATCTTTGGCAAAAGTTCGATAGATTTCGGCCATATTAAAATTGGCATCCGTTGCGTACTCATCCACGGCTAAGGCCAAAATATCACTGTAGCCCTGCAAGGCTGATGCCATTGATTGCTGTTTTTGTTGTAACTTTTGTTCAAAGGGCTGGATCAGTTTAATGGAATTAAATCTTGCCATACTCTCATCGGCAAAGACTTTTAGCGCCATCGAGGCTAAATAACGTGAACGTTCGGTGCTTTGATTGCCAGCTTGTTTATTCGATTCGACAAGCTTTTGCAGCCAAAACTTTTGTTTACCCAATTCACCATTACGCTGATATATTTGACTTAATTTAAACTGAGCCGCCATCGTTTTTGCCAGTGGCATAGGGTAATTATTGGCGTAACTTCGATACGCTATTCGAGCCTCTTCAATGTTATTAAGCTTCTCAAACAAAGTGGCCGCTTGCCATAACATGGTTTGAGTCTGCTCACTTCTAGGGTGCGTTTGCCAAATAGTTGCATATAAGGTGGCCGCTTGCTCTAGCTGGTTATTTTGTTCAAACGCATAAGCGAGCTTAATTTGTGCATCGGTTTGCTGCCATGGGCTATTGGGAGTTTTGACCAGTTGCTGTAAATAAGGAATAGCGTGTGTCCAAGCTTGTTGCTGAATATACAACATGGCCAACTCATAACGCGCAGTAAGTGTAAGAGAGCCTTCGTAACTCATGGTTAAGAAACGCTTGAAATGCGCAATACTTTGTTGCCTGAAGCGGGTTTTTAGCTTACCACTCGAAGAGTCGACTTGCGCCAAACTTTGCTCACCTTGTTTATAAATAGCCCGTAAAAAAGCGGCCCTTAAAGGTTTATATTGGTCTGAATCTTGATTAACTAGAGTCAGTGCTTTTGCATATTTTTGCTCGGCTTGGGCATACTGGTTTAAAGCAAAATGACTGTCTGCGAGAATTAACCATAAGGTTAATTGCTGTCTTTTGGTTAACGGAGCAGGTTGGCCATATGGTGGTTGAAAAATATTATCGACACTGACAATGACCTCAGGATAACGACTGAGCTGAAAGTATTGCTGGGCTAGACTGATTTGCACCGCTAATGCTCTGACATCAAAGAAATACCGCTGAATAAAGCGCTTTTTGGCATCAATCTGTTGAGCAATCACCTTAGTGTTATTCAACGCTGCCTCTTGCCACCTTTGATACAACGTGATTAAAGCATACGCAGCATCGCTAGACGCTTGTGAGCGAACCCGTGTGCCATTTTTGTGGTCTATATTGGTGTCTGCAGTGATGTCAGAATAGGCTAAGCGTTGATACGCTTTTTCAGCTAACTTAAAGTCGCCAGATGCCGCGTAGCTGTGCCCAAGACGCAACAAGCTTTGCTCATAGTGCCGATCATTTTCGTAGCGTTGAGTGTATTGTTTATTCCAATAAATGGCCTTTGCAAACAACGCATTGAGTTGTTGCATTGAGGCTTTATCTCCGAGCTGATTGGCCATCGCCTGAGCTTGCTCAAACTGCTCTGTCGCTAAGGTAAAAACGATGTCTTTTATTTTATTAAAAGCCTGAGTTTTATAGCTTGATGCCGACGCCTGCCAATAGGGTTGTCCCATTGCATAATGCTCAACAAAATAAGCCCGTTGATTATACAGTTGCTCTGAATACCCCGCTTGTTCCAAAAGATCTAAAATGGCAAGTTCATAAACAATATTTTCAGGGTTTAGACGGTTATTTTCGATTAGGTTTTGATACACTAAAACGCTGTCGCTGTATCTTCTTTCCTGTAAATAATAGGTCGCTAATGCTTGATAACTGAGGTCGCTATATGGTGCTTTATTTTGCTGAAAAAAATGATTTATCGAGTCCACACCATCAAGTAATGCAAACATATAGGACATCATGGTAAAAGATTCTTCGGTAAAGGCCTTATTTCTTGTGGCCATTTGAGCAACTAAACTGGGAATATCTTTCACCGGCTCAGATAATTGATTAAGCGTCGTAAAATCTAACACATCCGTAAAAAGGGTTAATGACTGTTGATACTCGGCTAACTTGAAATGACTCCAAGCCAACATGTAGGTTGTCATCAAGTGATATTGTTGATTCGGCTTTGCCAGTAACACTTGCTTGAATATATCGACGGCTTGTTGATAATCACCATCAAAAAATAAAATTTCAGCGCGTCGATATTTGGCTTCAATAAGGTAAGGACTATTGGGGTATTGCTCAATTAAGCGTGCAAGGGTATTAAAACTTAATTCGACTTCATCAATACCATCATACACTCGAGCCAACTGATACAACACTTGATCCTGTTCGTTAAAGTCATCAGAGGTAGATAGGAACGACTCAAGTTGTGTTGCAGTCTTCACTAACTGCTGCTTTTGTTTAGGGCTAAGCGCTGACTTTTGTTGGAGCATTTGAAGCTGGGAAACCAGCAATTTAGTAAATCCGTTAATCAATCGAACACGCTGTTCTTGGCTTTCAACGTTATCAAAAAGCGTACGATAGTTTTCAACAAGCTGTTGAAAATAGACAGGTTCACTACTGCTTTTAGCTCTAGCCAATTGGATCTTTGGCTTAAGTTCTAACTCGTTTATGGTTTTGTTGTTGGCGCAACCAGATAAAACCAACCCGAGATAAAATAAGAAGATAGCGGTATAAGGTTTATGGCTCATGTTATTCACTCACCACGGTGTTTTTTTGCCCTAAACTACCGGGAGCTTGATGGTCACCAATAAGCTGTGCTTGCTGTAACTGTAGTAGCGCCATACTGGCGTACTGTTGGTAGTAATTTAGCTCTTTCTTTTGCTGGTTTAGCGAGTTGGTTAATAAGCCGGTTGCCGCTAGTTGTTGCTCAACAAGTCGCTGTTGCAACTGTTGTGTCTTGGCATTAATTTGCATTGCAATGTCATTTAACGGGGTTTTTGATTGTTGCCTTATTTCAGCGATCAAACCTTTAATGTTATTTAAACTGGTTTTATCGACGGTTTTTTCTTGACTCATTTGCAGTGCACTTTGTCTGAGTGCTTGTAAATAATCGTGGCGAAACGAGCGTTCTAAACTAGGGCTTGGTAACCCCCCATGCTGATAAATCCGCACCGCAAGTTGAGCCAGTTGGTGTTGAAGGCTTTGCAAATACCTAAGCATGTTTTTAAGTTCATTTATTTGCGCTAAGTGCTTGCTAAATTCTGGTGCCCTAACCGGTTCAGCAATCCCTAAATGAGGACTTAATATGATGTCAAACCCTAAACCTTTTATGGGCTGATAAGACGCTACTTTGGCGGCAATAATGGGATGAAAGTCATACATTGTTGGCAAAAAGGAAGGCTCTGTTACTTTAATCAAGGTTTCATCAATAAATCTTTGCTGCTGACTAAAATAATCTAAACTAGATTGATAGGCATGAATGGACTGCTCGGGCATGTTCAATTGCTCAAAGGCATAAGCAATAGCAACATAGGCCTCTCGTTTATAAGCTGAGTCGTCTGGTTGATTTAACAGCGTCTGCCAAATGGTAATGGCTGTTGCTAAGTCTTGCTGCTGAAAGTGTAACCAGCCTAGCCCTAATAAGGCCAGTTGACTTTCCCGACCGTCTAGTCCTACCCGAGAAAAGGCCGATTTAGCCAATGCATATTCTTCGCTTTGTAAGTAAGTAAAAGCCAGTAATACATTCGCTTTATCGGCTAGCGCAGCTAACAGTTTAGGATCATTGGCGTTGAGCCTAGCGCTTATATACGATAAGTGTTCAATAGCCGCTTGTTTGTTACGAGATAATAAATGCTGTGCTAAGGAAAAATGTGAAGCAAAAAAGTAAGTATCGTGTTCCTTAAAAAGCGATAACTGTTGTTTAGCTTGGCTTAGTTCATTCGCCCGTAAATTCAATTGAACAGCAATATACTGTAGCTGACTGTTAAACAGCTGAGGAACATTTTTACGCAACCTATCCAATAATTGAAAAGTCAATTGATCATGCCCCTGAGCAAATAGCTCAACAACCAATTGCTGTAATGTCGAGCTGTTTTCTTGAGCAAGCGATGGTATTAAGTTTTGCTCTAATAAGACTTGATAGGCTTGTTCATGCATACCGAAATAAGCCAGTAATTCAAGCTCTAGTTGAGCGTACTCGTTGGTTGTTGGCACTTGCCTGTAGCGCTTAGCAATCTCAAATTCAACCAATGCGGAAAAATAGTTGCCCTGCAAATATTCATTTTTAGCGACTGCATCCATAACGGTCGCTTGATAAGTGGCTAAAGGCTCATTCTCTTTTGTAACAGCATCAGCAAAAAGAGAGGTCATCAGAAGTACTGAGGTAGTTAATAAAGCCGACAATTTGCTGAAATGGCCCTTTAGCCCTCTTCCTTGCCACATAATGACTATACTTCCCTGATGACGAATTCAAGTAAATCGGAGTCATTTTCGAATGCTTGTAGATGCAGTAATTTTTCGTATTTTGTTTTTTTAAACTGCGCTTTTAAACCTCTTTTAATCGTTCGTTCGTTTTGGGTACCGCTAAAAAACACCGTAATTAGATGCTCTCCAGAGGCCACATTCCCGATAAAGAAGCGTTGCGCACCACCATTATCGAGTGCGACCACTTCTTGATCATAAAAGCTTTTTTCAAACACCGGTATACCGTCGATAACCACTTTTATATGATACAAGTCGATTTGAGCAGGAGCTTGATTAGACAAATATAAAACCAAACGAGAAGACTGTGGATACAGAAGGTCTTGTTCCACCTCAATAAGCTTGCGCCCCAAGGTGAGCATATCCGATTTAAGGGTGGTTAATGGCAAAGAGGCATTAGCCCCATGCGCTAATGGCAAAAGTGGGGGCTGCATACATAAAAATAACGTCAGGCCTACGATTATTGCTCGCCTGTATACAAAGTTCACCCTAATTCCCCTAATACTTCTTAATGACGCCCTAAGCCTGAAACCATTTCAACATGCTTCTTGATTAGTCACTAATAACTTGCAGATGACCAAATTTATCTATCGTTATCGTTTGATTTTCCAAGCCACGAGCCTTCAGTAACTCGGTAGCGCTTATCCAACCAACATGACCATTAAGCGTCCTAATTTTAAAAAAACCTTTGCTTGCATCAAAAACCTGAAAAGGTTGTTGCTGCTCAATGCTATAAAACACGTCGCTGTCACTGCTAGGTGCTAGACGCAAGTCTAAATAAGGCTCAACAACTTGCAGCACTAGATCATCTTTTACCAGGTATAAGTTTGAACAGGCGGTAATGGTGAATAGTAAAATTCCGAAAAAAAACTTAACGAAAGCGACGACATTCATATGCGTTAACTACTTACTGACGATTTATTTGGCATTATTATTTTTTATATAATGCCAAATAAATGAGGTTAAATATTTGAACTAGATTAAATCTTGGTCACAATTGTTAAAATAATTTAGCCTTTAATAAAATACTTCTATGGTCAAAGTTACGCGTGGCGGTTGTAGATTATTATCCAATTCATGCTCTGGTCGTTTTTCACCCTGGCGTTTTATCAACAAACGCTCACTCGCAATATCAAATTCTTGCATTAAATATTTTTTCGCAACCAGAGCTCTTTGCCTTGGCATATATAAATTTAATGTTGGGGTGTCATCGTGGTGAAAATGCCCTTCAAGTAGCAACTTAGTATTTTGCTGTTGCTTCAATAATCGGCCAATACAAGACAATTTCTTGCTGCTTACTTGTGATAACGTGTCGTCAGCATCTAAAAAATAAAGTTCTACCACGTTCTTCTTAAGAGCGTTCTCTGTCGTGATGCAATTGTCAAACCGCTCAACGAGGGGATATTTAGCCACGACTTGGTCATCGCCTTGGCTTTTTTTTGCCTGCGCAGTTTGGCTGACTAATAAAGCACTATTGTTGCGCTCTTTGGGTAAAAAAATTGGTTGTGGCTTACGCGGAGAAAACGTGTACGTTAAGCCAATGTTGGCGATGAAAAAGGAATGGTTATCGGCAACATTAAAATACAGTTTACTCTCAGCATAGGATGACAAATGTTCTGTCATCGCAAAACGATACCCGACCCCAAGATTTAATGAAAACTGACTGTCTTCAAATTCGAAGTGGTTAACGCCCGCAACCGCATAAACCGGAATAATGGTAAAGTGATTGAGTAGCTCAACTGATGTCATCATCTCTTGATGTATAACATCAACATGTCTAAAGTCATTATACTCAATGTTTCTGTGGCTTAAACGCAAGTCAACGTCGTAGTCTAAGGTGGTACTAAAGTCGAAACCGTAACCTGAACTAAAATCGGTGGATTGTATGGGTTGCTCGGCTTCTTGGTTTTCGGCTTTAAACCCTAGAGCGTGAGCCCCAAGGTTAAATTCAGTCAACAAAAAGTTATCCTCAGCGGATGCCTGTGGCTGAATGTGATTGTTCAGTTCTTGAGCCTGCAATGGCAATACAAGTCCCAAAAAAACAAGGTGAATAAAGAAAATCTTTAACATATTTTAAGCTACAAAAACTGTGACTGCTGCCACGCCAAAGCCAGCAAACGGGTGCGTATAACGACCAACCTAGTTGCATCAATGAGCCTCTAAAGGCCTTGCCTGTTAAACTAACATAGAACCCTTGTTGGGAGACAAATTAAGGCAGCTTTCTTGTTATAGATCAAAAGGCTGGCTAGTTTTATAACACACAGAAAAAGAGAGAAGATGGGCAATTCAAACTGGCGAGATAAGGCGTACTCTTGGGCAATAAAAAAGGCAGTCAGTGACTGCCTTTCATATAGTATATGCTCTTACTTTTGATGAAATGGTTTACTAAATTTATGCACCGCATCAATAAAGTAACCAGCATGCTTCGGATCGACGTCTGGGTGAATGCCATGGCCTAAATTAAATACATGGCCTGTGCCTTTATCACCAAAACCGGTCAAAATTCGTTGTACTTCTGACTCAATGCGCTCTTTCGGTGCGTAGAGCATCGATGGGTCCATATTACCTTGTAATGCAACTTTATCGCCGACGCGTTTAACCGCATCTTCAATATTAATGGTCCAGTCTAGCCCCACCGCATCACAACCTGTTGCCGCTATATCTTCTAACCACATGCCACCATTTTTAGTAAACAAAGTGACCGGGACTTTACGACCTTCATTTTGACGATTTAAACCGTCAACGATTTTCGCCATATACTGCAGAGAGAATTCTTTATACATAGCTGGAGAAAGTACGCCTCCCCAGGTATCAAACACCATAACCGACTGCGCACCAGCGGCAATTTGTGCATTTAGGTACTCAATAACTGAATCGGCTAATTTATCTAACAACAAATGAAGCGTTTGCGGCTCTGCAAACATCATTTTCTTAATTTTTGTAAAGCCTTTTGAACTGCCACCTTCAACCATGTAGGTCGCTAGTGTCCAAGGACTTCCAGAAAAACCAATTAAAGGAACACTGCCATCAAGCGCTTTTCGAATAGAGCGGACCGCATCCATGACGTATTTAAGTTCACCTTCTGGATCGGGTAAGCCAATTTTTTTTACATCAGCGGCACAGGTAATTGGACGTTCAAACTTAGGCCCTTCACCGGTTTCAAAGTAAAGCCCTAGCCCCATCGCATCAGGGATGGTTAGAATATCACTAAATAGAATCGCCGCATCTAATGGGTAGCGACGCAGTGGTTGTAAAGTCACTTCGGTTGCCAGTTCGGTATTACGACATAATGACATAAAGTCACCAGCATCTTTACGGGTTTCTTGATATTCAGGGAGGTAACGCCCTGCCTGACGCATCATCCACACAGGTGTATATTCTACAGGTTTACCAAGCAATGCTCGTAAATAAGTATCGTTCTTTAAATTTGACATAAACTCGACCAGATAGGTTAATCATTATATGTGAGCAATGAGATTCACTGCTTTTTATTATTTTGTTATTGTATCGAAAATTCAGAGACTTTTACCGATTAGATCAAATTAATTGCATTTATATCAAGATTATTTAATTTTGGTTAAAGCAACGATCTAAAAACACACTTATAAATGAAATTAATCCATAAAAAAACCAGAAACAGCGTGCTGTTTCTGGTTTTGTAAAAGTGACGTTATTTAACGAACTGGGGTTACATCATGCCCGGCATACCGCCGCCCATGCCACCCATACCGCCCATATCAGGCATTGCTGGTGAAGCGTCATCTTGCGGTGCATCCGTTATCATAGCTTCGGTTGTAAGCATTAAGCCGGCTACAGACGCTGCAAATTGTAATGCGCTACGAGTTACTTTTGTTGGGTCTAGAATACCCATTTCCAACATATCACCGTACGTTGAGTTACCGGCATTGTAACCAAAGTTACCTTCGCCGTTTCGCACTTCGTTCAATACAACCGATGCTTCATCACCACAGTTGGTAACGATTTGACGAAGTGGCGCTTCCATTGCACGAAGCGCTACGTTAATACCGTGCGTTTGATCTTCGTTTGCACCTTCAAGTGCTTTGATCTTGTCAGCAACACGAACAAGTGCGGTACCACCACCGGCAACAACACCTTCTTCAACTGCGGCACGAGTTGCATGCAATGCATCTTCGACGCGAGCTTTCTTCTCTTTCATTTCAACTTCAGTAGCCGCACCAACTTTGATGACAGCAACACCGCCAGCCAGCTTAGCTAAGCGTTCTTGCAGTTTTTCTTTGTCGTAATCTGAAGAAGACTCTTCGATTTGACCACGGATTTGAGCAACACGAGCATTAATTTCAGCCTCTTCACCGATACCATCAATGATGGTGGTGTTATCTTTTGAAATAACCACACGTTTAGCTTGACCTAGGTCTTCTAATGTCGCTTTTTCAAGCTCCATACCAATCTCTTCAGAGATAACGGTACCAGCCGTTAAGGTTGCGATGTCTTGAAGCATAGCTTTACGACGGTCGCCAAAACCAGGGGCTTTAACCGCTGCTACTTTCACGATACCACGCATGTTGTTAACGACAAGAGTCGCTAGCGCTTCACCTTCAACATCTTCGGCAATAATTAATAATGGCTTACCCGCTTTTGCCACACCTTCTAAGGTTGTTAAAAGCTCACGGATATTAGAGATTTTTTTATCAACTAATAAGATGAATGGGTTCTCAAGTTCAACGGTGCCATTTTCTTGGTTGTTGATAAAGTACGGAGATAAGTAGCCACGATCAAATTGCATACCTTCAACCACATCAAGTTCGTCAGTTAGTGCTTGACCTTCTTCTACGGTGATAACACCTTCAGTACCCACTTTTTCCATTGCTGTAGCAATGATTTTACCTACGGTGTTGTCAGAGTTAGCCGAAATGGTACCTACTTGTTCAATCGCTTTGTTGTCGGCACATACTTGAGAGATGTTTTTAAGCTCGATAACGGCTGCCGTAACAGCTTGGTCGATACCGCGTTTAAGATCCATTGGGTTCATACCCGCAGCAATTGATTTTAAACCTTCTTTAACAATAGCTTGTGCTAATACAGTCGCAGTTGTTGTACCGTCACCGGCCTCATCATTGGCTTTAGAAGCAACTTCTTTCACCATTTGTGCGCCCATGTTTTCAAATTTATCGGCAAGTTCAATCTCTTTCGCTACACTGACCCCGTCTTTAGTGATTGTTGGACCACCAAAGCTTTTGTCTAATACAACGTTACGACCTTTTGGGCCTAATGTTACTTTTACTGCATCGGCAAGAATGTTGACGCCTTTAAGCATTTTTACACGTGCGTCATTACCAAATAATACGTCTTTTGCTGACATGATGTTTTCCTTTATTCTTTATCGACAACGACGTTTGTCGTTCATTGTCTGTTCAATTGGAGTATGGGAACGAGCAATTATTCAACAATTGCTAAAATATCGCTTTCACTTAGGATAAGCACTTCTTCACCGTCAATTTTCTCGGTTTTAACACCGTAACCTTCATTAAAGATAACGTGATCGCCAACTTTTACATCCAAGGCGCGAACTTCACCGTTTTCGAGGATGCGACCGTTGCCAACAGCGATTACTTCACCGCGAGTCGACTTTTCTGCTGCACTGCCTGTTAATACAATTCCGCCAGCAGATTTAGCTTCTACTTCTTTACGTTTAATGATTACACGATCGTGTAAAGGACGAATGCTCATTTATATCTCCTGATACTGATAGATAATGAATTACAATTTTTTGTTAATGAAGAAATGGGGTGCAATATTCTGATCTCAAGAGTGAAATCGAAAAAAATTTAAAAAAAAGGCCAAAATTTGATCTTCATTTGGCCTTAATCTTAAGTGAACGTTTTCAATTAATTTTTTCGCTCAAATTCACCTTCTATGGTGGTGTTATCTTTAACCTTATCTACCGAAGGTGGTTGCCCTTGCTCAAATGAGTCAAAGCTTTGATGGTGAAAAGATTGCGAAAAGCCTTGTTGCGATACACTTGAGTGCACAATCAGTTTCTTTTTCACGAGGTTTATCATCATTTGACGGGTAACTGGCCACAAAATTAAAAAGCCAAATATATCGGTAATAAAACCTGGGGTAATTAGCAACACACCAGATACTAACAACAACAATGCGCCAATAATTTCATCCGATGGCATTTCGCCAGTGTGAAGCTTATGCTGTACTGATTGATAAGTCGCCATCCCTTGCTGTTTCACCCGATAAGCACCTAACCATGCGGTAATAATAACTATCGCAATGGTTTGCCATGCCCCAATTAATGCCCCTACATTAATTAATACAAGGATTTCTAGGATGGGCATAAAAACAAATAGTAAAAATAAAATTCGAAACATATTGGATCCGCAAGTGACGATAAAACGTTTAAGCCAATTAACCCGTTTTTGCCCGTCATAAATATCTGGCTAGGTCGGATAAATTTAACTTGTTACATGAAACTTATATGGGGTTAAAAGGGTCTATTTCAAGCGCATAGGTAAGTAAAGCTTGCAATTGGCCTAAGATTAAATCATAAACAGTTTAAATAATACCAATCCCATTAAGATATTTTAAAAAGGGTGTAAGTAAATGTATCATCTGGTCTTAACGAACTGCCCAGACCAACAGAGTGCACACAAAATAGCCAATGGTTTAGTTGCAAAGCAACTGGCCGCCTGTGTTAATATAGTGCCTAAAATTCAATCTGTTTATCAATGGCAGGGCGAGATACATTGCGATAATGAAGTGCAGTTACTAATAAAGTCAAAAGCGAGCCTTTATTTACGCATTGAACAATACATAATGGATAACCATCCATATGATGTGCCAGAAGTTATTGCTCTGAATATCCAGCAGGGCAGTAAAGCATATTTAAACTGGATCAACGACACGGTAGTAGATACGTAATGCGCTCGATATTCAGCATATTTTTACTCGTTTTAAGTACTTTTTCTTATTCGGCCCACGCTCAAGATTCTATTTTTGACACGAGCCTAAACTCATTGTTCAGTAATCAACAAGAGTTTTTACATGTTGATCAAGCTTTCCAACTTGATTTTTACCAGCAAGGTGAAGAGTTAGAGTTATTTTTTAATATTGCTGATGGCTACTACCTGTATCAAAACAAATTAAAATTCAGCATAAAAAATGGTGACATTAGCGACACCATTTTACCACCTGCGGTCGATCATGAGGATGAGTACTTTGGTATTCAACCCGTCTATTATGAACAAGCAAAAATAGGCGTGATAATTAGTCAGGCAGTTGATAATGCCGAACTGACCGTCACCTATCAAGGCTGTGCAAGTAAAGGTTTATGTTACCCTCCAACTAAAAAAACATTACCAATAAACAAGCTCATATTGCCAGCAAGCGATGCAAGCGCGGCTTCACCGCTGAATGTTTTATCGGCCATTTCTTCGACTGCGAATCCTTTAGAAAATGTATCGAACAATGCACCAGAGGCTATCTCTTTAGCCGACAATTCGGTTAGCCAACAGCATGAGCTTGCTTCAATGCTTGCCGGTAACAGCCTGTTACTTACCCTACTGTCATTCTTTGGCTTGGGAGTGTTATTATCATTTACGCCATGCGTATTTCCTATGTACCCAATTTTAACTGGGATCATTGTTGGTCAAGGCAATCAATTAACCACCAAAAAAGCCATTGCGTTGTCATTTTCTTATGTTCAAGGGATGGCAATAACCTACACCCTATTAGGGGTTGTGGTAGCCCTTGCTGGCGCCCAATTTCAAGCCGCATTTCAACACCCTGCGGTACTGATTATATTAAGCATTTTGTTTGTATTTTTAGCCCTATCTATGTTTGGGGTCTTTAATTTGAGCCTACCGGCCAGCTGGCAAAACAAGCTGACTCATTTAAGCAATAAACAAAAAGGTGGCTCAAGCTTGTCTGTTTTTGTAATGGGCGCAATTTCTGGATTAGTGGCTTCACCTTGCACTACGGCCCCCCTTACTGGCGCATTAATTTACATAGCTCAAACGGGTGATGTGGTGATTGGTGGTTCAGCATTATATGCGCTGAGCTTAGGAATGGGGTTACCGCTTCTGGTATTAGGAAGTTCTGGTGGCAAACTATTACCTAAAGCGGGCCAATGGATGAATGTGATCAAAAACATCTTTGGCTTATTATTACTTGCCGTTCCCATCTTCTTATTAGAACGCTTTATCGATGAGTCTGTGGCCAATTTGTTATGGGCATTACTCGGCCTTTCTGCAGCCACCTACTTTTATGTGGTCAATAGCAAAACAAACACCGGAAGTTTTTGGTTTGGTCTGCGTTCGTTGATAATATTTATGATGTTGTTTTTCTCTGCCAACTTTGGCTATCAAACACTTTTTCCCAGCACTAGCCATATAAATGCACCTGCACACAAAGAGTTTGTGAAAGTATCGTCGTTAGATGAGTTATACCAACAAGTTGCAAACGCTAATGCCAATGGCCAGAGTGTGATGCTAGATTTATACGCTGATTGGTGCGCCGCTTGCAAAGAATTTGAAAAATACACCTTTCCAAAACCCGAAGTACAAAAAGCATTAGAAAACACCTTACTGGTGCAAATTGACTTAACCGATACTGGCACCGACGCTAATGTTGAAATCATGTCACACTTCAATGTATTTGGATTGCCGTCTATTTTGTTTTTTGATCAGCAAGGAAACGAACTCGACTCACAACGTATCACCGGCTTTATGTCGGCCCCCGAATTCGCTGCTCATATTGAAAAGCTGTTCAGTTAACCTGCATAGATAGACCTCTTGGCAATCAAAATGTAAAAAAGGCAAAAGCATGAAAACGCTTTTGCCTTTTTTGCATCTGCGCTGATTAGACCAGTAATTTGGTGCTAATGTCTGCGAAAATCACTATAATGTGCCCGCATCCTAATTTTTACATATTTTCACTGGTCATTTACATGATATTTATGCAAATATGTAGGGAATGGTAAAATAAAAACAAATTCAATGGATTTAGCAGCAGATGGCAACAAAGTTTAAAATTTTAGTGTTAAACGGCCCTAACTTGAACATGTTGGGCGTAAGAGAGCCTGATGTGTATGGCGCACAGACATTAGAACAGATCATTTCTGCGTTAACAGAACGCGCAAATGAACTGGGGATATCGCTCGACCATCTGCAAAGTAATGCCGAATCTGAACTAATCAATAAGATTCATGATGCGTATCAAAATACAGATTTTATTATCGTTAACCCAGCAGCATTTACTCATACTAGCGTAGCGCTTAGGGATGCTCTATTAACGGTTAATATTCCATTTGTCGAGGTACATTTGTCTAACGTACACAAACGTGAATCTTTTCGACATCATTCATACCTTTCGGATATCGCCGAAGGGGTGGTGTGTGGTTTGGGGGCCCAAGGTTACAACTATGCTTTGGACTATGCCTATAACACATTGAAAAAAAATAATTAATATAATCATTACAAGGTAAACTAATGGATATTCGTAAAATTAAAAAATTAATCGAACTTGTTGAAGAATCAGGTATTAATGAGTTAGAAATTTCAGAAGGCGAAGAATCTGTACGCATCAGCCGAGGCGGACAAATTGTATCGAGTGCGCCAGCTCCTGTATTTCAACAAGCTGCGGCTCCAGCACCAGCGCCTGCAGCAACGCCAGCACCTGCTACCGATGCCCCTGTTGAATTAACAGGTCACATTGTACGTTCACCTATGGTTGGTACCTTTTACTCAGCGGCCGCACCTGGTTCGCCAGCGTTTGTTGAAGTTGGTCAACACGTTAATGCGGGTGACACATTATGTATCATCGAAGCGATGAAAATGATGAACCAAATCGAAGCCGACAAATCAGGTGTTATCAAGCAAATCCTTGCACAAAATGAAGACACAATCGAATTTGACCAACCTCTATTCGTAATTGAATAAACCCAATTTAAGGTTAGTTTCATGTTAAATAAAGTAGTTATCGCCAACAGAGGCGAAATTGCATTACGTATTTTACGTGCATGTAAAGAGCTTGGAATTAAAACGGTTGCCGTTCATTCCACAGCCGATAAAAATTTAAAGCACGTGCTATTAGCGGATGAAACCATTTGTATTGGTAAGGCATCGGCACTAGATAGTTATCTAAATATCCCTCGCTTGATCACAGCAGCGGAAGTTACCAATGCCGATGCGATTCACCCTGGCTACGGCTTTCTTGCCGAAAATGCCGACTTTGCCGAGCAAGTTGAAGACTCAGGTTTTGCCTTTATCGGCCCTCTAGCCGATAGCATCAGATTGATGGGTGACAAGGTGTCTGCTATTGCTGCCATGAAAAAGGCGGGTGTACCTTGTGTACCAGGCTCTGATGGTCCATTAACAGATGACGATGCGGCGAACCTAGCCCATGGTGAGCGCATTGGCTACCCTGTTATTATCAAAGCATCTGGTGGTGGTGGCGGTCGTGGTATGCGAGTGGTACGAAGCGCAGATGAATTACTTGAAGCCATTCAACTTACCAAGTCAGAAGCTCGAAGCGCGTTTAATAACGATATGGTTTACATGGAGAAATTCCTTGAGAACCCACGTCACGTTGAAATTCAGGTTTTAGCGGACGGCAAAGGCAATGCAATTCACTTGGCTGAACGTGACTGTTCAATGCAGCGTCGCCACCAAAAGGTTGTTGAAGAAGCACCAGCTCCAGGTATTAGCCCTGAGCTTCGCGCTAAAATCGGTGCCCAATGTTGTAATGCCTGTATCGAAATTAACTATCGTGGAGCGGGTACTTTTGAATTCTTATATGAAAATGGCGAGTTTTATTTCATTGAAATGAACACCCGTATTCAAGTAGAGCACCCCGTTACCGAGATGATCACCGGTGTTGACTTAATTAAAGAGCAACTTCGTGTGGCAGCAGGTTTAGGCTTAACCGTGACCCAAGATGATATCAAAGTAAACGGTCATGCTATTGAGTGTCGTATTAACGCAGAAGATCCACGCACGTTTATTCCTTCACCGGGTAAAATTTCTCGCTTTCACCCACCAGGTGGTATGGGTGTGCGTTGGGATTCGCATATTTACACCGACTACTCGGTACCGCCGCATTACGATTCCATGATCGGAAAGTTGATCACTTACGGTGAAACCCGAGATGTGGCAATTGCAAGAATGAAAAATGCTCTTGATGAATTAGTGATTGACGGTATTAAAACCAACATAGCTTTACAAGAAGACATTATGAACGATCCTGGCTTTGCTAAAGGTGGTGCCAACATTCATTATCTTGAAAAAAAATTAGCCGAGCATAAATAAGTTTTCTTATCTTTGACAGCTAAAAACCCTGCTTTGGCAGGGTTTTTTATTGGCTTAAACTTAGATAGTATAAAAAGATTAGAATGTGACAATAATTGAGAACGAAATGTCTGACAAAATAGAGCAACTTGAAAAGCCTGTCCCGCCAGCAGATGGTGAATGTTGTGAAAGTGGTTCATGTAACCCATGCGTATGGGACAGTTATTATGCTGAACTACAACAATGGCGCATTGAACAAAGTAAATTAAAAGAACAGCAAGAGCAAGATTAACGTCTTGCTTTGCCCTTTCACCCGCCAACGACTCCACCTGCCCCTCTGAGCTAACACGAATACGACTAAAAATTGTCAGCTTTTTTTACATATTTAATTTTTTAATCAACGCAGTCCTTGACATGCCAAAGTAAGCAACTGATAACTTTTAGGTTCTTTTTCGCGGAATAAAATATGCATGAAACCCTTGTATAATCACGCATAGGGGACAAAAACAATGCATGGTATTAAAATTTTTATCTTATTTTTGCTTTTAACCTTATCTTTCATGGCAAACAGTGCCGTCATTACCTATTCAAGCTTTTTTCATGCTGGCACGGAACACGTAAATTATAAAGTAACCGTGGACGACGTCGCTATTTCAGGAAAATTTTTAGTTACTTATGAAGTGACCTCTAATGTTGTTGGAAAGCTTACTGGGTTCTTCTTTGATTTTGGTCCGATAACTGAAGATCGAACTCCTGCTAATAGCCCTGTTTGGGATCCAGATACTAGCGATCCATACGCTGATGAAACCGCACTCGGGTTAAGTAATGAATCAAATCCCAGTAATTCTTTAGTTTGTGCCAAAGCCTTTGGCGATGTAAATAGTGTGAGTTCTGGTGGTTGTAGTTCTACTTTTAATATCGGTGATTTTTGGATTAATGGGGTGGATTATCAGGGCTTCTTATTCGATGTCGGTTTAGCTTGGAAAACGAATGATTTAACACCTCCTGATACCAGTGGTCAGTTTGCGATTAATAAAAATGGCTTTACACTTGCAAGTTGGGGAATAGTCGGCCTAAGGGGACAAGCAGTAGATGGTGATGGCAGTGCCAAAGAATTTGCCTTAGTGAGCACCAGACGCCCTGATGATAGAAGCCTACCTGAGCCTGCAACACTTTTCATTTTGGCTTTAGGTTTGATTGGTCTGGGGGCTGTACGCAAAAAAGTTTAGCCTGTTTGAGTGCTTAATAGATGTCGGCAAATTTTACATTTAGTTTGCTTTTTAGCCAGGCAATCGGAGATGCACTTTTGATGTCGTTGAATTTAAAGGGCTTTATTGTTTCTTTGCAAGTTGGCTCCTTTTTTGCTCTTTAAGTACTGCTACTAGTTTGAAGTCCAAACTACATTAAATGCTCGCAATTTTTTCCAGAACGTTTGCCCTTCATTTGAAGGGCTTTTTTCTTGCTAAAAATTTATCTTTGTTTGTCTTTAACTGAGGTTTTTAATTGGTGAACAACGATGACTTGAACAAACATCCCATCCCCCTAAAGCAGATCATTTACTACCTTAACCAAGTCATAAATTGCTATATTAGACAAATAAATAACTTGCCACTTACACACACTGGATATTTTGATGATCACGTTAACGGATATTATGATCTACCCAATAAAATCGACTGCGGGAATCGCCCTAAACAAGGCACATATTGGTGACACTGGTTTGCCTTTAGATCGTCATTTTGTTATTACCGATCTTAATGGGAAATTTATTACTGGCAGAACCAAAGCCCAGTTGGTTCATGTAAAAACCAAAATGCAGGGGCAAGCTTTATCTGTCCGTGCTCCAGGCATGCCTGATCTTGAATTAAACCCGCTAAACTTTGCAAATGAATACCAACAAGTGCAAGTTTGGCAAGACAAGATTGACGGTCAAACATGCAATAAAGAAGCTGACGACTGGTTTAGCCAATACCTAAATACGCCATGTCGTTTATTTTACTACGGTCATAAAAGTGCACGTCAGGTGGTTAATAGTGAACACCAACTCAGTTTTGCCGATGGTTTCCCGTTACTTGGGATTTCTAAAGCCTCATTAGATGATTTAAACCAAAAGTTAGCCGAGCCTGTGACAATGGCGCAATTTCGCCCTAATTTAATATTTTCAGGTACCTTACCATTTGCTGAAGATGGTTGGCTCCAAATTGCCATCGGGGAATGTCAGTTCTTAGTCGCGAAACCTTGTAGTCGATGCATTTTTACTACCGTAGATGCTTTAACAGGCGAGCGTAATCCTTTGCGAGAACCGTTAACTACACTAATGAAATATCGCCAAGCAGAAGACGGTCAGATTTATTTTGGTCAAAATATGATCCCATTGACCAAGGGAGAACTGAATGTTGGCGATGAAGTTAGAATTCTTTCAAATCAGAAACCGCTCAAATTAAATGGATAAACCAATACTAACAACTTATTTTAATAGCCCCTAACCACCACAAAGCCTTTATTTCTGTGGCTTTTAGTGGAATAATCCATGGCCAAAATGTAATGGTATTCTTCCTATGATATTGATGATTGATAATTATGACTCGTTTACTTTTAACCTAGTGCATTATTTTATGCATTTGGAACATGAGGTTAAAGTGATTCGAAACGATGAATTAACCATTGAGCAAATTATTCAATTATCACCATCCCATATCGTGATTTCTCCAGGTCCTTGCGATCCTAATCGCGCCGGTATATCGCTTGAAGTATTAGCGAAATTGTCTGATCGCTTTCCTATTTTAGGCGTTTGTCTGGGACATCAATGTATTGCGCAACATTTTGGTGGCAAAGTGGTTAGGGCAAGCAAAGTCATGCATGGCAAAACCAGCCTCATTAATCACAATCAGACGGGCCTATTTCAAGATCTTAACAACCCACTGCAAGTAACTCGATACCATTCCCTGCTCATTGAGCCTAATACCTTACCCTCATGCCTAAAGGTCACAGCGTGGATTGAAAACGAATTAGGCGAAAAAGAAATAATGGCGATTGAGCATACACAACTGCCGATTATGGGCGTTCAATTTCACCCAGAATCTGTTCTCACCGAACAGGGACATGAGTTATTGGCAAACTTTTTATCTTTAACGGCCAATATGGTCACTCGTTGATGAACGACGAGCTCAAATAAACGCAATAAAAGTACCCTACTTATTTTTCACATTGCCCGATTTCTTCGTGGCTCTATTCAAATAGCCTATTCTACCTCTTCATTAGATTTGATTTTATCTTCCGCCTTACACCAAGCTAATAAGCCAATGTGTGTTCTTTAAGGTAATACCAACACCTTAGGATCTATCAAGAGAGCTCATTTTATGCTGTTAACAACCCCGTTTACATCAGAATAACAATTTCAATAAAAATGCCCTATAAGTGGCTGTAAACAGTGTATTTTATTGGCTTAAATGGCAATAAAAACAGAGTTTATTTGACAAAAATAGTTATGCATTATTTTTGAATAAATGCGCTAACCCCTTATTTTTATTGGCTTATAGCCATTCTCAATGAAGACAAGTTGCAACATTTCTGACATAATGTTGCAACAAAATCGAACAAGGCCCGACAATTACAAAGATTTTTTTACAAATAGGCGCTTGTTCATCCCCATAGATTTATAAGGATTTTAGAAATGACTGTACAATTCCCCATAAACCGTGAACTTTTTGATCAAGTAATGGTGCCTAACTATTCACCTTCTGCTGTGATCCCGGTTAGAGGACTTGGTTCTAAAGTATGGGATCAAAACGAAAAAGAATATATCGACTTTGCCGGTGGTATTGCAGTGAACTGTCTTGGCCATTGCCACCCTGCCTTGGTTGCAGCATTAAAAGAGCAAGGTGAAAAAATTTGGCACCTTTCCAATGTAATGACCAACGAGCCGGCATTACGCTTAGCGAAAAAGATGGTTGATGCCACCTTTGCCGATAAAGTTTACTTTGCCAACTCTGGGGCTGAATCAAACGAAGCGGCTCTTAAGCTCGCGCGTCGTTGGGCCTTAGATGTTCACGGAGAAGATAAAACTCAAATCATCGCGTTTAAGCAAGGCTTCCATGGCCGTACTTTCTTTACTGTAACTGTAGGTGGTCAAGCAGCATACTCAGATGGTTTTGGTCCAAAGCCAGGTGATGTTGTTCATGCTGAATACAACAACTTAGAATCGCTAAAAGCATTAATTTCAGATAAAACGTGTGCCGTTGTGATGGAGCCCCTGCAAGGGGAAGGTGGCATTGTATCGCCAACTCAAGAGTTTGTTGAAGGCGTTCGTGAATTATGTAACCAACACAATGCATTATTAATCTTCGATGAAGTACAAACAGGCGTTGGCCGAACCGGTGAGTTATACGCTTACATGGGTTTAAACGTTACCCCTGACATTCTAACAACAGCAAAAGCTTTAGGTGGTGGATTCCCAATCGGTGCAATGATCACCACAGACAACATCGCTAAACACCTTAAAATAGGTACCCACGGCAGTACCTATGGTGGTAACCCTCTTGCTTGTGCTGTAGCAGAAGCGGCATTTGATACAGTAAATAACAAAGAGTTATTAGAACAAGTCAAAGTTAAAGAGCAAATGTTCAAGGATGGCTTAAATACGATCAACGAAAAATACGGTGTGTTTAAAGAAATTCGAGGTAAGGGTTTATTAATTGGCTCGGTACTAACTGACGAATATCAAGGTCAAGCCAAAGCATTTTTAAATGCAGCGATGGATGAAGGTTTAATGACCCTAGTCGCGGGTGCTAGTATCATTCGCTTTGCCCCATCACTTATCATCCCTGAGCAAGAGATCATTGAAGGTCTAGCTCGATTTGAACGCGCTGTTGCCAAAATGGTTGCGGCTAAGTAACTATCGGCGTTGATGTTCTTGTACCAGTTTCAAGCTGGTACAAGAATAGATAACCCAGTATTACAGAGATTATCTTATGATTATCATACGCCCAATTCGCAGTAGCGATTATGAAAGCCTGCATCAAATTGCGATTGAATCTGGTCATGGATTCACGTCTTTACCCGTTAATGAAGACTTATTAGTAAGTCGGATCAATCGCGCTGGTTACTCATTTCACAAGCAACAAGTAGACGGTGATGAAGGTTACTTGTTTGTCATGGAAGACTCCGAGACAGGTGAAGTTGTTGGTACCACGGCCATTGAAGCGGCCGTTGGTTTAAGCGATGCCTTTTACCATTACCATGTAGGTAAAGTTGTTCACTCTTCAAGAGAGCTCAAAATTTACAACAATATCGACATTTTAAGCTTATGTAATGACTATACCGGTGCTAGCGAGTTATGTACCTTATTTTTAAAAGATCAGTACCGTAAAAATAACAACGGAAGATTCTTATCTAAAGTTCGCTTTCTTTTTATGGCCGAACATCCAGAGCGCTTTAATGATACTGTCATCGCAGAAATGCGTGGTGTGTCAGATGAAAATGGCAACTCACCATTTTGGCAATGGTTAGAGGAGCATTTCTTTTCAATGGATTTTCCTACCGCAGATTACCTATCTGGTATCGGCAAGAAAGAATTTATTGCAGAGTTAATGCCTAAATATCCTATTTATGCCAACCTGTTAAGCCCTGAAGCCCAAGCGGTTATCGGCAAAGTTCACCAAAATACGGTACCCGCTTTACGTTTGTTGGAAAACGAAGGCTTTGTGTATCGTAACTACGTCGATATTTTTGACGCGGGGCCAACCGTTGAAGCACAACTTAAATCGATAAAAACTGTCCGTCATTCGCGTAAATTACAAGTTCGTATTGATGATATTCACACACCCGTTAAACACATGGTATGTAATACCAAATTAGCCGATTTTAGAGCAGCTCAAGTTGCTATCGAAGTAGACGAAGAACATAATTTGGCGATATTAGACCAAGCTACAGCTAAGGCCTTACAGGTTAATTCGGGTGACTTGGTTCGCATCGGTTAGTGCCAATTAAAAAAATAATGAGAGGAAATAAATGACAAATTCAGTACATTTTATTAATGGCCAGTGGGTGCCGGGTTTAGGGCACAACTTCGAATCGTTAAACCCAGCCAGAAACGAAGTTATTTGGTCCGGTAACAGCGCGAGTGCCCCCCAAGTTAACGAAGCCATAAACAGTGCGAGAATCGCCTTTTACGATTGGGCTTTGTTATCGGTTGATGAGCGAATCAAGGTCATTGAGGCCTATGGTGCTGAGCTTAATGACAATAAAGAGCAAATGGCCATAACCATTGCACAAGAAACGGGTAAACCGTTATGGGAAGCTCGTACTGAAGCGGGTGCAATGATTGGAAAAATCAACCTATCCATAAAAGCCTATAATGAGCGCACGGGGGTAACGGAAAATCCAATGCCGGGTGCCAAAGCTTTCATTCGCCATAAACCACATGGCGTGGTTGCCGTGTTTGGGCCATATAACTTCCCAGGCCATTTACCTAATGGTCACATTGTTCCGGCCCTTATTGCAGGGAATACAGTGGTTTTCAAACCGTCTGAGCTAACCCCAAAAGTAGCAGAGTTCACTTTGCAATTATGGCAAAAGGCTGGTTTACCTGCTGGCGTTATTAACCTAATTCAAGGTGAGATTGAAACTGGCAAAGCATTAGCAAATCACCCAGGCATTGATGGATTATTCTTCACTGGTAGCTCAACCACGGGTAAGTTATTGCATCAACAGTTTGCTGGACAGCCTGGCAAGATTTTAGCGTTAGAAATGGGTGGAAATAACCCATTAATCGTAAAAGACGTAAGTGATATCAATGCCGTTGTTCATGATATCGTGCAGTCGGCTTTTATCACCACAGGGCAACGTTGTACTTGTTCACGCCGCTTGTTCATTGAAAAAGGTGAGCAAGGTGATGCCATTATTGAAAAACTTATCGCGGTCACTAAAGCCATAAAAATTGGTTATTATGACGATCAAGAGCAACCCTTTATCGGCTCAATGATTTCTGCTAAAGCTGCCTCATCTTTGGTTAATGCTTATCAAAGTCTATTATCAATGGGCGGGAAATCACTTGTTGAATTAACTCAAAAAGATCCCGAAACAGGTTTTGTTACACCTGGGATTGTCGATGTTACTGACATTGACGATTTACCCGATGAAGAGCATTTTGGGCCATTGTTAAAGATTCAACGTTACGACGATTTTGATGTCGCTATTACCATGGCAAATAATACCAGCTTTGGTTTATCCGCCGGTTTATTAAGTGACAGCGAAGAGCTATACAATCACTTCTTTACACGTATTCGTGCGGGTATTGTAAACTGGAACAAACCCATTACTGGGGCGAGTGGTGCGGCACCTTTTGGTGGCATTGGTGATTCAGGAAACCATCGAGCAAGCGCTTACTACGCTGCTGACTACTGTGCTTATCCTGTGGCTTCTGTTGAAGCTGAAAAAGTACAGTTACCAGAACAACTAAGCCCAGGCTTGAGTATTTAAGATGAACGCCATGTCGAGCATCACAAAATGTTGTGGTTTAACACCACCGTTTTTTAGCTGTATCGATAACCTATAACCCAGGTATTCAGTCCATGACCTGCACCAAAGTGCAGGTCATTTTGGCTATCTAACACCTGTGCCTTCCACATTGTTGGCTAGCCTCCGTAAATAACAATTATAAAGGATGTTAGTTATGTCAAAAAAAGTAAAAGCCTTATTCGATAAAATTTGGGCACAATATTTAACCGTGACGCCATCGGCTAAAAAGGTGCATCAGTTACTTGGTAACGGCGATGATTTAATAAATGATCACGTCGCTTATCGCACCTTTAATTTAGCCAAAGTAAATTTAGATACATTAGCTCAAAGCTTGATAAAGTTGGGCTACAAAGAATGTGGGCAATATACATTTGTCGCGAAAAAGCTTAATGCTAAACATTTTGAACACCCAGATGAAAGCCAACCTAAAGTATTCATTAGTGAGTTATTAGTTGAAGAATTCTCAGACCCCGTACAAAAGATCATTCATCGCATCGTAGAGCAAGTTGATGCCGACAAAGTCAGCGAGGAAGCTTTTTTATATTCTGGTACACACTGGCAAATCAGCAGTGATGAATATCAGACATTATTAAATGAAAGTGAGTATGCAGCTTGGCTAGCAGCTTGGGGTTATCGAGCGAACCATTTTACGGTCAGCATTAATCATTTAAATGACTATGACAGCATAGAACAAGTAAATGAAACCATTAAACAAGGTGGCTTTGAGCTTAACACCTCGGGCGGTGAAATTAAGGGCAATGAACACGTTAAACTGGAACAATCTTCAACTATGGCTGACCATGCAGAAGTAGAGTTTAGCGATATCAAATTAACCATTCCTAGCTGTTTCTATGAATTTGCCAAACGCTACCCACTAGCAAACGGAAAACTGTATACCGGCTTTGTTGCAGCTTCGGCCGATAAAATTTTCGAAAGTACCAATCGTTAATCAAAACAGGTAAACGTTGTTAATAGCGCTATAGCAAAATCTATAGTGCTTACCTTATGGTAATGGCGCTTGTAACCAAACGGTTAATAACAACCGCAATGGGTTCTAGTTGTGATAACTAATGAACTTTATAGATAAAAACATTACACTAACGACATTATGTTGAAGATTAAAATGGATTAAAAAAATGAAAGCAACAGTGACATGGGTTGAAAACCAATTATTCATGGGAACATCAGAAACAGGCCATTGTGTGGTTATGGATGCTAATGCTGGTGCGCTAGCACCAAGTCCAATGGAAAACGTACTAATTTCATTAGGTGGCTGTTCATCAGTTGATGTCGTGAGTATATTAGACAAAGCCAGACAACAAGTTAGTGGCTGTAAAGTGGAACTTTCAGGCAATCGAGTTGATAGTGTCCCTCGAGTATTTTCTGATATTCATTTGCATTTTGTTATCACTGGCAACAAAGTGAGTGAAAAACACGTTGAGCGCGCTGTTCAATTGTCGGCAGACAAATACTGTTCCGTTGCTCTTATGCTCAATAAAAGCGTCAAAATCAGCCACGATTTTGAAATAGTTGAAGCAGATTAAACTCAGATTTTGAGAGCAGAAAAGCGGCATAAGCCGCTTTTTTTTATAGGAATATTAACGGAACAAGGCGTTAAGAAACCCTGCCGGTATAGAATATATAAATTTAGCTTCGTTTTAAGCTGTCTTTTTTCATCCAGCTCATCTTTAATTGGGCTTCTTTTTTGCGCGCCATTAACTCGACAACTAATGGTCGCAGGATTAATTCCATGGCAAAGCCCATTTTACCGCCCGGAACAACCAAGGTATTCACCCGTGACATAAACGATCCATCGATCATCCGAAGATAATAAGGAAAATCTACGTTGGTAATTTCACGAAAACGGATAACAACAAAACTTTCATCCTGACTAGGAATAGTTTTGGCGCTAAAAGGGTTTGAAGTGTCTACCGTAGGGACCCGTTGAAAGTTGATGTGTGTCCGTGAAAATTGAGGGGTAATGTAATGGAAATAATCATCCATACTTCGCACGATTCCTTCATTTACGGCTTCACGAGAATGACCTCGTTGATTGGTGTCGCGAACAATTTTTTGAATCCATTCAAGATTAACAATGGGCACCATTCCAATGAGCAAGTCTACATGCTGCGCTACGTCATTTTTTTCAGTCACTACCCCACCATGAAGGCCTTCATAGAATAAAAGGTCTGAGTTACTTGGTAGGGGCTCCCAGGGGGTAAAAGTACCTGGCATTTGATTATACGGCACAGCTTCATCAAAAGTATGCAAATATCGGCGCATAACACCTTGACCAGTTTCACCAAAATCTTTAAACAGCTTTTCTAAAGCATCAAAATCGTTAGCAACATCACCAAAGTAGCTTACTTGGCCACCTTCAGCTTGTGCTTTACGCCGTTCTAAATCCATTTCAGGGCGAGTAAAGCGATGAAAGCTATCGCCTTCAACCAACGCGGGACTAATACCTAGTGAGCGGAACATATGAGCGAAAGCCTCAGAGGTTGTTGATGTTCCTGCACCGGAAGAGCCCGTTACGGCGATTATTGGATTTTTTGCTGTCATAAGATCACTTTGAATAAATAGACTATTACTTTTATACGGGTTTGTGCGAGTGAGGTCAAGTTAGCTGATGGGTTAATGAACAAAGGAAAACCAAATTAAACAGTAACTTAAGCAGTTGAAATTTAAAACCATTAAGACCTGAGTACGATTAATGAGGTTGAATCTAGAGGAAGTTAGAACGAGTATTAACCCAACAAAGGGGCGTCAATTGAGGTAAGTAAAAGTCAAAAAAAAAGGAGCCCTAAAGGCTCCTTTTATAAATCAATATTTAAACTGATTATGCTTCAGTTGAAACTTCTTCCGTTTGTTCAACAGTTTCTTCAACTGCTGGACGGTCTACTAATTCAATGTAAGCCATTGGTGCTTTATCACCAGTACGGTAACCGCATTTTAAGATGCGAGTGTAACCACCTGGACGTTCTTGGTAACGAGGACCAAGTTCGTTGAATAAAATACCTACTACTTCTTGATCGCGAGTACGAGCGAAAGCTAAACGACGGTTAGCAACGCTATCTGTTTTAGCCAATGTGATTAGTGGCTCAACAACGCGACGTAATTCTTTAGCTTTAGCAACGGTAGTTTTGATAACGCCGTGCTTAACTAGAGAACTTGCCATATTGCGGAACATCGCCTGGCGATGACTGCTATTACGGTTTAACTGGCGACCGCTTTTACGATGGCGCATAAGTTAATCCTTATCTCTTAAACTATTAAAACGATGTCGACTTAGTCGTTATCAGCAATGCTTTCAGGCGGCCAGTTTTCTAGGCGCATACCCAGAGAAAGACCACGAGACGCTAAAACGTCTTTGATTTCAGTTAAAGACTTCTTACCTAAGTTAGGTGTTTTAAGAAGCTCAACTTCTGCACGCTGTACTAAGTCACCAATATATTGAATCGCTTCTGCTTTTAAACAGTTGGCTGAACGAACTGTAAGCTCTAGGTCATCAACAGGGCGAAGAAGGATTGGGTCGAAAGCAGGTTTAACTTCTTCCGGCTCAACTTCTTTCACGTCGCGTAAGTCAACAAACGCATCTAGCTGTTCAGCTAAGATGGTTGAAGCACGACGGATAGCTTCTTCTGGATCTAACGTACCGTTAGTTTCCATGTCGATAACAAGCTTGTCTAAATCAGTACGCTGCTCAACACGAGCAGAGTCAACATCATAAGCAATTCTTTCAACAGGACTGAAAGACGCGTCAACTAGTAAACGACCAATTGCACGATCTTCCTCTTCGGCGTTACGACGAGCAGAAGCAGGAACGTAACCACGACCCATTTCTACTTTAATGCGCATGCTGATAGAGCCATCACCTGTTAAATTACAGATAACGTGTGCAGGATTAGCGATTGTTACATCACCATCATGCTGGATATCAGCGGCCGTTACAGGGCCTTCTCCTGACTTAGTTAAAGTTAAAACTGCTTCAGTTTTGCCTTCTAAACCAACTGCCAGTCCTTTTAGGTTTAACAGAATTTCGATGATGTCTTCTTGAACACCTTCTTTAGAACTGTATTCATGCAATACACCATCAATTTCAACTTCAGTCACTGCACAACCTGGCATTGATGAAAGAAGAATACGACGTAGCGCATTACCTAAAGTATGACCAAAACCACGTTCAAGTGGTTCTAAAGTTACCTTAGCACGAGTGTTAGAAACGTTTTCGATCCCAACAAGTTTTGGCTTAAGGAATTCGGTTACAGAACCCTGCATTATTGTCCTCTCTTAAAGTTCAGCTTTATTTCGAGTAAAGCTCGACAATCAACTGTTCGTTGATTTCGGCTGATAGGTCAGAACGATCTGGAATACGCTTGAACGTACCTTCCATTTTCTTATTATCAACTTCAACCCAGACTGGCTTCTCACGTTGTTCAGCTAGTTCTAAAGCAGCGATGATACGCGCTTGAGTTTTAGCTTTCTCACGAATTGATACCACATCGTCTGCTTTAACAGCGAAAGATGGAATGTTAACAACTTTACCGTTTACTACGATAGCTTTGTGGCTAACTAGCTGACGAGCTTCTGCACGAGTAGATGCATAACCCATACGGTAAACAACGTTGTCTAGACGCTTTTCTAAAAGTTGCAACAAGTTTTCACCAGTGTTGCCTTTAAGACGAGCGGCTTCTTTGTAGTAGTTACGGAATTGTTTTTCTAGAACACCGTAAATACGACGTACTTTTTGCTTCTCACGAAGTTGTACACCGTAGTCAGATAAACGACCGCGACGAGCGCCGTGCTGACCCGGGATAGTTTCGATCTTACATTTAGTGTCAATTGCCCTAACACCACTTTTAAGGAACAAGTCTGTTCCTTCGCGGCGGCTAAGTTTTAGCTTAGGACCTAAATATCTTGCCATGTTATTTCTCCAACAAACCTATTAAACGCGACGTTTCTTAGGTGGACGACAACCATTATGAGGAATAGGTGTAACGTCAGTAATGTTGGTGATTTTGAAACCAGCAGCATTTAAGGCACGGATAGCAGATTCACGACCTGGACCTGGACCTTTAACGAACACTTCAATATTCTTCAAGCCAAACTCTTGTGCTACTTTACCAGCACGATCAGCAGCAACCTGTGCAGCGAATGGAGTTGATTTACGTGAACCACGGAAACCAGAACCACCTGCAGTTGCCCAAGATAAAGCGTTACCTTGACGATCTGTAAGAGTTACGATTGTGTTGTTGAAAGACGCATGGATGTGCGCCATACCATCAGCAACTTGTTTTTTTACGCGACGCTTTGCGCGAGTTGGTGTTTTAGCCATGTCTAATTACCTCGATCTACTTTTTAATCGGCTTACGAGGACCTTTACGGGTGCGCGCATTAGTCTTAGTGCGTTGACCACGTAGAGGAAGACTGCGACGATGGCGTAAACCACGATAACAGCCAAGGTCCATCAGACGCTTGATGTTCATTGATACTTCACGACGTAAATCACCTTCTACGGAAAATTTCGCCACTTCTGCACGAAGCAAATCGATTTGAGCTTCGTCTAATTCACTGATCTTGATATCTTCAGCAATACCGGCGTTCGCACAAATTTCTTTTGCACGCGTTGCGCCGATACCGTAGATAGCTGTAATGGCAATTACAGCATGCTTACGATCAGGGATGTTAATGCCAGCGATACGGGCCACTAACACATCTCCTATACTTAGGTTAAAAGAAACCGGTTGAAAAGCCCGTTAGGATACTCAACCAGCGATGTTTTTGCAAACTAAAGCGCCATTTTTTCATAAAATGACGCTTTAGTAAAGATTAGCCTTGCCTTTGCTTGTGCTTTGGCTCACTGCAAATTACGCGTACAACGCCAGCGCGCTTTACTACTTTACAGTTACGACAAATCTTTTTCACGGATGCACGAACTTTCATTTTATACTCCGTAGCCTTAGCCTATCGGCCGTAGCCTTTAAGATTGGCTTTTTTCAGCACATTGTCATATTGATGAGACATCAAATGAGTCTGTACTTGTGCCATGAAGTCCATGATAACAACTACCATAATTAGTAGGGAAGTACCGCCAAAATAAAACTGTACATTCCAAAATACCATCATGAATTCAGGAACCAAACAAATAAAAGTAATGTATAACGCGCCAGCTAATGTGAGGCGTGTCATTACTTTGTCGATATATCTGGATGTTTGCTCACCCGGGCGAATGCCTGGAATAAACGCACCAGATTTCTTCAAATTATCTGCTGTTTCACGCGGGTTGAATACAAGCGCCGTGTAGAAAAAGCAGAAAAAGATTATTGCTGCTGCATACAGCATTACATACAACGGTTGACCCGGAGACAGAGCTAGAGAAACCTCTTGCAATGTATCGGCTACAACACCGTCACCTTGACCAAACCAACTTGCGATGGTACCTGGGAACAAGATGATACTTGATGCAAAAATTGGTGGAATAACACCTGCCATATTCACTTTAAGTGGTAAGTGAGTGCTTTGAGCGGCAAATACTTTACGTCCTTGTTGACGTTTAGCATAGTTTACCACAATGCGACGTTGGCCGCGCTCTACAAATACTACAAAATAAGTTACGGCAAATACCAACACACCAATAAGAAGTAATGCTAATAAGTGCAATTCGCCTTGACGCGCCATTTCAGCTGTAGCTCCTACAGCTGAAGGCATGCCAGCAACAATACCTGCAAAAATAATGATTGAAATACCGTTACCGATACCGCGCTCAGTAATTTGTTCACCTAACCACATTAAGAACATGGTACCGGTTACTAGAGAAACCATTGCAGTGAAAATAAAACCAGGACCTGGGTTAATTACCAGACCAGGCATCATTCCCGGTAAGCCATTTGCAATCGCAAATGATTGTACTGTTGCCAGAGCTAAAGTGCCGTAGCGTGTGTATTGGCTGATCTTACGACGTCCAGCTTCACCTTCTTTTTTCAATTCCTGCATACTCGGTACAATGTGTGTACTAATTTGCATGATAATCGAAGCTGAAATGTACGGCATAATACCAAGTGCCAATACAGAGGCTCGCTCAAGAGAACCACCAGAGAACATGTTAAACATTTCAATGATGGTGCCCTTTTGTTGTTCAATCAACTGAGCTAGTACAGCGGCGTCAATACCAGGGATTGGTACAAAAGAACCTAAACGGAACACGATAAGTGCGCCGAATACGAACAATAATCTTTGTTTCAACTCAGACAACCCGCCTTGAGTCTTATTTTCCATTCCTGGTGTAGCCATTGTGTACTATTCCTCTACTGTACCACCGGCAGCTTCAATTGCTGCACGCGCACCTTTTGTTACTGCTAGGCCACGAACCGTAATCTTACGGCTGATTTCGCCAGATAACATGATCTTTGCAGATACGATGTTACGAGTGACGATGCCCGCGTCTTTAAGCGCATGGATATCAACAACATCTGCAGTAATTTGGTTTAATTCGTGTAAACGAACTTCTGCATGCGATAACGCTTTGCGAGAAGTGAAACCAAACTTAGGCAAACGTTGCTTAAGTGGCATCTGACCGCCTTCGAAACCAGGACGTACGCCACCGCCAGAACGAGACTTCTGACCTTTATGACCACGACCACCAGTTTTACCTAGGCCAGAACCAATACCACGACCAACACGCTTCTTGGCTGATTTTGAGCCAGGTGCAGGGGATAATGTGTTTAAATGCATTGTTTAGTCCTCCACCTTAACCATGTAATTAACTGCGTTAATCATACCACGTACTGATGGAGTATCTTCTAACTCTACAGTATGATTGATGCGACGTAAACCCAGTCCTTTCAAAGTTGCTCTATGAGCCGGTAAACGACCGATAGAACTTTTAACTTGTGTTACTTTAACTGTCTTTGCCATTGTTCATTACCCCATGATGTCAGTAACGTTTAGGCCACGCTTAGCTGCAACAGACTCAGGCGATTTCATGTTCGCTAGAGCGCCGATAGTAGCGCGTACTACGTTAATTGGGTTAGTAGAACCGTATGCTTTTGACAATACGTTCTGTACGCCAGCAACTTCAAGTACTGCACGCATCGCACCACCGGCGATGATACCTGTACCTTCAGAAGCAGGTTGCATGTAAACTTTAGAACCTGAATGCTTACCTTTAACAGCGTGCTGTAAAGTAGTACCTTTAAGGTCAACGTTTACGATATTACGGCGAGCCTTTTCCATTGCTTTTTGAATTGCAGCAGGAACTTCACGTGCCTTACCGTAACCAAAACCAACACGACCGTTGCCGTCACCAACTACAGTTAGTGCAGTGAAGCTGAAGATACGACCACCTTTAACCACTTTTGATACGCGGTTAACGGCGATTAACTTTTCAGCGAATTCACTTTGTTGTGTGTTTTCTACATTAGCCATTATCTACTCCTAGAATTTAAGGCCAGCTTCACGAGCTGCTTCAGCAAGAGCTTGAATACGACCGTGGTATAAGAAACCTGAACGATCGAAAGCAACTGATTCTACGCCTTTGGCAGCTGCGCGTTCTGCAATAGCTTTACCTACAGCAGCAGCGGCTTCTTTGTTGCCAGTAGCTTTAACTTGCTCACGCAATTCCTTGTCTAAAGTAGATGCTGATGCAAGCACTTCAGAGTTAGCATTGATAAGCTGTGCGTAAATGTGACGAGGAGTACGGTGAACGACTAGGCGATTCGCACCCAACTCGCTGATTTTAGCGCGCGTGCGTTTTGCACGGCGTAAACGAGATGTTTTCTTATCCATAGTATTACCCTACTTCTTCTTAGCTTCTTTACGACGAACGTTTTCGTCTGAGTAACGAATACCTTTACCTTTGTAAGGCTCTGGCTTACGGTACGCACGAATGTTCGCAGCTACTTGACCAATCACCTGCTTATCAGCACCCGTAAGTACGATTTCAGTTTGACTAGGAGTTTCAACTTTAACACCAGCTGGAATTTCGTGGTCAACTGGGTGAGAGAAACCTAATGCAAGGTTTAAGCTCTGACCAGCAGCTTTAGCACGGTAACCAACACCGTTTAAAATTAAGCGTTTTTCAAAGCCTTGGCTCACACCAACAATCATGTTATTGATTAATGCGCGAGCTGTACCAGCTTGTGCCCAAGCGCCTTTAACGTCAGCTACGATGTTAGTGATGATGTTGTTGTCTTCTTGAGATACAACTACGTCACTGTGGATCGTACGAGTTAATTCGCCCTTAGGACCTTTTACTTTAATGTCTTGACCAGATAACGTAACTTCAACGCCAGCAGGGATCGCGACAGGTGCTTTTGCAACACGAGACATAATTCTGCTCCTTAAGCTACGGTACCGATGATCTCACCGCCTAAACCTGCATTACGTGCAGCGCGGTCAGTCATAAGACCTTTAGAAGTTGAAACAATAACGATACCTAGACCAGCTAGTACTTGAGGAAGCTCAGTAGCACCCTTGTACACGCGAAGACCTGGACGTGAAACACGTTGGATCGTATCGATTACTTCTTTACCTTCAAAATATTTTAAAGTTACTTCTAACTGAGGCTTGGCATCAGTAGTTACTTCAAAACCGTTAATGTAACCTTCTTCTTTAAGCAAGTTAGCAATTGCTACTTTTAGCTTGGAAGATGGCATAGTCACTGCAACTTTTTTAGCAGCTTGACCGTTACGGATGCGTGTAAACATATCCGCGATAGGATCAGTCATCATAATCGCTTACTCCCTTACCAACTTGCTTTCTTAAGACCAGGTACTTCACCACGCATGGTAGCTTCACGTAATTTGATTCGGCTTAAACCGAACTTACGTAAGTAACCGTGTGGACGACCAGTAACAACACAACGGTTACGTTGGCGGCTGCTGCTTGAATCACGTGGTAAAGATTGTAGTTTTAGTACTGCATCCCAACGCTCTTCTTCAGAAGAATTAACGCTAGAGATGATCTCTTTTAGTGCTGCACGCTTTTCAGCGTATTGAGCTACTAATTTTGCACGTTTTGCTTCACGTGCTTTCATTGATGATTTAGCCATAACTCTACACCTTATTTCTTAAATGGGAAGTTAAAGGCAGTCAGCAAAGCACGACCTTCCGCATCTGTGTTCGCAGTAGTAGTGATAGTAATATCCATACCACGAATTTTATCGATTTTATCGTAATCGATTTCAGGGAAAATAATTTGCTCACGCACGCCCATGCTGTAATTACCACGGCCATCGAACGACTTAGGGTTCAAGCCACGAAAATCACGGATACGAGGAACTGAGATCGCGATTAAACGCTCTAAAAAGTCCCACATGCGCTCACCGCGTAAAGTTACTTTTGCACCAATAGGGTAGCCTTCACGAATCTTAAAGCCAGCAACAGACTTGCGTGCTTTAGTGATCATAGGCTTTTGACCAGAGATTGCAGTAAGATCATTGGTTGCGTTGTCTAATACTTTCTTATCAGCAATCGCTTCACCAACACCCATGTTAAGGGTGATCTTTTCAATCCGAGGGACTTGCATGACACTTTTGTACCCGAACTCTTTGGCCAGTTCAGCAACAACTGTATCTTTGTAAAAATCATGCAGTTTCGCCATCGTTTTTACTCCAAATTAAACTAATTCGTTATTAGACTTGAAGAAACGAACTTTTTTGCCGTCTTCAATTCTAAAACCTACACGATCAGCCTTGCCAGTAGCAGGGTTTTTGATCGCAACGTTTGATACGTCGATTGCAGCTTCTTTCTCAACAATGCCACCAGCTTGCTGTAACTGAGGTACAGGCTTTTGGTGTTTCTTGACTAAGTTGATGCCTTCAACGAAAACTTTACCTTCAGCTGTAAGAACTTTAGTGACTTTGCCACTTTTGCCCTTATCTTTACCAGCTAAGATTACTACTTCGTCATTTTGACGAATTTTAGAGGCCATATCAGACTCCTTATAGTACTTCAGGAGCTAGAGAAACGATCTTCATGAACTTTTCAGTTCTTAATTCACGTGTCACTGGCCCGAAAATACGTGTACCAATTGGCTGTAAGTTTGCATTTAGCATTACTGCCGCGTTTCCATCAAAACGAATGGCTGAGCCATCCGGACGACGAACGCCTTTTCTAGTGCGCACCACTACCGCATTAAGAACATCACCTTTCTTCACTTTACCGCGAGGAATTGCTTCTTTAACAGAAACTTTGATGATGTCGCCAATACCTGCATAGCGACGGTGCGAGCCACCTAGAACCTTTATACATTGCACGCGTCGAGCGCCGCTGTTGTCAGCAACGTCTAGCTGTGATTGCATTTGGATCATGTTTATGTGCTCCGCTGTTATTAAATTCAAGGCCAAAAATTTGACCCGTCACTGCCTTTATCCACCAACCTCTACAGTCGGTGGGCGCGAGATTATAACACCACTTAAAAAAAAGTGGTACTTTATTTAAGCAGAAAATATAAATCTTCTTATTTCCTGCTTAATAACCTCGGAAATACCGGTTACAAGTGCTTGAAATATAGAATTTCTGTTTAAAATAAACGCCAAACAAAAAATATTTAAGTATTTGATGATTGGTCGCAAAACAACGTCTCTATCTCGCAGGACAGACTCAATCGCCGTTACAAGGCTTTATCTTGTTTGCCTGAGTATAATAAAACAACATTCGACGAAAAGTCGTAATAAATTGTAGCAATTATTTAACAACTGTTTATCAGCTAATTAACCCGATAATAATGTGTACTATTAATCAATAAGTTAGCTCAAAATAGAAAGAATCTTTATTTTAGTTTTAAGCTCGCAACAGGTGTAAATATTTGCCAACCGCAATCGGCTTTAGTTACTAGCTCTACTTAGGACCACTAAAGTCCAAGACTTAGGCTTAGAAACCGAATTGGTATGGTCACATTCTTGAATGTGCACTTTTAAGCAGACCATCGCTGAATGCTGTATATAAAGCCAAGACTTATAAAATTCAGCGATAAAAAAAGGCCCCAAAACATACAGCTTGGAGCCTTCTTAGAGAACAATCAGCTTATACTTAGTTTTAGCTAAGCTTTAGTTACTAGGTCTACTTAGGTCCACTAAAGTGCAAGACTTAGTCTTAGAAACAGAATTGGTATAGTCACATTCGTGAATGTGCATTTTTAAGCAGCCCATCGCTGAATGCTGTATATAAAGCCTAGACTTATAAAATTCAGCGATAAAAAAGCCCCAAGCCATACAGCTTGGAGCCTTCTTAAAGAACAATCAGCTTATACTTAGTTTTAGCTAAGCTTTAGTTACTAGGTCTACTTAGGTCCACTAAAAATTCCAAGACTTAGTCTTAGAAACAGAATTGGTATGGTCACATTCGTGAATGTGCATTTCTAAGTAGCCCATCGCTGAATGCTGTATATAAAGCCTAGACTTATAAAGTTTAACCATAAAAAAAGGCCCCAAGCCATACAGCTTGGAGCCTTCTTAAAGAACAATCAGCTTATAGTTAGTTTTAGCTAAGCTTTAGTTACTAGGTCTACTTAGGCCTACTTAGGTCAACTAAAGTGCAAGACTAAGGCTTAGAAACCGATTTGGTATGGTCACATTCTTTAATGTGCATTTCTAAGTAGCCCATCGCTGAATGCTTTATATAAAGCCAGGACTTATAAAATTCAGCGATAAAAAAAGGCCCCAAGCCATACAGCTTGGAGCCTTCTTAAAGAACAATCAGCTTATACTTAGTTTTAGCTAAGCTTTAGTTACTAGGTCTACTTAGGTCCACTAAAGTGCAAGACTTAGTCTTAGAAACCGATTAGGTATGGTCACATTCTTGAATGTGCATTTCTAAGTAGCCCATCGCTGAATGCTGTATATAAAGCCAGGACTTATAAAGTTTAACCATAAAAAAAGGCCCCAAGCGATACAGCTTGGAGCCTTCTTAGAGAACAATCAGCTTATACTTAGTTTTAGCTAAGCTTTAGCTAAGCTTTAGTTACTAGGTCTACTAAAGTGCAAGACTAAGGCTTAGAAACCGAATTGGTATGGTCACATTCGTGAATGTGCACTTTTAAGCAGACCATCGCTGAATGCTTTATATAAAGCCAGGACTTATAAAGTTTAACCATAAAAAAAGGCCCCAAGCCATACAGCTTGGAGCCTTCTTAGAGAACAATCAGCTTATATTAAGCTTTAGTTACTACGTCCACTAAAGTCCAAGACTTAGTCTTAGAAATTGGTGCACATTCACGAATTGTTACTACATCACCTTCGTTACATACGTTAGCTTCATCATGCGCTTTCAACTTAGTTGAACGGATCATGAATTTACCGTAGATAGGGTGCTTTACACGACGCTCGATAAGAACAGTGATAGATTTATCCATCTTGTTACTAACAACGCGACCTTGTAGAGTACGAATAGTCTCAGTCATTATGATGCTGCCTTCTCAGTTAGGATAGTCTTAACACGTGCGATATCGCGACGTACGTTACGTAGCAAATGAGTTTGAGCTAGCTGACCAGTGCTTGCTTGCATGCGATAGTTAAACTGTTCGCGCAATAAGCTTAGTAATTCAGCATTAAGCTCTTCAATGCTTTTGTCTTTAAGTTCGCTAGCTTTCATTACATTACCGTCCGAGTTACGAAAGTTGTCTTAAATGGAAGTTTAGCAGCTGCTAGTTCAAATGCTTCACGAGCTAATGCTTCGTTAACACCTTCCATTTCATACAAGATACGTCCTGGTTGAATTTGGCATACCCAGTATTCTACAGAACCTTTACCTTTACCCATACGAACCTCAAGAGGTTTCTTGGTAATTGGCTTGTCTGGGAATACACGAATCCAGATTTTACCTTGACGCTTAATGTGACGTGTCATTGCACGACGAGCTGCTTCGATTTGACGAGCAGTCATACGGCCACGTGCCACAGCTTTTAAGCCATAAGTACCGAAGCTAACTGTGCTACCAGTGTGCGCTAGGCCACGGTTACGCAGTTTAAATTGCTTACGGAATTTAGTACGTTTTGGTTGTAACATTACTTATTTCCTTACTTAGAGCTCTTGCCTTTGCCTTTTCTTTTAGGCTTAGGAGCTGGTGCTTCTGCCTGTAGAGGCATGTTACCAATTACTTCACCTTTAAAGATCCAGACTTTAACACCAATAACACCGTAAGTAGTGTCAGCACGAGCTGTTGCGTAATCAATGTCAGCACGAAGAGTGTGAAGAGGTACACGACCTTCACGGTACCACTCAGAACGTGCGATGTCAGCGCCGCCTAAACGACCACTTACTTCAACTTTGATACCCTTAGCACCTAAACGCATTGCGTTTTGTACTGCACGCTTCATAGCGCGACGGAACATAACACGACGCTCTAATTGGCTCGCGATACCGTCAGCAACAAGTTGCGCATCCATCTCTGGCTTACGAACTTCTGCAATGTTAATTTGCGCTGGAACACCTGCGATTTGAGAAACTTTCTTACGTAATTTCTCAACGTCTTCGCCTTTCTTACCAATCACAACACCAGGACGTGCAGTGTGGATAGTCACGCGAATTGACTTCGCTGGACGTTCGATAACGATTTTAGATAAAGAAGCACGCTTTAACTCTTCAGTTAGGTAAGCACGAACTTCGTGATCACCTTTGATGTTAGCTGCATACTCTTTGCTGCTTGCATACCAAGTAGACGCAAAAGGCTTAGTGATACCTAGACGAATACCGATAGGATGTACTTTCTGACCCATACTAATATCTCCTAGGAATCAGCTACAATCACAGTAATGTGACTAGTGCGCTTAAGGATACGATCCGCGCGACCTTTCGCACGAGGTTTAATACGTTTCATTGTTGGACCATCGTCAACCATAATGGTTTTAACGAATAATTCATCAATGTCTGCACCTTCATTATGTTCAGCGTTAGCAATTGCTGAGTTAAGAACTTTCTTAACTAAAACAGCAGCTGATTTGTTGCTGTAAGTTAAGATTTCAAGTGCTTTCTCAACTTGCAAACCGCGGATTTGGTCAACAACCAAACGAGCTTTTTGAGCTGAACCACGGGCAAATTTATGTTTAGCGATAGCTTCCATTTAATTTCCCCTTATCTTTTCTTCGCTTTCTTATCAGCAGCGTGACCGCGATAAGTACGAGTAGGTGCAAATTCACCCAGTTTGTGACCGATCATTTCATCGGTAACAAATACTGGAACGTGTTGACGGCCATTATGGACAGCGATGGTCAATCCGATCATGTTAGGGATGATCATTGAGCGACGAGACCAAGTTTTGATTGGTTTCTTGTTCCCGCTTTCCAAAGCTTTCTCTACCTTCGTCAACAAGTGTAGGTCGATAAATGGACCTTTCTTGAGAGAACGTGGCATGGTGATTCCTCTTAATAATTACTTAGTACGACGACGGACAATAAACTTGTCAGTGCGCTTGTTTTTACGAGTCTTATAACCCTTAGTTGGTACACCCCAAGGTGATACCGGGTGACGACCGCCTGAAGTTTTACCTTCACCACCACCGTGTGGGTGATCTACCGGGTTCATGGCAACACCACGAACTGTCGGACGAACACCACGCCAGCGTGTAGCACCTGCTTTACCCAAAGAGCGAAGCATGTGTTCAGCATTGCCGATTTCACCTAAAGTTGCACGACAATCCGCTTCGATTTTACGCATTTCGCCTGAACGAAGACGTACAGTTACGTAAGCGCCGTCTTTAGCAACTAGTTGTGCATATGTACCAGCAGCACGAGCTAGCTGAGCACCTTTACCAGGCTTAAGTTCGATTGCATGGATAACGCTACCTAGAGGAACATTACGTAGTGGTAATGTGTTACCTGCTTTGATAGGTGCATCTACACCAGACTGGATAGTATCACCAGCTGAAACACCTTTTGGTGCTAGGATGTATTTGCGCTCACCGTCTGCGTATAAAACTAGTGCAATGTTTGCACTACGGTTTGGATCATATTCCAAACGCTCTACTTTCGCAGGGATGCCGTCTTTGTTGCGTTTAAAGTCAATCAGACGGTAGTGATGCTTGTGACCACCACCAACGTGACGAACTGTAATACGACCAGTATTGTTACGACCACCAGACTTAGAGTTTTTCTCTAAAAGTGGAGCGTAAGGCTTGCCTTTGTACAGATCCGGGTTAACCACTTTAACAACGTGGCGACGACCCGGAGAAGTAGGCTTACATTTAACAATAGCCATTTTTGTAACCTCTCCTATTACTCTGCGCCGCCGACGAAGTCGATGTCGCTACCTTCTTTAAGAGTAACGTAGGCCTTTTTCCAATCGCTACGACGACCGAAACGAGCACCAGTACGCTTTGTTTTACCCTTAACATTTAGAGTACGAACACCTGTCACTTCAACTTCGAAAAGTTTTTCAACAGCTGCTTTGATTTCAAGCTTGCTAGCATCTTTAGCTACTTTGAAAACAACAGTGTTGTTTAACTCAGCAGACATAGTTGCTTTTTCAGAAATGTTAGGTGCTAAAATCACCTTCAACAAACGTTCTTCGTTGATCATGCTAACATCTCCTCAATTTGCTTAACTGCATCAGCAGTTACCAATACTTTCTCGAAACCAACTAGGCTAACAGGATCGATACCAGCTACGTCACGAACGTCAACTTTGTATAAGTTGCGAGCAGATAAGAATAAGTTCTCATCAACTTCTTTCGTTACGATTAGAACGTCTTTAAGTTCTAATTCTTTTAGCTTAGATACCAATTCTTTAGTTTTTGGTGTTTCTACCGCAAAGTTTTCAACCACGATTAGACGATCTTGACGTACTAATTCTGAAAGGATGCTTTGGATCGCACCACGATACATTTTACGGTTAACTTTTTGGCTGTGATCTTGTGGACGAGCAGCGAATGTTACGCCACCTGAACGCCAGATTGGACCACGAGTTGTACCAGCACGTGCACGGCCAGTACCTTTTTGACGCCATGGCTTTTTGCCACCGCCGCTAACTTCTGAACGAGTTTTTTGCTTTACAGTACCTTGACGAGCACCTGCTGCGTAAGCAACAACTACTTGGTGTACTAGAGCTTCGTTAAACTCACGTCCGAAGGTAGCTTCAGACACTTCAAGAGCACCAGATGCGTCTTTTAATGCTAATTCCATCACTAATCTCCTGGACGTTAGGCTTTAACAGCTGGTTTAACGATAACGTTGCCGTTAACTGCGCCCGGAACTGCACCTTTGATAAGAAGCAAGTTACGGTCCGCATCAACGCGAACGATTTCAAGGTTTTGAGTAGTAACTTTCTCAGCACCCATGTGACCAGACATTTTTTTGCCTTTAAATACACGACCTGGTGTTTGACACTGGCCGATTGAACCGTTTGAACGGTGTGAGATAGAGTTACCGTGAGTAGCGTCTTGCATGCTGAAGTTCCAGCGCTTGATACCACCTTGGAAACCTTTACCTTTAGAAGTACCGGTAACGTCTACTAATTTGGTTTCATTGAATAACTCAACAGTGATTTCACTGCCAGCTTCAATACCTTCACCTTCACCATCTTTTAAACGGAATTCCCACAGACCACGACCTGCTTCAACGCCCGCTTTAGCATAGTGACCAGCTAAAGGCTTAGTAACACGACTAGCTTTACGAGTGCCAGTTGTTACTTGTAAACCGCGATAACCATCGTTTTCAAGAGTTTTAACTTGAGTAACGCGGTTAGCTTCAACTTCTAAGACTGTAACTGGAATTGATACGCCATCTTCAGTGAAGATACGAGTCATACCAACTTTACGTCCGACTAAACCAATAGTCATAGTTAAATCCCCTTATTAACCCAAGCTGATTTGAACGTCTACACCAGCTGCTAAATCTAAACGCATTAGTGCGTCTACAGTTTTCTCAGTTGGTTCAACAATATCAATCAAACGCTTGTGAGTACGAATTTCGTACTGATCACGTGCGTCTTTGTTTACGTGTGGAGAAATCAATACAGTAAAACGCTCTTTACGAGTCGGAAGTGGAATAGGACCACGAACCTGAGCACCAGTGCGCTTTGCAGTATCTACGATTTCAGCTGTTGATTGATCAATCAGACGATGATCGAACGCTTTCAAACGAATGCGAATTCTTTGATTTGACATGGAATCAAATCCCCAATAAAAAAAGAACGAACAAAGTATGACTCATCACCTACCTTCTTGATGTAGGGGAGCATACCGCTTATATACATTCAACTCCCAATCGGAGTTGCTGTTGATTAGTGTTTTCTTGTTATTTGGCATTTATTAAATAATAAAAACCAAGGTGAAAACCTAATATATTGCCTTAACCATCTCGGCTAAGGCTGGCGTATTATACACAAATGAAAATACAACTCAAGTTTATTTTTTAAACAAAGCCAATAAATATTCGCTCTGCTGCTCTTGGTTAGTGTAAAGACCAGACCTAAGTATAAACGACAATAGGATGTGGGTTCTAACAGTGTTTTGTTATTATTTGTTAAGTCAAGGTTAAAACGCTGCTTTGCACTGGTTTTGCCTTAACCTGCAATGACTTTTAAACTCGCGTTATTTGCAGCTCTTAGACTCGATTAAAGCCAATCCGATTTTAGTCTGCACCATTTAACCTAAGTTCCTGGTGTTTATGCTACTTATCTATTGGGTAAAAATTATGTCATAATAAACGATTCTCGATTTTCTCTGCTCTAGTCTTATTAATGCAGAGTTTCAGCTCAAGCGGAAGGAAGTAAGATGAAAACAATCGAAGTTCGCGGTGCTCGTACCCATAATCTAAAAAACATTGACTTAGATATCCCTAGAGACAAGTTGATTGTCATTACTGGGTTATCGGGGTCGGGCAAATCATCCTTAGCCTTTGATACCCTATATGCCGAAGGCCAGCGTCGATATGTTGAGTCTTTATCTTCTTACGCTCGTCAATTTTTATCCTTAATGGAAAAGCCCGATGTAGATCACATAGAGGGTCTCTCACCGGCTATTTCAATAGAGCAAAAATCAACTTCGCACAATCCGCGCTCAACCGTCGGTACCATTACCGAAATCTACGATTACCTGCGTTTACTATACGCCCGTGTTGGTGAGCCTCGCTGCCCTACCCATAAACAACCTTTGGCCGCGCAAACCATAAGTCAGATGGTTGATAAAGTTTTAGAGCTCGACGAAGGCACTAAAGTGATGTTATTGGCCCCTGTGGTGCAAAATCGGAAGGGCGAGCACATTAAGTTATTAGATAACCTTGCCGCGCAAGGTTACATTCGTGCCCGAATAGATGGTGAAGTATGTGACTTGTCCGATCCACCGACCTTGGACTTACATAAAAAGCATACCATTGAAGTGGTAGTTGACAGACTCAAAGTACGTGATGATATTCAAACTCGTTTAGCCGAATCATTTGAAACGGCACTATCTCTTACCGATGGTATCGCCGCCATTGCCTTTATGGATGCGCCTGATAAGCCTGAACTTCTTTTTTCCGCAAACTTTGCCTGTCCGCAATGTGGCTACAGTATGCAAAAGCCAGAGCCTCGATTATTCTCTTTTAATAACCCTGCAGGGGCTTGTCAAAGTTGTGATGGCTTAGGTATTAAACAGTTCTTTGACCCACATCGGGTGATCAGTAACCCAGAACTAAGCCTGGCAGGTGGTGCGATTAGAGGCTGGGATAAACGCAATTTTTATTACTTTCAAATGTTAACGTCATTGGCAGATCACTACGGTTTTGACTTAAATAAACCGTTTCAACAACTTACCGATGAACAGCAACAGCTGATCTTAAATGGTAGCGGTGATGAAGACATTCAGTTCAAATATATGAACGATAGAGGTGACATCGTTGTTCGCAAGCACCCGTTTGAAGGGATTTTGGTGAATATGGACAGGCGCTATCGCGAAACCGAATCGAATGCGGTGCGTGAAGAGCTGTCTAAATACTTAAACTCACAAGCGTGTCCAAGCTGTGAGGGCAGTCGTTTGCGCCAAGAAGCGCGCAATGTCTTTATTGATGATAAGCCTTTGCATCATATTACTGAATACTCTATTGCCGACTCTGCTCAGTTTTTTAGTCAATTAGCGCTTGTAGGTCAACGCCAGCAAATTGCCGAGAAAATATTAAAAGAAATTAATGACCGTTTAGGCTTCTTAGTTAATGTTGGTCTCAATTACCTGAGCCTGTCTCGAAGCGCCGATACCTTATCAGGTGGCGAAGCGCAGCGTATTCGACTTGCTTCTCAAATTGGTGCCGGCTTAGTGGGGGTCATGTACGTATTAGATGAACCGTCCATTGGTTTGCATCAACGCGATAACGAACGCTTATTAAAAACCCTTATTCATCTTCGTGATTTGGGTAATACGGTCATTGTGGTAGAACACGATGAAGACGCGATTAAAGAAGCCGACCACATTATCGATATTGGCCCAGGGGCGGGTGTACATGGCGGTCAAGTTATTGCCCAAGGGAGCTTACCAGATATTCTAGCCAATCCTCATTCAATCACTGGTAAGTATTTATCTGGCGAAGAGTTCATTGCGGTTCCTAAAAAACGTACACCGATAACATTAGACAAAGTGGTAAACTTAACCGGCGCTACAGGTAATAACCTGAAGAATGTCGATTTAACCATTCCAGTTGGTTTAATGACCTGTGTTACCGGTGTTTCAGGCTCGGGTAAATCGACCCTAATTAATGATACTTTATATAAGTTGGCGCATATTGAATTAAACCGCGCCACCTTAGATGAACCTGCGCCGTATAAGAGTATTAGTGGGCTTGAACATTTAGATAAAGTTATCGACATAGACCAAAGTCCTATTGGGCGAACCCCACGTTCAAACCCGGCCACCTATACCGGTATATTTACCTCGATTCGTGATATTTTTGCCGCTACTCAAGAATCTCGCTCACGTGGTTATAAACCAGGTCGCTTTAGTTTTAACGTAAAAGGTGGGCGTTGTGAAGCCTGTCAGGGTGATGGCGTTATCAAAGTTGAAATGCACTTCTTACCCGATGTGTATGTACCATGTGATGTTTGTAAAGGCCAACGCTATAACCGTGAAACCCTAGAAATTCGCTACAAGGGAAAAAACATTCACGAAGTGTTGGATATGACCATCGAAAACGCCTTTGACTTTTTTCATGCCATTCCAGCGGTTAAGCGTAAATTACAAACTTTAATGGATGTGGGCTTGTCTTATATTAAGCTAGGCCAGTCTGCTACCACCCTATCTGGTGGTGAAGCGCAGAGGGTGAAACTGTCAAAAGAGTTATCTAAGCGTGATACCGGCCAAACCTTGTATATTTTAGATGAGCCCACCACGGGATTACACTTTCACGATATACGCCAATTAATGACGGTACTTCATCGCCTGCGCGATCATGGTAATACCATTGTTATCATTGAACATAATTTAGATGTGATAAAAACCGCCGATTGGATTGTAGACCTTGGCCCTGAAGGCGGCTCTGGTGGCGGTGAAATTTTAGTGGCTGGTACACCAGAAGAGGTTGCTGAGCATAAAGCGTCTCATACCGCGAGGTTTTTAAAGCCGCTACTTTAAGCTATCGCTAATACTGTAAGGCTGTAAGGCTGTAAGGCTGTAAGGCTGTAAGGCTGTAAGGCTGTAAGGCTGTAAGGCTGTAAGGCTGTAAGGCTGTAAGGCTGTAAGGCTGTAAGGCAAAGTGTGCTCAAACCAAATTATTAGTAAAGCCAAAATATCAGACAAAGAGTGCCGTTACACCTCCATAGAAAGAGAAACGTCATCCCGTTGAAGAACGGGATCTACTTCGGTTCGAGGTGGCCCTAATGTCGCTTTTGTGCCAAGAACAAAAGTTAGAAAAAAGCATCGTCATCCCGTTGAAGAACGGGATCTCCTTAAGATTCAAAGTAAACAAGAACCCTTGTTTTAGAGCACACTTTTACTAAAGGAGGTTGCGGCAACTGCTCAGAACAGCCGTTAACGGTTATATCCTTGCCGCAAGCTCGGCACCTTGTCTGATCGCACGTTTGGCATCCAGTTCGGCGGCAACATCGGCACCACCAATTAAATGAGTGTTCGCGTTCGCCTCTTTAAGTTGATCATACAAACTGCGATTAGGTGTTTGACCTGCACAAATGATGACATGGTCGACATCAAGCACTTGGTTTTCGCCGTTGATCACACAATGAAGACCCGCATCATCAATTTTCTGATACTCAACCCCAGGGTACATTTTAACGCCTTTGTGTTTTAACGTGCTCCGGTGGATCCAACCAGTGGTTTTACCCAAACCTTTCCCCACTTTACTTTCTTTACGCTGCAATAAGTAAATGGTGCGATTGGCTCTGCCATGCGCGGATTTCGTTAAGGCGCCCGGATGTTGATATTCTTTATCAATACCCCACTCTTTTAACCATTTTTCGGGTATCGTGGTCAACGACTCTTCTTCAGCCAGATATTCCGCGACATCAAAGCCAATACCGCCAGCGCCAATAATCGCCACCTTTTGCCCTACCGGGACATGATCTTTGAGCACTTGCAAATAACTTAACACTTTCGAGTGTTCAATGCCTTCGATGCTTGGCGTTCTTGGGGTGATCCCAGTTGCCACCACTATCTCGTCAAACGCTGCGACATTAAGCGATTCAACACTTTGCTGACTGTTAAGCTTTACCTCAACGCCAAGCGCCTGCAAACGATTTTGAAAGTAGCGTAAAGTTTCGTAAAACTCTTCTTTACCAGGAATTTGCTTAGCATAGTTAAACTGACCACCAATTTCACTGGCGCCGTCAAATAACGTTACTTTATGACCTCGCTCAGCCGCGTAACAGCTAAAAGCTAAACCTGCAGGCCCGGCGCCAACCACCGCAATGTTTTTTTCTTTGGCTGTTTTGGCAAAAGTTAGCTCGGTTTCATAACACGCTCTTGGGTTAACCAAACAACTGGCTCGCTGTTGTTTAAAGACATGATCTAAACACGCTTGGTTGCAACCTATGCAAGTGTTAATGGTTTCGGCTTTATCTTGAGCCGCTTTATTGACAAAATCAGCATCGGCTAGAAATGGTCTGGCCATGGAAATCATATCCGATTGGCCAGATGCAATTATCTGTTCTGCCACCTCTGGGGTATTGATCCGATTAGTCGAGACAAGCGGAATACTCACCTCGCCCATTAACCGCTCAGTTGCCCAGGTAAAGGCGGCTCTTGGCACACTGGTGGCGATGGTGGGGACACGGGCTTCATGCCACCCGATACCACTATTAATAATACTCGCGCCTGCTTTTTCAATGGCTTTGGCCATGGTAACGACTTCTTCCCAAGTGTTACCACCTTCGACTAAATCAAGCAGGGATAAACGAAAGATAATAATAAATTTCTCCCCCACTTTCTTGCGAATCGCTTTGACGACTTCAACCCCAAGGCGCATTCGATTTTCGATAGACCCGCCCCAATCATCGGTTCTTTTATTGGTGCGTTTACAACTAAATTGGTTGATTAAATAACCTTCTGAGCCCATCACTTCAACACCGTCATAACCTGCTTTTTGGGCGAGTTTTGACGATTTAGCAAAATCTTTGATGGTGCCCCATATTTGTTTTTCTGATAACGCTTTTGGTTTAAATGGGTTGATAGGAGCTTTGATTGGGCTTGCTGATACTGAAAAAGGATGATAGGCATAGCGACCAGTGTGCAATAGCTGCAGGCATATTTTAGTGGGATATTGATGTACTGCTTCGGTGACTTTGCGATGCTTTCTAACATGCCAACATTTACTCAGCTCTCCACCAAAAGGCGCAACGCGACCGCGAAAATTTGGACTGATACCACCAGTAACAATTAGCCCAACGCCCCCTTTTGCCCTCTCTTGGTAGAATGCGGCGAGCTTGTCAAAACCATTACGCTCTTCTTCAAGGCCGGTATGCATTGACCCCATTAATACGCGGTTTCGGAGTTTGGTAAAGCCTAAGTCAAGTTCGGATAATAAATTAGGGTAAGGATTTGTTGTTGTCATGATACACCTTTTAGGCCTAAATATTTAAAGTCTTATCTGTAACAAAAAACTTACGTGCTATAACCGTAAAATACAAGCACTATTTAAACACTTGTATGAAAAAGCCCAGTTGGTGTCGGCAATATCTGCAGCTTACGTTAAAATATACGCTATGACTTGAGGATTACGGTTTCACAGGCTAGAATTCGCCACCTCATTAATTAAGAGAAATTTACATGTTAAGTCACATCCACCCTGACAATTACGCTTCCCAACTTGAAACCAAAACGCTAGCAATGACCGAATTATTTGCGCCGTTTTCACCGCCAGAGGTTGAAGTATTTACGTCTGAACCTTTGCATTATAGATTACGAGCAGAGTTTAGAGTTTGGCACGACGGTGACGATGTGTATTACATCATGTTTAACCAAGAGACTCGCGAAAAATACCGCGTTGATCAATTTCCCGTTGCGAGCAAACTGATTAATGAGGCAATGCAATCTTTAATTACGTACATCAAAGACAAAGAAGTTCTACGTCGTAAGCTTTTCCAAGTAGATTTTTTATCAACCTTGTCAGGTGAGTTATTGGTTAGTTTGTTGTACCACAAGCAATTAGACGATGAATGGCAACAACAAGCAGAACAATTAAAAGCTAAGCTCAATGAGCTTGCCAATACGAGCCTTATCGGTCGCGCTCGCAAACAGAAAGTGGTACTAGGCCAAGATTACGTCACCGAAGTATTACACGTTAAAGGCAAGCAGCTTACTTATCAGCAAGTAGAAAACAGCTTTACTCAACCAAACGGTGGCGTTAATGAAAAGATGCTCACTTGGGCCGTTGATGCAACAGCCAATGCTAACACCGACTTAGTCGAACTATATTGTGGTAATGGTAATTTCTCGATAGCTTTAGCGCCAAACTTTAACAAAGTACTGGCAACCGAAATTTCTAAAAGCTCGGTTAACTCGGCGCAGTTTAACATTGCGGCAAACGCTGTTAACAATTTAGATATTATCCGTATGTCCAGTGAAGAGTTTAGCCAAGCAATGAATGGTGAACGCCAATTTCGACGCTTAGAGGGCTTTGACTTAAGCCAATACAGTTATGACACCGTATTGGTCGATCCTCCTCGTTCAGGGCTAGATCCGGCATCTGAAGAGTTGGTCTCTCGTTTTAACAAGATCCTATATATATCGTGTAATCCACACACCCTAGCGCATAACTTAGAAACGTTAACCAAAACCCATAAAATTGATCAGTTTGCTTTGTTCGACCAATTCCCTTACACCGACCACATCGAATGTGGCATGGTGCTAACCCGAAAATAACCAATATTTACGGGACAATGCCCAAACGGCAATAACGTTTGGGCATTTATTCTTTGCGTTTAGCGTCGATTTCTGCCACCGCATACGTACCACGGACAACATAACGAAGTTGTTTTATTGTCCGTTCGGTAATTTCTTCTCGCTCTTGTTTATTGGCATCAAGTGCTTCAGCCCCCGCACTAAACACAAGAATCACTAGCGCATTGGCTTGTAAATAACAGGTCTCTGGATCTAATTTGGTTGCCTTTTGTAAGTAATCACAAAGCTCCATAGTAAAATAACGAATTTCACGATTTACCGCGGCCCGAAACTCTGCTGACGTACCAGAACGCTCTCGTAACAACAACCGAAATACATTACCGTTAGCTTCAATAAATTCCATAAAGGTGATCACAGAAATTTTGATCACAGAACCACCTTTTTCAATTCTTTGTCTGGCTTGGCGCATCAATTGACGTAACGTTAGGCCTGCTTCATCAACCAAGGTTAGGCCAAGCTCATTCATGTCATTAAAGTGTCGATAAAACGATGTCGCGGCCAAACCGGCTTCTTTGGCAACTTCGCGTAAACTTAAATTTGAAAAACTCTGTTCAGCACTCAGTTGATTTAAGGCGGCATCGATTATTTGCCGTCTGGTGCGCTCTTTTTGTTTTGCTCGGATACCTGTCATAAGACCCTACATAAATGTCTGTAATCCAAAATAGTATAACTTTTTCATTGACCCAGAGTAAACTCAAGTTAAAATAGCGTACACTTGTTCACTCAAGTTTAGTTCTAATTATTATAATGAGAAATAAATGAAAAAAGCTCCCATCATTTGGTTAAACGTGTTGATATTTTCGATTACGTTTTTATTCGCCATCATCGCTGTCCCTTATCGAGCAATTACCCATGGTTTTGATGCCTTTGAAATCATCACCGCAATTATTTGTTTTTGTTATTGTGGAATGTCAATAACAGCTGGGTATCACCGCTTATGGTCACACAAAGCATTTCAGGCGAATGCCGTATTTCGTTTTATTTGCGCCATTGGTGGTGCCTTTGCCTTACAAAATAGTATATTGCATTGGTGCTCAGATCATCGCGTGCATCACAAACACGTCGATAAAAACGATATTGACCCATACTCTGCTAAGCGAGGTTTTTGGTACAGTCACATTGGCTGGATGCTAAGAGACTATCAACCACACACCTACGACAATTATGACAATGTGCGAGACTTACAAAAAGATAAAATTGTGATGTGGCAACACAAGCATTACATTGCCCTAAGTTTAGCAACCAACTTTGGTATTCCTATTGCCTTAGGTTTGCTCCATGGTGATGTTATCTCTGCCATCTTACTTGCTGGTGTATTGCGTTTAGTGTTAAGTCATCACACCACATTTTTTATCAACTCTTTGGCTCATATCTGGGGTAAGCAAACTTATACGGACAAAAACTCGGCACGAGATAATGGCTTTTTAGCTTTATTCACCTTTGGCGAAGGCTACCACAACTTTCATCATATATTTGAAAACGATTACCGCAATGGCATTCGTTGGTGGCATTTTGACCCAACCAAATGGCTGATTAAGTTTTGCAGTTACTTTAACTGGACAACCAAGCTTCGTAAAACCCCTGAAGACAAAATCGCCAAGTCAAAAGCGCGAATGCAGTGGCTAAATGCATCTAAACAGCTTGAGAATAAACACAATTCACAAGAACTATTAGTGACTCTGCAACAAGAATATGATGCGCTAATTGATAAAATGACGGTGTATTATGAAACTAAGAAAAAACTATTAGCTAAGAAAGGCAACCAATTAAGTGAAGATGTTGAAAAAACCGCTTTAGCTAAGCAATATAAACAGTTAAAACAAGAGCTCAATATGCACATCGAGCAATGGAATAACTTTAGAGCTCAATTCGCCTAAGCGTTACTCGCAAGCATACAAAAAGCAGACTATGTCTGCTTTTTGTATATTTATTAAATCATGACTATTTTAAATACTAACTCATAAGATCATCAAATCTCACTTGGTGTTACCTTCACTCCCGGCACCAGCACTTCAACGTGTTTAACCCTAAATGGCACCCCCCACTGATAAATGGTCATTATCGAATTATCCACCCTGCCTAGTATTTTTACTTTGGCGCCATCTTGTTGAAACTCTTTGGCTAAATTTAACAATAAAAACTTCTCGCCAGTGTTACTCATAAGACCGTAAAAACCACCCTCTAAATTGATGAATTTTATCGTCCCTGTATACCATTGAAATTGCTCTTTTGGTTTACGGCTTAAAGACTCGGGGACTTCTGTAGGGTGTTTCATTGGCAATGATTCATGCTTCGTGGCCATGGTTTTTCCAGCGCTGGTATCCATAGTGTTAGCTGATTTAGCACAACCCATTAGGGGGGCTAAGAAAATGAATAAAAAGAGCATGGTAAGCAATGCTCGGATGTTTAAACTTACTATCATTGTACTTCCCGTTCAACGTGATATAGCCATTTTTCTACTGTATATCTTTCAAACCCAATTGCCATTGGGTGGTAACATCAAAGTATAAATCAAATTCTTCGTCGGTATCAGGGTCTTTCACCCCAATTTTATCGTAAGATTTCTCTCCGATTTCAATTAAGCTTTGCTTTACCACTTCTAACCCCGTTAAAGATAAGAATGAATAAAGCTCTACATTGCTGGTGCTATAAATCGCTTGTTCTGGTGAACGCCCATTCCCCGATGACCACATAGCTTCTAATAACATGCTTAAAATCGTGCGATGTTGTTTACTATGGTGATGTTGTTCTGTTTCAAAATAACACGCCATAGCGCCATAATGACCATTAATACTAATAAAGTTTTCAGCTAAAATTTGCTTGGCACTGACCAAACACTTACGCCATTGTTTATTATTGATTTGTTGAAATAGGTTTACGCTTAAATCATGCTCATCACCTAGAAAGGGTTGATAATAATCTGTTTGAATATACAAATTTTTAAGCTTAACAATGTCTTCTAAGGTGGGTAACACCTTTACTTTGCTCAGTAATTCGTTGTATTTAAGGTTTTGTTGATGATGCTTAGACTTGGGCTTAGCACTATCGTTATTACCTGAAATGAGGCCTTTAGAGTCAGGACTTGCCCTATTGTCAGCTAACGGTAACTGTGAGTTTATTTGACCAGACTTGCTCTTGTCCAAAAGCGCTAGCTTATCGTGACTGGCACAACCCGTTAAGAGCATCAGGGTGATAATAGAAAAAATTCTTAGCATGAAAAGATTTTAATAAAGGTTAGTAGTAGTGATTAATTGGAACCTGCGACAAAGCAAAGGTTCCAATTAATTATTTGATTAGTTTCGTGATAACCTAATCGCTTTTGTGCATATGAACATCCATTTGCGGGAATGGGATATTAAGACCTTCTTTATTGAAGGTATTGTAAATATTTTCATTCATATCGAAATATACCCCCCAATAATTTTCGGCATTGACCCAGGCGCGAACGACAAAGTTTACAGAACTGTCAGCCAAGGCAGATACTGCAATAAAAACCTCTGGATCTTTTAAAATTCGATCATCGGCATCACATAAAGCTTTCATAACCTGCTTAGCTTTTTCGGTATCATCACCATAAGCGATACCAAAAGTCCAATCGACTCGTCTTTTAGGTTCTGTTGAAAAGTTAGTCATAGAACTTGTGGCTAAACCGCCATTGGGAATAATAATGGTTTTATTATCGGGTGTTTTTAAAATGGTATTAAAAATTTGGATTTCACTGACCTTACCGGTATAACCTTGAGCATCAATCACGTCTCCAACTTTAAATGGTTTAAACAGCAAGATCATAACCCCACCCGCAAAGTTTTGCAGCGTGCCAGATAACGCCATACCAACGGCTAAGCCGGCAGCACCCAATATTGCGATAAACGATGTCATCTCAATACCAATCATGCTCAATACGGTGATAATCAGTAAGATTTTTAATAACGCGCCAATAATGCCTTGAATGAATGGGCGAAGTGAATTATCAACCCCAGCCTTTTCCAGCATTTTGGTAAAAGCCATCTGTAAGCCTTTAATAATCCAAGAACCGATAATCCACACCAAAATGGCGCCAATTAGCTTAGGTCCGTATAAGACCGCCATATCGATTAAATCTGCACTAATTTTTTCATAGTCCATAGCTTTTTCCCATCGTTGATATTATTAACAATCTGATAAGCATAGACTATAAATCAAACATTTAAAGCAAGTATAGAGTTCTAACCGAATGAGTTTTTCAGCTTAAATCTGTAATTTTTAGCACTACATTTTTTTATCTCAGAAAGCAAGAAAGAGCGCCGAAGCGCTCTTTTATTTAGGTTTGGTTTATACCAAATCTATCGATGACCACCATGGATGGTGGAAATGCAATTAATGCACTAGCTCAGGGATGAGCGTAGGTAGAACAATGCAGGAGCAATTGTCGAGGAGCAATTAATTGTTATTCGATGATTTTAGATACAACACCAGCACCTACGGTACGGCTCAAGTAAACCACGAATGGTTCATCCCAATACCAGAGGCATTGGGCAAATTCTAAAAACTGTCCATTCGGACACTTTTAAAAAGAATTTGTCATCACCCTAATACATATCTGACCCTGAAGCTGGCCGTACATACAAAAAGAGCAGCCAATGGCTGCTCTTTTCAGGTTCGGTGTTTAAAAATTATTATTCAATAATTTTTGAAACAACACCAGCACCTACGGTACGGCCACCTTCACGGATAGCGAAACGTAAACCTTCGTCCATCGCAATTGGGTTGATTAGCTCTACAACAAACTTTAAGTTGTCGCCTGGCATTACCATTTCTACGCCTTCTGGTAACTCAACTGCACCAGTGATGTCCGTTGTACGGAAGTAGAATTGTGGACGGTAACCTTTGAAGAATGGCGTGTGACGACCACCTTCATCTTTCGTTAGTACGTATACTTCTGACTCAAACTTAGTGTGTGGCTTGATTGAACCAGGCTTACACAATACTTGACCACGTTGTACTTCATCACGCTTAGTACCACGAAGAAGAACACCACAGTTCTCACCCGCACGACCTTCGTCTAGAAGCTTACGGAACATCTCTACACCAGTACATGTTGTCGTTGTTGTATCTTTGATACCAACGATTTCTACGTCATCACCTACACGTACGATACCACGCTCAACACGACCTGTTACTACTGTACCACGACCTTGGATTGAGAATACGTCTTCGATTGGAAGAATGAAATCACCATCGATTGCACGCTCTGGCTCTGGGATGTATGTGTCTAGCTCGTTTGCTAGCTCAAGAATCTTCTCTTCCCACTTCGCTTCACCGTTCAATGCACCTAGTGCTGAACCTTGAATGATTGGTAAGTCATCACCTGGGAAGTCGTATTCTGAAAGAAGTTCACGTACTTCCATCTCTACTAGCTCTAGTAACTCTTCGTCGTCTACCATGTCACATTTGTTTAGGAATACGATGATGTAAGGTACACCAACCTGACGAGAAAGAAGGATGTGCTCACGTGTTTGTGGCATTGGGCCGTCTGTTGCCGCTACTACTAAGATAGCGCCGTCCATTTGAGCTGCACCTGTGATCATGTTTTTAACGTAATCGGCGTGACCTGGACAGTCTACGTGCGCGTAGTGACGGTCTGCTGTGTCGTACTCAATGTGAGACGTGTTGATTGTGATACCACGCTCACGCTCTTCTGGAGCGTTATCGATTTGAGCAAAATCGCGCAGTTCACCACCGTGAGTTTTAGTAAGTACTGCAGAGATAGCAGCTGTTAGAGTTGTTTTACCGTGGTCAACGTGACCGATAGTACCAACGTTAACGTGCGGTTTCGAACGTTCAAATTTTTCTTTAGCCATTTTTAAATACCTATTAAAAGTGTTATTTCGACGGGTGGTGCCCGACATTTGCTTACATATATGTATTTTGTATTTGCGCGAATCGTTACCCCAAAATGGTTATGTTTTTATCTAAAAACAACCGGATGTGACAACGAGTCAAATTTACGGGGCACAATTTAGCAAACTCTATAGATATTGTCTAAACTTTATGCTTTTCTTCGAGTAATTTTCATAAAAAAATTAAAAAAGACATATTTAAAGATAAAAATACGACTCTATTTATCGATTTTTTTTACTGATTGGTTATTTTTTAACGAATTATGGTGTTTGTATTCTTTATCTGATGTATAATCCGCGAAAAATTTTTTTAACGTAACTTTTTATTATTATTAAGTAGAGTATTGCAATGGCAGATTTATCAAAATACAGAAACATTGGTATTTTCGCTCACGTTGATGCGGGTAAAACCACAACAACTGAACGTATCCTTAAACTTACAGGTAAGATCCACAAGCTTGGTGAGGTTCATGATGGTGAGTCAACAACTGACTTCATGGAACAAGAAGCAGAACGTGGTATTACTATCCAGTCTGCTGCTGTAACTTGTGAATGGAAAAAACACCGTTTTAACGTTATCGACACCCCGGGCCACGTTGACTTCACTGTTGAAGTTTACCGTTCATTAAAAGTTCTAGACGGTGGTATCGGTGTATTCTGTGGTTCTGGTGGTGTTGAACCACAATCAGAAACCAACTGGCGTTACGCGAACGAGTCAAAAGTTGCTCGTTTGATCTTCGTTAACAAGCTAGACCGTTTAGGTGCTAACTTCTTCCGCGTTAAAGATCAAGTTAAGAAAGTACTAGGTGCTAACCCTCTTGTTATGACTTTACCAATCGGTGAAGAAGATAACTTCGTAGGTGTAGTAGACGTATTATCTCAAAAAGCCTACGTATGGGATGACTCAGGTCAACCAGAAAACTACGAAATCACTGACATTCCAGCAGACATGGTAGAGCAAGCAGCAGAATACCGTGAAATGTTAATCGAAACTGCTCTAGAAGCAGACGAAGACATGCTAATGGATTACCTAGAAGGTGAACTAGACCCAACTGACGAGCAAATCAAAGCGTGTATCCGTAAAGGTACTAACGAATTGTTGTTCTTCCCAACATACTGTGGTTCTGCGTTCAAAAACAAAGGTATGCAGCTTCTTCTTGATGCTGTTGTTGATTACCTACCTTCACCAACAGAAGTTCCACCTCAGCCGTTAACTGACGAAGAAGGTAACCCAACGGGTGAATTCGCTATCGTTGACGCAGAAGAGCCGTTCCGTGCGCTTGCATTCAAAATTATGGATGACCGTTTCGGTGCCCTAACTTTCGTACGTGTATACTCTGGTCGTCTTAAGAAAGGTGATACCATTCTTAACTCATTCACCGGAAAAACTGAGCGTGTTGGCCGTATGGTTGAGATGCAAGCAGATGACCGTACTGAACTTACCGAAGCACAGGCAGGTGACATTCTTGCTATCGTTGGTATGAAAAACGTTCAAACTGGTCACACTTTATGTGAAGTTAAGAACCCTTGTACTCTTGAAGCAATGGTATTCCCAGAGCCGGTAATCTCTATCGCTGTATCTCCAAAAGAAAAAGGTGGTGCAGAGAAAATGGGTATTGCTATCGGTAAAATGGTTGCAGAAGATCCAACTTTCCAAGTTGAAACTGACGAAGATTCAGGTGAAACCATCCTTAAAGGTATGGGTGAGCTTCACTTAGACATCAAAGTAGACATCCTTAAGCGTACTTACGGTGTTGAACTAGAAGTTGGTAAACCACAAGTTGCTTACCGTGAAACAATCACAATGCCAATTGAAGATTCTTACACCCATAAGAAGCAATCAGGTGGTTCTGGTCAGTTCGGTAAAATCGATTACCGCATCAAGCCAGGTGAGCCAAACACTGGTTTCAAATTCACTTCTACCGTTGTTGGTGGTAACGTACCTAAAGAATTCTTCCCAGCGATCGAAAAAGGTTTCGCATCAATGATGGAAGAAGGTCCAGTTGCAGGTTTCCCTGTACTAGACGTTGAAGTTGAACTATTTGACGGTGGTTACCACGCAGTTGACTCATCAGCAGTTGCATTCGAAATCGCAGCTCGCGGTGCATTCCGTCAATCAATGCCTAAAGCTGGTGCTCAATTACTAGAGCCAGTGATGAAGGTTGACGTGTTCACTCCAGAAGACAACGTTGGTGATGTTATCGGTGACTTAAACCGTCGTCGTGGTATGATCAAAGACCAAGAAGCTGGCACTACAGGTGTTCGCATCAAGGCTGACGTACCTCTTTCTGAAATGTTTGGTTACATCGGTCACTTACGTACAATCACTTCAGGTCGTGGTCAATTCTCAATGGAATTCAGCCACTACTCAGCAGCTCCACAAAACATTGCAGAGCAAGTTGTAGCTGAAGTTAAAGAGCGTAACGCTAAGAAGTAATTAAACTTCTGAACAGTTTAAAAAGGTCGCATCTGCGACCTTTTTTTATATCTTACCTTAAGGTAAATACATCATCATTTGAGCCTTGCTCTCGCAGCTCCATCAACTTAACCACCGCTTCTTCTAAGGTCGGTAAGTTCTTATCCTGACGCCACCACAATACATAATTAGCTTCATTTGTGGGCATAAACCAACGCTTTTTTTGCTTGTAAAAAGATAGATGTGGGCTATTAAAGAGAAAGTTTTTTAGACTCGCGATATCTTGCCACAAAGTCAAAGTATAGATGGTGCGTTTATCGTCTAATAAATCAAAACCTGTGATGTCTGTCACCGGCTCAAGATTACGGGCAATAAAACCTGGACTCGTTTCCGCGATTCCATTGACATAGTCGAGGCTGTCAACAAACTCTTTTAAGGTCTCTGAATCTAAATCATCGATAGCATGTGCGACATTAAATTGAGCTAAGTACATATAACATTCCTTGGTTTTTCCTTTAAATATAGTCACTTATTTAAAGACAGCAAACTGGTACTACCATCAAAACAATGTTTTTTCTGCCCTCTGTAGCACGGCGTTGATATAATATGGCAAATTTAATTAAAACGACCCCTTATGAAATATTTTTTAATCGCTCTTTTTACCCTTATCTCTCTTAATGTATCTGCCAAAGACGTAGCAGGTAGTGAAGTAAATGACTCGATTACCGTTGCCGAGCAAACTCTGATTTTAAATGGTGTTGGGATCCGTGAAAAATGGGTATTTGATGTCTACAGTGCAGCTTTGTATTTAACAAAGGTCAATCATCAAGCAAACTATATTATCGACGCCAATGAGACAATGGTGATAGAACTTAAAATGCTTCGTGATGTAGATGGTAAGTCGATGGCAGAAGCGATACATCAAGGCTTTACATCAGCTTTGAATAACGATTTAACGTCCCTAGAAAACAAGATAAACACATTCTTGCAAGTATTTGGTAATGAAGCTGTTAAAGGCAATGTCTATACCTTGGCCTACAGTCCAGAGATTGGTACACAAATTAACATTAATGGAAAATTGGTAAGCACGATTGAAGGTTTAGACTTTAAGCAAGCCCTATATGCCATTTGGCTTGGTAAAGATCCGGCTCAAGACAGTTTAAAAAACAATCTACTCGGTTTGTAAACTCATTTAATAAATAAGAGCGCCCAAGCGCTCTTATTTATATAGATTGATATCCGTTAAAGTCACTGTTAAATATCTTGCTATAACAGCAGTCTATTATAAATAGGGTAACAGTGCATTTATAAATGTATCAAATTAGGTGTCCAAAACACTTTTAGGGCTACTTATAGAAATAACCCACAAAGGATACTAACAATTGCGTTTAGCCCGTTAGAACGAACAACAGCACCTCTTATTTGCATATTCTGGCTGACTGAGCAAAAACGTAGTGCGATTGGTATTAACACACACGGTTATCAGCCTGTACCCTTGCCTTAAAAACAAAAAAGAGCGCCGAAGCGCTCTTTTTTTAGGTTTAGTGTAAAACTAAATCAGTCGAAATTATTCGATGATTTTAGATACAACACCAGCACCTACAGTACGGCCACCTTCACGGATAGCGAAACGTAAACCTTCGTCCATCGCGATTGGGTTGATTAGCTCTACAACAAACTTTAAGTTGTCGCCTGGCATTACCATTTCTACGCCTTCTGGTAACTCAACTGCACCAGTGATGTCCGTTGTACGGAAGTAGAATTGTGGACGGTAACCTTTGAAGAATGGCGTGTGACGACCACCTTCATCTTTAGTCAGTACGTATACTTCTGACTCAAACTTAGTGTGTGGCTTGATTGAACCAGGCTTACACAATACTTGACCACGTTGTACTTCATCACGCTTAGTACCACGAAGAAGAACACCACAGTTCTCACCCGCACGACCTTCGTCTAGAAGCTTACGGAACATCTCTACACCAGTACATGTTGTCGTTGTTGTATCTTTGATACCAACGATTTCTACGTCATCACCTACACGTACGATACCACGCTCAACACGACCTGTTACTACTGTACCACGACCTTGGATTGAGAATACGTCTTCGATTGGAAGAATGAAATCACCATCGATTGCACGCTCTGGCTCTGGGATGTATGTGTCTAGCTCGTTTGCTAGCTCAAGAATCTTCTCTTCCCACTTCGCTTCACCGTTCAATGCACCTAGTGCTGAACCTTGAATGATTGGTAAGTCATCACCTGGGAAGTCGTATTCTGAAAGAAGTTCACGTACTTCCATCTCTACTAGCTCTAGTAACTCTTCGTCGTCTACCATGTCACATTTGTTTAGGAATACGATGATGTAAGGTACACCAACCTGACGAGAAAGAAGGATGTGCTCACGTGTTTGTGGCATTGGGCCGTCTGTTGCCGCTACTACTAAGATAGCGCCGTCCATTTGAGCTGCACCTGTGATCATGTTTTTAACGTAATCGGCGTGACCTGGACAGTCTACGTGCGCGTAGTGACGGTCTGCTGTATCGTACTCAATGTGAGACGTGTTGATTGTGATACCACGCTCACGCTCTTCTGGAGCGTTATCGATTTGAGCGAAGTCACGTAATTCACCACCGTGAGTTTTTGTAAGTACTGCAGAGATAGCAGCTGTTAGAGTTGTTTTACCGTGGTCAACGTGACCGATAGTACCAACGTTAACGTGCGGTTTCGAACGTTCAAATTTTTCTTTAGCCATTTTAAAAATACCTTAAAGTGTAAAATTGCACAGCACTTCACTGTGCAAACAAAAATATTAGTAACCCAATCGAGATTGAGTAATTGCTTCTGCAACATTTTTTGGAGCTTCACTGTATTGTTGAAACTCCATCGAATAGGAGGCACGACCTTGGGTAGCACTACGTAAATCGGTAGCGTAACCAAACATTTCAGCCAGTGGCACAATGGCATTCACTAACTTCATTCCCGCCGGTCCTTCATCCATTCCTTCAATCATTCCACGACGACGATTTAAATCACCCACAACATCTCCCATGTTTTCTTCAGGAGTTGTTACTTCGACCTTCATCATCGGCTCTAATAAAACAGGGTTAGCTTTTAAAGCCCCCTCTTTAAAGCCCAATGAAGCAGCGACTTTAAATGCCATTTCATTGGAATCAACATCATGGAATGAACCATCAAATAACGTCACTTTGATATCAAGCATAGGGAAGCCGGCTAACACGCCGTTATCCATTTGCTCAGCACAACCTTTTTCAACGGCGCCCCAATATTCACGAGGAACGGCACCGCCAACGATTTCGCTTTCAAATTGAAAACCTTCGCCTTCGGCAAGAGGTTCCATTTTTAACCAAACGTGACCAAATTGACCGCGACCGCCAGACTGACGCACAAACTTGCCTTCTACTTCTACCGCTTTGCGGATAGTTTCGCGATAAGATACTTGTGGCTTACCAACGTTACAGTCAACTTTAAATTCGCGTTTCATTCGATCAACGATAATGTCTAGGTGAAGCTCACCCATACCAGAAATGATTGTCTGGCCTGTTTCGTCATCGGTTTCAACGCGGAAAGATGGATCTTCTGCCGCCAATTTACCTAAAGCAATACCCATTTTTTCTTGGTCTGCTTTGGTTTTTGGCTCTACGGCAACAGAGATTACAGGTTCTGGGAATTCCATACGCTCAAGGGTTATAACCTTGTTTGGATCACATAATGTATCACCAGTGGTTACGTCTTTTAAACCAATGAATGCTGCGATGTCACCAGCGCGAACTTCTTTGATTTCCTGACGGTCATTAGCGTGCATTTGTACAATACGGCCAATGCGTTCTTTTTTCGACTTAACCGGGTTGTATACGGAATCACCTGAATTAACCACACCTGAATAAACACGAACAAACGTTAACGTGCCAACAAATGGGTCGGTTGCAATCTTAAATGCTAATGATGCGAAAGGCGCTTTATCATCGGCTTCACGAACACCTTCGGATTCATCTTTGTCATCATTAATACCGCGAATCGCTTCAACTTCTGTTGGCGAAGGCATGTATTCAATAACGCCATCAAGAACCGCTTGTACCCCTTTGTTTTTAAACGCAGAGCCACAAGTACAAAGAATGATTTCATTGTTTAAGGTGCGCTGTCTTAATCCCGTTTTGATTTCGTCTTCTGATAAGTCGCCTTCGTTAAGGTACTTATCCATTAACTCATCACTTGCTTCAGCCGCAGCTTCAACCATATGCTCACGCCATTCGTGGGCAAGATCTTGCATATCGGCTGGGATTTCTTCGTAAGAGAAAGTCATCCCCTGGTCTTCTTCATTCCAGTTGATTGCTTTCATTTTTAGAAGATCGACAACACCTTTAAATTCTTCTTCGGCACCAATTGCAATTTGGATTGGAACTGGATTGGCCCCAAGTCTGTCTTTCATTTGCTCAACAACGTTTAAGAAGTTGGCACCAGCACGGTCCATCTTATTGACGAAAACCATACGTGGGACAGCATACTTTTCCATTTGTCGCCAAACGGTTTCGGTTTGAGGTTGTACACCTGAAGAAGCACAAAGAACAAGAACAGCACCATCAAGTACACGCAATGAACGCTCTACCTCAATGGTAAAATCAACGTGTCCTGGGGTGTCAATAATATTGATACGGTGCTCATCAAACTGACCTTGCATACCTCGCCAAAAACAGGTTGTCGCAGCAGATGTGATCGTGATGCCACGTTCTTGCTCCTGCTCCATCCAGTCCATGGTTGCAGCGCCATCGTGGACCTCACCAATTTTGTGAGATAAGCCGGTGTAGAAAAGTACCCTTTCCGTAGTCGTGGTTTTACCAGCATCTACGTGGGCGCAAATACCGATATTACGATAACGCTCTATTGGGGTTGTTCGAGCCAAAATAATGTCCTCTTTCTAAGGTTGTTAGTGCTTTTAGTTGCCTTAGATTGCAGAAAAGGATAGCTACTAATGTAGCTATCCAGATGTTATTACCAGCGGTAATGTGCGAACGCTTTGTTCGCTTCAGCCATACGGTGAACGTCTTCACGTTTCTTAACAGCTGAACCTTTGTTGTCAGACGCATCTAGCATTTCGTTTGCTAGGCGCTGAGCCATTGATTTTTCACCACGTTTACGAGCAGCTTCAACTAACCAACGCATGGCTAGAGCATTACGACGAACTGGACGAACTTCAACTGGCACTTGATAAGTAGAACCACCTACACGGCGAGATTTAACCTCAACCTGTGGACGGATGTTATCTAGAGCAACTTCGAAAAGCTCTAAATGTTCTTTATCTTTTTGCTTGTCAGCTAAAATGTCTAATGCACCGTAAACAATTTTTTCTGCTGTAGATTTTTTACCATCAACCATAAGGATGTTGATGAATTTCGCTAAAAGTTCACTATGGAACTTCGGATCAGGTAAAATTTTACGCTGTCCTACGACACGTCTTCTTGGCATTTTTCAATACTCCGATAGTATTTCAGGAATTTCCCAAAACAATAGTTAATTTAAAGTTGTTTGGCCTTACTTGACGGAGTTCCGTTAAGATTTAGGGCGCTTAGCACCGTACTTAGAACGGCCTTGTCTTCTGTCGTTAACACCAGAACAGTCTAGTGCACCACGAACGGTGTGGTAACGCACACCTGGTAAATCTTTAACACGACCACCGCGGATTAAGATAACGCTGTGCTCTTGTAAGTTGTGACCTTCACCACCAATGTAAGAAGTTACTTCGTAGCCGTTAGTTAAACGTACACGAGCTACTTTACGTAGTGCTGAGTTTGGTTTCTTTGGTGTAGTTGTATACACACGAGTACATACGCCACGACGTTGTGGACAAGCTTGTAACGCAGGTACGTTACTTTTTGTTACTTGTCTAACACGTGGTTTACGTACTAGTTGGTTAATAGTTGCCATTAATGGGCTCCTGGTTAGTTAAATTTGTGCTTATATCACAGTTTTTTTCTGTAACTTTCACACGCTCATAAACGTGAAAAACCGCGACCCTACGTTGAGGGTCGCGGAATTTTATAGGTGATGCACCTTACTGTCAAGTTCTAGCGCAAAAGATCCTTGATCTTTTTTGTTGCGCTATGATCTTTTCAGTGTTCTAAACGCGTTGACTATTCGTCAGCACCTGAGCTTAGACCACCCAGTAAATCAGCATTTAATGCATCTGTTAATGCTTGTTCTGCATCTTCAGCGGTTACGGTTAAGTCTTCTTCTACAACCACTTCGCGCTTTTTAGCACGTTGTTGATGATAAGAGTAACCTGTACCTGCTGGGATCAGACGACCAACAATAACGTTTTCTTTCAAGCCACGTAAGTCATCCTTCTTACCAGCAACGGCCGCTTCCGTAAGAACGCGAGTCGTTTCTTGGAACGACGCTGCTGAAATGAACGATTCCGTTGCAAGTGATGCTTTAGTAATACCTAGCATTAGTACTTGGTACTCTGCAGGTTGCTTGCCTTGAGCGATAAGTTCGCGGTTTGCGATCTTCACGCGTGCAACTTCAACTTGCTCACCTGGTAAGAACTCACTGTCACCTGCTTCAAGGATTTCACACTTACGTAGCATTTGACGAACGATAACCTCAATGTGTTTATCGTTAATCTTAACACCTTGTAAGCGATATACATCTTGTACTTCGTTAACAATGTAGTTCGCAACATGATCGATACCACGTAAACGTAAGATGTCATGTGGTGACTCAGGACCATCGGCGATAACTTCACCTTTTTGTACAGCTTCACCTTCGAACACGTTAAGTTGACGCCATTTTGGAATCATCTCTTCGTAAACTTCACCACTTTGTTGGGTGATCAGTAGACGACGCTTACCTTTGGTTTCTTTACCAAAACCAATGATACCTGATTTCTCAGCAAGAATGGCTGGCTCTTTTGGTTTACGTGCTTCAAATAAGTCAGCTACTCGAGGTAGACCACCAGTAATATCACGTGTCTTAGAAGACTCTTGTGGAATACGCGCTAACGCGTCACCGATGTTTACTTCAGCGCCATCTTCTAGGTTAACAATCGCATTACCTGGCAAGAAGTATTGTGCAGGAATATCAGTACCTGCAATCATCACGTCTTTACCTTTGGCATCAACTAGCTTAACCATTGGACGCATTTCTTTACCCGCTGAGCTACGCTGTGCAGCATCAGTGATAACGATACTTGATAAACCTGTAAGTTCATCCGTTTGACGCGTCATAGTAACTGATTCGATAAGGTCAACAAATTTGATCTTACCAGCTACCTCAGTAATGATTGGGTGCGTATGTGGATCCCAGTTTGCAATGGTCTCACCAGCGTTGATTGCTTCGCCGTCCGCTTTCGCTAATACCGCACCGTAAGGAACTTTATAACGCTCTTTCTCACGACCCAACTCATCAATTACGGTAAGTTCTGATGAACGTGAAGTAATAACCAGCTTGTTGTCAGAATTGGTAACGAACTTAGCGTTTTGCAGCTTCAATGTACCGGTGTTTTTCACCTGTACCGAGTTCTCTGCTGACGCACGAGATGCCGCACCACCAATGTGGAACGTACGCATCGTTAACTGTGTACCTGGCTCACCGATTGATTGAGCAGCAACAACACCGATGGCTTCACCTTGGTTGATCATATGACCACGTGCCAAGTCACGGCCGTAACAGTGTGCACAGATACCAAAGTCAGTATTACATGTGATGATTGAACGAACCCAAACTTGATCCACTGAGTGTTCTTCTAAAATGTCACACTTAGCTTCATCTAATAAGGTATTACGAGCAAACAGAACGTCTTCTGTACCCGGGTACATAACATCTTGTGCTACCACACGACCTAGAACGCGTTCGCGTAATGGTTCTACAACGTCACCACCTTCAATTAGTGGCGTCATTAATAGACCTTCTTCCGTACCACAATCTACTTCGGTAACAACCAAATCTTGTGCAACGTCAACTAGACGACGAGTTAGGTAACCCGAGTTCGCTGTTTTCAATGCGGTATCGGCCAAACCTTTACGCGCACCGTGAGTTGAGATGAAGTACTGTAGTACGTTCAGACCTTCACGGAAGTTCGCAGTGATTGGGGTTTCGATGATTGAACCATCTGGTTTTGCCATTAGACCACGCATACCGGCTAACTGACGGATCTGAGCGGCACTACCACGAGCACCAGAGTCAGCCATCATGTAGATAGAGTTGAATGAGTCTTGCTCTTCCATCTCACCGTCACGGTTAAGCACTTGCTCTTTTGACAAGTTGTCCATCATTGCTTTTGAAACTTTTTCGTTAGCAGATGACCAAATATCGATAACTTTGTTGTACTTCTCACCAGCCGTTACAAGACCTGATTCGAATTGTTCCTGAATTTCAAGAACTTCTTCTTCAGCGGCTTCAATGATTGTGTACTTAGCATCAGGAATAACCATGTCATCGATACCAACCGATGCACCGGCGATCATTGCGTAATGGAAGCCTGTGTACATAATGTGGTCAGCAAACATAACCGTGTCTTTCAGACCTAGGTTACGATACGCGTGGTTAATTAGGGTTGAAATTTGTTTCTTACCTAAGGTCTTGTTAACCAACTCAAATGGTAGACCTTTAGGACAAACCATCCATAAAATCGCACGACCAACTGTCGTATCAATCAATGACGTTACTTCTTCGCCTTTCACTAATTGAGTTACACGAATTTTTACACGTGCATGCAATTCTGCAACGTCAGTACGGTAGGCTTTTTCAGCTTCTTTAACAGAGCCAAATACCATACCTTCACCTTTACCATTAACACGATCACGCGTTAGGTAGTAAAGACCTAATACAACGTCCTGAGAAGGAACGATGATAGGGTCACCGTTAGCAGGTGATAATACGTTGTTGGTAGACATCATTAGGGCACGTGCTTCTAACTGCGCTTCCAGCGTTAGAGGTACGTGTACAGCCATTTGGTCACCATCGAAGTCAGCGTTGTACGCCGCACACACGAGTGGGTGTAGGTGAATCGCTTTACCTTCAATTAGTACCGGCTCAAATGCTTGGATACCAAGTCTGTGAAGTGTTGGTGCACGGTTAAGCATAACCGGGTGTTCACGGATTACTTCATCAAGTACGTCCCAAACTTCGCCACCTTCACGTTCTACTAATTTTTTAGCCGCTTTAATCGTAGTCGCTAAACCACGTGCTTCTAATTTACCGTAGATAAAAGGTTTAAATAGCTCTAATGCCATCTTCTTAGGAAGACCACATTGATGTAGACGTAAAGTTGGGCCTACAGTGATTACAGAACGACCTGAGTAATCAACACGCTTACCTAGAAGGTTCTGACGGAAACGACCTTGTTTACCCTTGATCATATCAGCAAGAGATTTCAGAGGACGCTTGTTAGAACCCGTAATTGCACGACCACGACGACCGTTATCTAATAGAGCATCAACAGACTCTTGTAACATACGTTTTTCGTTACGTACGATAATGTCTGGTGCTACTAGGTCTAGAAGGCGCTTCAAACGGTTGTTACGGTTGATCACACGACGGTATAAATCGTTTAGATCAGATGTCGCAAAACGACCACCATCTAGTGGAACTAGAGGACGTAAGTCTGGTGGAAGGATTGGTAATACCGACATGATCATCCACTCTGGCTTGTTGCCTGATTGAGCGAATGCTTCCATTAATTTTAAACGCTTGGTGATTTTCTTACGCTTAGTTTCACTACCAATTTCTGGTAATTCTTCGCGCATTTGTTCAATTTCACCTTCAAGATCAATTTCTCTTAATAGGGCTAGAACAGCTTCTGCACCCATTTTAGCGTCAAATTCATCACCGTGTTCTTCAAGAGCATCTAGGTACTCTTCTTCGGTAAGGATTTGGCCACGCTCTAATGTTGTCATACCTGATTCGGTTACAACATAAGATTCGAAATAAAGAACGCGTTCAATATCACGCAATGTCATATCAAGTAATAAACCGATACGAGATGGCAATGATTTTAAGAACCAAATGTGTGCTACAGGGCTAGCTAGTTCAATGTGGCCCATACGGTCACGACGAACTTTAGTTAGGGTAACTTCAACACCACATTTTTCACAAATAACACCACGATGTTTAAGGCGTTTGTACTTACCACATAAACATTCGTAATCTTTTACTGGGCCGAAAATACGGGCACAGAAAAGACCGTCACGCTCTGGTTTGAACGTACGGTAGTTGATGGTTTCTGGCTTTTTAACTTCACCGTAAGACCATGAACGGATCATGTCTGGTGACGCTAGGCCAATTCGAATACCATCGAATTCTTCAGTTTGATTTTGTTGCTTAAGAAACTTAAGTAAATCTTTCACACTCTGTCTCCTGTCGGAGTTAACATCAAAGGAGGGCTACGCCCTCCCTGTATTCTGTCGGGAACCTTTAGCTAGGCTAATCGGTTATTCCTGATCCAATTCGATATTGATACCTAACGAACGGATTTCTTTCAACAATACGTTGAACGATTCAGGCATACCTGGTTCCATACGGTGATCACCATCAACAAGGTTTTTGTACATTTTAGTACGACCGTTAACGTCATCTGATTTCACCGTTAGCATCTCTTGCAGGGTATAAGCAGCACCGTATGCTTCTAATGCCCATACTTCCATCTCACCGAAACGCTGACCACCAAATTGAGCTTTACCACCCAATGGTTGCTGAGTAACAAGTGAGTAAGAACCTGTAGAACGCGCATGCATTTTGTCGTCTACTAAGTGGTTCAGTTTCAGCATGTACATGTAACCAACGGTTACTGGACGCTCAAACGCACGACCAGTACGGCCATCATATAAGGTGAACTGGCCACTTTCTGGCATGTCCGCTAAACGGAATAGCTCTTTGATCTCTTTCTCTGCTGCACCATCGAATGCTGGTGTTGCAATTGGAAGACCTGCGCGCAAGTTGTCTGCTAAACGCAATACTTCGTCGTCAGAGAAACTGTCAATGTCAACTTCCTGATGCGAGTTACCTACGTTGTAAACTTCTTTTAAGAACCCACGAAGCTTGATCAGCTCTTGTTGTTCTTTCAACATACGGTCAATCTTTTCACCGATACCGCGTGCAGCCATACCTAAGTGAGTTTCAAGGATCTGACCGATGTTCATACGTGAAGGTACACCTAGCGGGTTAAGAACGATGTCTACTGGCTCACCATTCTTGTCGTATGGCATATCTTCCACAGGAACAACGTTAGAAATAACACCCTTGTTACCGTGACGACCCGCCATCTTATCACCTGGTTGTAGGCGACGTTTTACCGCAAGGTAAACTTTAACAATCTTAAGAACGCCTGGTGCTAAATCGTCACCTTGAGTGATCTTACGACGTTTCACTTCAAACTTCTTATCAAAGTCTTGTTTAATCGCGTCATACTGCTCTGCGATTTGCTCAAGTTCAGTTTGTTGTGCTTCATCGCTTAAGCTTTGGTTTAACCATTTGTCACGAGACATACCGTTAAGGTCTGATTCGTTGAAACCAGCGCTTAGAAGCAATTTCTTCGCACGTGCATAAATGCCATCTTCAAGAATGCTAAACTCATCACCCAAGTCTTTCTTAACTTGTTTCAGTTGCATTTCTTCAATTTCAAGTGCACGAGCATCTTTCTCTACACCATCTCGGGTAAAGATTTGTACATCGATGATGGTACCTGATACTGAGTTTGGTACACGTAAAGAGCTGTCTTTAACGTCAGCGGCTTTCTCACCGAAGATAGCACGTAATAGTTTTTCTTCTGGGGTTAACTGGGTTTCACCTTTAGGTGTAACTTTACCTACAAGGATGTCACCACCGTTAACTTCTGCACCAATGTAAACAACACCTGACTCATCAAGTTTGCTAAGCGCAGATTCACCTACGTTAGGGATATCTGAAGTAATTTCTTCAGCACCTAACTTGGTGTCACGAGCGATACAAGATAATTCCTGAATATGAATAGTGGTGAAACGATCTTCTTTCGTTACACGCTCAGAAATCAACATTGAATCCTCGAAGTTATAACCATTCCACGGCATGAACGCGATACGCATGTTTTGACCTAGAGCCAACTCACCTAAATCGGTAGAAGGGCCATCAGCTAAAACATCACCACGTTGTACCGGCTCACCAACATTACACGTAGGACGTTGGTTGATACATGTGTTTTGGTTAGAACGAGTGTATTTTGTTAAGTTGTAGATATCGATACCGGCTTCACCAGGTACCATTTCATTTTCGTTAACACGAACAACAATACGAGACGCATCGACATAATCTACCACACCACCACGTTTGGCTACGGCGGTTACACCTGAGTCAACAGCGATGGTTTTTTCCATACCTGTACCCACTAAAGGCTTATCAGCTTTTAATGTTGGTACCGCTTGACGTTGCATGTTCGCACCCATCAAGGCACGGTTAGCATCATCGTGCTCTAGGAATGGAATAAGTGATGCCGCCACAGAGATGATCTGCTGTGGAGATACATCCATATACTGAACTTGCTCTGAAGACATAAGAGTAAATTCGTTCTTATGACGACAGTTTACTAGACCTTCAACAAGTTTGTTGTTGGTATCAACTTCAGCGTTTGCCTGAGCGATAACAAAGTTACCTTCTTCGATAGCAGATAAGTAATCGATTTCATCGGTTACTACGCCATCGACTACCTTACGATAAGGGGTTTCAAGGAAACCGTAATCGTTGGTACGCGCATAACAAGATAACGAGTTGATCAAACCGATGTTTGGACCTTCAGGCGTTTCGATTGGACATACACGACCGTAATGGGTTGGGTGAACATCTCGAACCTCGAAACCAGCACGTTCACGCGTTAGACCACCTGGGCCTAAGGCAGAGATACGACGTTTGTGCGTTACTTCTGATAACGGGTTGTTTTGGTCCATAAATTGTGACAATTGTGAAGAACCAAAGAATTCTTTAACCGCTGCAGAAATAGGTTTTGCATTGATCAAGTCTTGAGGCATGATGGCATCAAGGTCACCTAGTGATAAACGCTCACGAACGGCACGTTCAACACGAACTAAACCAACTCGGAATTGGTTTTCAGCCATTTCACCAACAGAACGAATACGACGGTTACCTAAGTGATCGATATCGTCCACTTCGCCTTTACCATCACGAATTGAGATCAATGTTTTCATAACATCGATAATATCGTCTTTTGATAGTACGCCTTCACCTGTGCTCTCATCACGACCAACACGACGGTTGAACTTCATACGACCAACAGTTGAAAGGTCGTAACGCTCGTCAGAGAAGAAAAGGTTGTCAAATAATGCTTCAGCCGCATCTTTTGTCGGTGGCTCACCTGGGCGCATCATACGGTAGATTTCAACTAAGGCTTCTAAACGGTTAGTTGAGCTGTCGATACGTAAGGTGTCAGACATGTATGAACCACAATCGAATTCATTCATGTATAAAGTGTCAAACTCTTTGTAACCCGCTTCTGATAATTCAGCTAACAATTCTAATGTTAACTCAGTGTTTGCTTCAGCAATCACTTCACCAGTGCTTTTGTTAACGTAATCTTTAGCTAATGAACGACCTACAATATAGTCTGCAGGTACTTCTAATGTAGATACGTTTTCTTTGTCTAGAGTTTTAATGTGACGAGCCGTGATACGACGGCCCTGTTCTACTAATACGTCGCCGTTTGGTAATTTAATGTCGAACGTTGCAGTTTCACCACGTAAACGATCAGGCACAAGCTCCATAACTAGCTTGTTTTTCTTAATTTCAAAACGGGTAGTATCAAAGAAGGTCTCTAGGATTTCTTCTGTTGAGTACTCAAGTGCACGCAAAATAATAGATGCAGGCAATTTACGACGACGGTCGATACGTACGAACAGGTTGTCTTTTGGATCAAATTCAAAGTCTAACCATGAACCACGGTATGGGATCACTCGGGCATTGTATAAAACTTTACCTGAAGAGTGGGTTTTACCTTTATCATGATCGAAGAAAACACCAGGTGAACGGTGTAATTGAGAAACAATAACACGCTCTGTACCGTTGATAACAAAAGTACCATTTTCAGTCATTAATGGGATTTCACCCATGTAGACTTCTTGTTCTTTAATATCTTTAACTGTACCAGCAGCGGCTTCTTTATCATAAATAACTAAGCGCAGTTTTACACGCAATGCCGCAGAATAAGTTACGCCACGGATTTGACATTCTTTAACGTCAAATAATGGCTCACCTAAACGGTAGCTTACGTACTGTAATTCTGAACTACCAGAATAACTTTTAATTGGGAAAACACTGCGAAATGCGGCTTCTAAGCCTACTTCACCAGTAGTGTCGATATCAATAAACTTACGGAAGGATTCAAGTTGGATCGATAAAAGAAATGGATAATCCATAACTTTTTCGCTTTTACCAAAGTCCTTTCTAATTCGTTTCTTCTCAGAATAAGAGTAAACCATGGGTTCCTCATCTTGCTGGTTATGGCCGGATCTGTCTGTAAAGACAGGAATAAATCTAAACAATTACCTAATTTGAACGCAAATCTTAATTGTTAAATTTAAGTAATGTTTAATAATGCACTGTTTTGATTTAAAAAAAAACCAAATATTTTTAGTTTTAAAAAAAATCGTTATCTTTAGCGCAAAAAGGCCGGTGACAAAAAATCACCAGCCATTGCCCAAATATTAGGCAGATAATCTGTCAAAAGACAGATTATTTGATTTCAACCGTAGCACCGGCAGCTTCAAGTTCTTCTTTAAGAGCTTCAGCTTCTTCTTTAGATACGCCTTCTTTGATAGCTTTAGGAGCAGCTTCAACTAACTCTTTAGCTTCTTTAAGACCTAGGCCAGTAGCACCACGTACTGCTTTGATTACAGCAACTTTCTTCTCGCCGAATGAAGCAAGAACTACGTCGAATTCAGTTTGCTCAGCAGCAGCTGCACCAGCATCGCCACCAACAACAGCAACAGCTGCAGCAGCAGAAACGCCGAATTTTTCTTCCATTGCTTCTACTAGTTCAACAACATCCATTACAGACATTTCTGCAATAGCATTTAAGATATCATCTTTAGAGATAGACATATTCATCTTTCCTATTTAAAAAAACAGCCAACACGCTGTTATGTATAACTATATAAATACAAGCTAACAGCGCAATTAAGCTGCTTCTTGCTCTTTCTGATCGCGAATTGCAGCAATAGTACGGGCAAGTTTGCCTGCAGATGCTTCTTTCATAGCGCTCATTAAACGTGCAATTGCTTCGTCGTAAGTTGGAAGTTTCGCTAGTACTGAAACGTCAACTGCGTTACCTTCGAATGCTGCTGCTTTAAGTTCTAAGTTTTCGTTAGTTTTAGCGAAATCTGAGAACAAACGAGCTGCGGCACCTGGGTGTTCGTTAGAGAATGCAATTAGTGAAGGACCAACTAAAGAATCTTTGATAGATTCAAACTGAGTACCTTCTAAAGCGCGACGTGCTAAGGTGTTACGAACAACTTTCATCCATACACCGTTTTCACGTGCTTCTTTACGTAAAACAGTAATTGCATCAACTGTAACACCGCGAGAGTCTGCGATTACAACTGATTGAGCGCCAGCAGCCGCTTCTTGAACTTCAGCAACAATTGCTTTTTTATCATCAAGATTGATAGCCATTGGCTTTAACTCCTGGTTCAACCGGATAAACCGGTAATTAAAACTCCTAAACAAACAATCTCATTTGTCTAGGCCATTACGGCGAGAGCCAGGTATTTAAGGAAATTCTTAATACTTGGGTAACACCATCTACGTAGGAAATTAAGTCATTATTACCACACTCATAAAGTGCTTAAGGCTTTAATCACACCTACGGTCTTGGACGGGAGCAGAGTAAACAAAGAAATCTATCTCCTTGTAGTATGCTAAACATACCCTCTGCACCTACCAAATTTTAGGGGCGAAATTATAGTCTAATTTCTCCCCCTTGTAAACGACAATTAGATGTCAGATAACGAACTTTGAGCGATAGCTACACCAGCACCCATAGTTGTTGAAAGACTGATCTTCTTGAAGTAAGCACCTTTAGCTTGAGCTGGCTTAGCTTTCTTAAGAGCAGCCAATAAAGCAACAAGGTTTTCTTCTAATTGTGCGTTTTCGAAATCTACCTTACCGATAGTGGTATGGATGATACCGTTCTTGTCGTTACGGTAACGAACCTGACCAGCTTTTGCGTTTTGTACCGCAGTAGCTACGTCTGGAGTTACAGTACCAACTTTAGGGTTAGGCATAAGACCACGTGGACCTAGAACCTGACCTAGTTGGCCAACAACACGCATTGCGTCTGGAGTAGCGATAACAACGTCAAAGTTCATTTCGCCTTTCTTAACTTGCTCAGCTAAGTCTTCCATACCAACGATATCTGCACCAGCTTCTTTAGCTTTCTCAACGTTAGCACCTTGAGTAAATACTGCAACGCGAACGTCACGACCAGTACCGTTTGGTAGTACAGCTGCACCACGTACGTTTTGGTCTGATTTACGAGCATCAATGCCAAGGTTTACAGAAACATCTACACTTTCTTTGAAGTTAGCTGTTGCTAGTTCTTTCAACAAAGCTAATGCTTCATTGATTTCATATTCTTTTAAAACGTCTACTTTTTCACGGATAAGACGAGCGCGTTTTGATAATTTAGCCATTGATTAGTCCTCTACCACTAAACCCATTGCACGAGCAGAGCCGGCAATTGTACGCACTGCAGCTTCCATTGAGCCAGCAGTTAGATCAGGTTCTTTCATCTTAACGATTTCTTCAAGTTGAGCTGTAGTAACAGTACCAACTTTCTCAGTGTTAGGACGACCTGAACCGCTCTTGATACCAGCAGCTTTCTTAAGTAAGTAAGAAGCAGGTGGAGTCTTAGTTTCAAAAGTGAAAGAACGATCGTTGTACACAGTAATAACTACTGGTACTGGAGCGCCTTTGTCTAATGAATCTGTTTTTGCGTTGAACGCTTTACAGAATTCCATGATGTTTACACCGTGTTGACCTAGTGCAGGACCAACTGGTGGTGACGGGTTAGCTGCACCAGCAGCAACCTGTAGCTTGATTAAAGCTTGGACTTTCTTAGCCATGATAATACCTTTCAGTATGGGTACAAACGCAGCGCTATACACCGCTCCCCGTTAACAAAAAACGATTTTAATGAAACAAGGCACAGTTCACTAGTTTATAGCAATTACACCCCCTAAAAATTGTCTAACAACTTTCAGGTGTTCAAATAAAATCGGCGGTGGATTATATTATAACCAGTAACGCTAAGGCAAGCGGGAATTGCCTATTTAAGTAAAAAAGTGGTTATTTTTTAACTAGCCTAGCCCATATACTGGATCAAACGTGATAAAACCCGTACTCGGTGTGCCCTAAATAGCGAAACAATGGTTATAAGTTAATAACGTATGGCGTTGAACAAGGTGATTCTGATTTTATGAAAGGGTTACAACAGCGTCGAGATAACTAATGGTTAATGGGTTAATGGGTTAATGGGTTAATGATAGAACGGTTGCCATGGATATGGACCTATCCCCCGTTTAAAACAAAAAACCAGGCAATCGCCTGGTTTTTTTAAATGCTTTGATACGTTTATGCTTATACTTTTTCAACTTGAGAGAACTCAAGCTCAACAGGTGTAGCACGACCAAAAATTGAAACAGAAACTTTAATTCGGCTTTTCTCGTAATCCAATTCTTCAACAACACCGTTAAAGTCAGCAAATGGACCGTCAATAACGCGTACCACTTCGCCTGGTTCGAATAATGTTTTAGGTCTTGGCTTGTCAGTTGAATCTTCAAGACGTTGAAGAATTCTGTCTGCTTCACGCTGAGTAATGGGTGCTGGACGATCACTCGTACCACCAATGAAACCAAGTACGCGAGGCACACTTTTCACTAAGTGCCATGCTTCTAAATCTTCAGGCACCATTTCGACAAGAACATAGCCTGGGAAGAATTTACGTGCACTTTTGCGCTTTTGGCCTGCACGCATTTCAACAACTTCTTCGGTCGGTACTAATATCTGACCAAATTTATCTTGCAGGCCATTAATTTCGATATGTTCCAACAAGGTTTTTTGTACACGCGCTTCATAACCAGAAAAGGCTTGTACAACATACCATCTTAATTTTCTTTCTTCGGACATAATTAAACCTGAATAGAAGTAATGAAATTAACAGCTTTATATAATAAAGTATCGATAAGCCATAATAACAACGACATAATTAATGTTGCTACTAAAACAATACCGGTAGTTTGTACCGCTTCTTGACGAGTTGGCCATACTACTTTACGTACTTCTGTACGAGCTTCTTTGGCAAATGCCATTGCATTGCGACCTTTTTCAGTCTGCATTGCAACTAAACCAGCAATCACAACACCTGCAACTGCAGCAACGGCGCGGATCAATACTGATGCTTCACCGAAATAATAATTACCAAAAACGATACCACCAAGAATTAGAATTACTAGCATCCATTTTGGTGTATCTAGAGAACCAGTTTCTTGGTTTTCTGTACTTGCATTCATAACTACTGACCTGTTCCCGTCATCTAGACAAACTTTCTCGCGTACTGCGAGAATTAGAAATTTGGCAGGGGTGGAGAGACTCGAACTCCCAACCGTCGGTTTTGGAGACCGCCGTTCTACCAATTGGAACTACACCCCTAATATTTTATCGGACCATCACAGTACCGATATACTTGCCATGTGGGTTCTGCTGTTTCAAAGGGAAAATAGAGAATTACATGAGAAGTGAATGGGTATTATACTTAGCTTCTGTAATTACTCAAGATCTAATTGTTGTTCAATTCATCTATTGGATAAATTTTCTTCAGCGCACTCAGGTACTGGTAACAAGGCATAACGTCCTGACTAATTTTTCGCCTGGATTTTGCTAAAGTACAGTGCAAGATCTTTGCCCTGAACTTCTTTTAAATGCAAAAGGTATCAACTGAAATTTAGAGGGGGTTATTGTTATACCTTTGGTCTAGCACTTTAGCTAAAGCAACTAAAATTGGCGAAGCATAGCCATAAAAATGTTTTAACCCGCTGCACAAGTAATTTAACCCTAGTTCTTCGTCAGGTGTTTTAATAATTCGATTTTTAGGGCATTCCCCCCAACATAACTTTAAGTGCGGACATTGGAGGCAATAATCTGGCAGGCTATCTCTTTTTGACATGCCAAAGGCTTCTTGCCTTATTGAAAACGCCATCTGATCACCATATTGACTATTGATATATTCTTTAATGTACTTTTCAATTAATACATCACACATTTAGGGGTGTGTCGGTTGCTGCAACAATTCTTCTTTGTGTAGATAGAAGCTGACATGTCATTGTTTAAAGCATTTTCACTTTGTCGACTCGTTACAAACAAAAAGAGCAGCCAATGGCTGCTCTTTTCAGGTTTGGTGTTTAAAAATTATTATTCAATAATTTTTGAAACAACACCAGCACCTACAGTACGGCCACCTTCACGGATAGCGAAACGTAAACCTTCGTCCATCGCAATTGGGTTGATTAGCTCTACAACAAACTTTAAGTTGTCGCCTGGCATTACCATTTCTACGCCTTCTGGTAACTCAACTGCACCAGTGATGTCCGTTGTACGGAAGTAGAATTGTGGACGGTAACCTTTGAAGAATGGCGTGTGACGACCACCTTCATCTTTCGTTAGTACGTATACTTCTGACTCAAACTTAGTGTGTGGCTTGATTGAACCAGGCTTACACAATACTTGACCACGTTGTACTTCATCACGCTTAGTACCACGAAGAAGAACACCACAGTTCTCACCCGCACGACCTTCGTCTAGAAGCTTACGGAACATCTCTACACCAGTACATGTTGTCGTTGTTGTATCTTTAATACCAACGATTTCTACGTCATCACCTACACGTACGATACCACGCTCAACACGACCTGTTACTACTGTACCACGACCTTGGATTGAGAATACGTCTTCGATTGGAAGAATGAAATCACCATCGATTGCACGCTCTGGCTCTGGGATGTATGTGTCTAGCTCGTTTGCTAGCTCAAGAATCTTCTCTTCCCACTTCGCTTCACCGTTCAATGCACCTAGTGCTGAACCTTGAATGATTGGTAAGTCATCACCTGGGAAGTCGTATTCTGAAAGAAGTTCACGTACTTCCATCTCTACTAGCTCTAGTAACTCTTCGTCGTCTACCATGTCACATTTGTTTAGGAATACGATGATGTAAGGTACACCAACCTGACGAGAAAGAAGGATGTGCTCACGTGTTTGTGGCATTGGACCGTCTGTTGCCGCTACTACTAAGATAGCGCCGTCCATTTGAGCTGCACCTGTGATCATGTTTTTAACGTAATCGGCGTGACCTGGACAGTCTACGTGCGCGTAGTGACGGTCTGCTGTGTCGTACTCAATGTGAGACGTGTTGATTGTGATACCACGCTCACGCTCTTCTGGAGCGTTATCGATTTGAGCAAAATCGCGCAGTTCACCACCGTGAGTTTTAGTAAGTACTGCAGAGATAGCAGCTGTTAGAGTTGTTTTACCGTGGTCAACGTGACCGATAGTACCAACGTTAACGTGCGGTTTCGAACGTTCAAATTTTTCTTTAGCCATCTTAAAATTTACCTTAAGCCAATTAAGTTAAGTTTGGATAAAGATAATCATAGATGGTGAAGTCAGATACTTCAAAGAGGTAATAAAAGGGGATGGTGCTAATAGGCAGATTCGAACTGCCGACCTCACCCTTACCAAGGGTGCGCTCTACCAACTGAGCTATATCAGCGCCTTAAAAGATAATGGAGCGGACGGCGGGAATCGAACCCGCAGCTTTAGCTTGGAAGGCTAAGGTATTACCACTATACGACGTCCGCGATCTTATGACTATCTTTGATAGACAAAAATGGTGGAGGGAGGTGGATTCGAACCACCGAAGGCTGAGCCGTCAGATTTACAGTCTGATCCCTTTGGCCACTCGGGAACCCCTCCATATTTTTTGATATTAATGGTGCCGTCTGCCGGAATCGAACTGGCGACCTACTGATTACAAGTCAGTTGCTCTACCTACTGAGCTAAGACGGCACTGCATTAAGTGAGGCGAATTCTAGATGAATGTTTTGCACCATGCAATAGCTAATTCAAAAAAAATTATAGTTTTTTTCTGTTCGCTTTATTTTTAACCAATTCTAAAACAAAAAACAAACAACCGGTTAAAAAACCTGATTTTTAGGCTCAAATTAAGAATCTTTTAAGACCATAAAAGATTAATTGTGGCTCTAAAATATTTTGCTCCGCTGACAACTTTTGCAATTCGGCACCATTGCCACCGGTAAAAATAACTTGTTCGAGGTTAAGATTGGCTTTTGCAATAAGCATTTTGGCAAGCTCTATTGCCCCCATCGTCGCTGCCCAACAACCAAGATTTACATTGTCGCTGGTATTTTGACCAAAGTCTAATTCTGTAACGGTGCCAATACGCCCCTTTACTTTGGCGGTATTTTGATAAAGCGCTGACATCATCATATCGACCCCTGGAATAATCCAGCCACCGAGGTGCTGTTTGTTAGCGCTCACTAAATCAATGGTTGTTGCGGTGCCTGAATCGACAATGAGTACGGTTTGGTTTGGGTATAAATAGTCAGCAGCCAAAATAGCCACCCATCTATCTGTGCCCATTTGAGTTGGGTAAGTATAGGAGTTGGTCACCCCAAAAGCGCTGGCTTGTGTTTCTACTTGCACAAACCTTACTTGGTTAGCATCAGCCCATTGTTGGCATTGGTCAGCAAACGATTGATTAGAGACAGAGACCAACACCAATGATTGGGGAATGGCCATTTGACTTAGCCGAGTAATAAACTCGTCCGTATGAGAATATTTTGTGCTGGATAGTTTGCCATTACTTTCCAGCACATATTTGACTCTGGTATTTCCTATATCGACAAGAAGGTTCACTACATTCCTCTTAAACTGATTTCGCCTCCGTAAAAAGGTTGTCGTTTACCATCAACTTCAAGTAACAGAGCGCCATTTATATTTATCCCGCGACTAATACCACGAGTTTCTTTGTCGCCAGTGACCAATTTAACCGGCTTATTTATATATAGGTCATGACGTTGCCAGTCATCAAGCATTGGTGCCATGCCATATTTATTATGTAATTCTAATTTGTGCGCTATTTTGTCAATCAGACTGGCAGCCAATTCATTGCGATCAACTCTAAAACCAAGCTCTTGTTCTAAATCGGTCCAAGGCTGATCTATTTTCGAACCACTATAGGTAGGCATACTAATATTTAAGCCCAAGCCTAAAATACAGTTACCCGGCCCAGTACTTTGCCCTTCAAGCTCGACAAGAATACCCGCCAGTTTACGACCATTAACATAAATATCATTTGGCCATTTTAATTGCACGTCCAAATCATAATCTTTTTTTAGCACATCGCTAACCGCGAGACCAACAACTAATGAGATCCCCATTGCCGATGAAATGCCTTGGTCGAGGCGCCAGTACATAGACAAATAAAGGTGTGACGCAAATGGTGATACCCACTGTTTGCCTCGACGACCACGCCCAGCCGACTGATACTCTGAAATACAAACTTGGCCATTACGAATATTATTGGGCAGTCGACGCATTAAATACGAATTTGTCGAGTCGATAATGCTGTGTACTTCAACATAGTTACTCTTATTGCGAGCAAGCAATAATTCACTGATTTTAGTATTGTCTAAAAGCTTAATAGGGTAAGCAAGCTTATAGCCTTTACCTTGTACACTAAAAATATCCAGTCCCATCTCGTTTAACACTTTAATGTGCTTTGAAATGGCGGTTCTGCTAACGCCAAGCTCCTGCGCTAAGACCTGACCAGAAATGAATTTACCCTCCGCCAAACGACGAATAAGCAATTCTCTAACCACCTTTGCCATAACTTTGTTCCTTTATAATAGGACTTCATCCAATTCTGCGATGATCCTGACTTCAGGTTCAAGATTGATGTTAAATTTGTTGAGGACGAAGCTTTTTACAAATTTTGCCAAATCGGTTACGTCTTTTCCTTGAGCGTTATCAATATTTACTAAAACTAATGCCTGTTTTTTATGCACGGCGGCACCGCCAATCTGTTTGCCTTTTAAACCGCATTGATCAATTAGCCAACCGGCAGCCAATTTATACTTATCGTTGCCGTTTGGATAAGCTGGCATCTCTGGGTGATTTTGTTTTAAGGTCAGATAAGTGTGTTTATCTACAACAGGATTTTTAAAGAAACTTCCTGCATTAGGTAACACCGCGGGATCGGGCAATTTACTTTGACGAATGGCGATGACTTTATTCATCACGTCTATCGCGCTACAGTGCTCAGCCAATTCGTTCAAGCCCTGATAATTTAAGCAAGGCTGCCACGTTTTTGCCAGCTTTAAGCCGATAGCGGTAATGATACCTTGGCCTTTAAGCGCATGCTTAAAAACACTATCGCGATAACCAAATTGGCATTGTTCAGCGCTCATTATTCGTTGTCGTTTACTAGCAAAATCAAACCATTTCACATAATCACAGACCGTGGCAAACTCAATACCGTAAGCACCAATATTTTGAATTGGCGCAGCCCCACAATTTCCGGGGATCAAAGCTAAGTTTTCAAGCCCTGGCATTCCTTGCTCTACACAATAGGAGACTAAATTATGCCAGTTCTCACCGCTTGCCGCTTCAATGTAGAAATAGTCGTCATCCTGCTTTACGTTTACGCCTTTAAACCTTGGACACACAACCATGCCTTCGTAGTCACAGGTGAACAAACTATTGCTACCACCACCAAGGATGTAAAAATGCTCAGGCAAATTTTCGGCAAAGGACGTTAATTGTTTGTGGTTTTCAATGATCAAAGCCTGTTTGGCATAGGCTTCTAAAGCAAAACTATTGTACTGTTTTAGAGGGAAATGATTATGTAACATGCAAAGTAACGTTTTTGAGTTTTAGTGATTGTATCGAAAAACGCCAGCATTAACTATAAATGGATGGCTTAAACGGGTGCAAACACAGGATTTGCACCCAAAGTGGGTCGATACTATTTTTGGCTATGGTATGGCTTGCTAAACTTATGCACCGCATCGATAAAGTAGCCCGCGTGATCTGGATTAACATCTGGGTGAATACCATGGCCAAGATTAAATACATGACCGGTTCCCTCGTTTCCATATCCTTGCAAAATAGTTTGTACTTCTTGCTCAATACGCTCTTTTGGCGCATACAGCATAGAAGGGTCCATATTGCCTTGCAATGCGACTTTATCACCCACGCGTTTTTTTGCGTCTTCGATATTAATGGTCCAGTCCAAGCCAACGGCATCACAACCCGTTGCTGCAATAGACTCTAGCCACATGCCACCATTTTTGGTAAATAGCGTGACAGGAACTTTACGACCTTCATTCTCGCGGGTTAAGCCATCGACAATTTTGGCCATGTATTGTAATGAAAACTCTTGATACATAGCCGGAGATAAGACCCCACCCCAAGTATCAAAGACCATCACAGATTGGGCGCCAGCTGCAATTTGAGCATTCAAGTAAGAAATAACCGAGTCGGCAAGTTTGTCTAATAGCATGTGCAGAACTTGTGGTTCAGCGAACATCATTTTCTTAATTTTAGTAAACGCTTTCGACGAGCCACCTTCAACCATGTAGGTTGCTAGTGTCCATGGACTACCAGAAAAACCAATTAAGGGTACCTTGCCTTCTAAGCCTTTACGAATAGAACGGACGGCGTTCATAACATATTGTAATTCACCCTCAGGATCTGGAATGCCAATTTTTTTGACATCTGCAGCACAAGTGATCGGTCGCTCAAATTTAGGACCTTCACCTGTTTCAAAGTACAACCCTAAGCCCATCGCATCTGGAATGGTTAAAATATCACTGAATAAAATCGCCGCATCTAAATCAAAACGGCGTAAAGGTTGTAAGGTTACTTCGGTAGCCAATTCGGTATTACGACATAATGCCATAAAATCGCCGGCATCTTTTCGAGTTGCCTTATATTCTGGCAAATAACGACCAGCTTGGCGCATCATCCAAACAGGGGTGTAATCGACTGGTTGACGTAACAACGCACGTAAATAGGTATCATTTTTAAGAGTGGTCATAAATATCCGAAGTATGATAATTCAATAATGAGCGCTAGTTTACCAAACTTTTATCGATATGCCACGCAAGCTGTGAACCAATGTTAATGACATTAATAAACACAAAAAATGTAAAAAAATATTGCTAAAGCGTGATCTGTTTGTTATAAAAGTTATTAATTACTAAGAGATAATTAATAAGAAGCTAGATAACTAGACCTTACAGCGAGCATTTCAGGCCTTATCATCGATAAGGCCTTTTTATTTTATCCTGTTTTTTGACCAAAATTTTATCTTTCATCGCTATCGTTATAGCAACAGGTAATGCAAATGAAACATCTGGTCCTCATATTGCTGTTAAATCTGCTCTCAACCAGCGCTTATGCCCTTGGTCAACAGGGCCATAAGATGGTATGTGAACTGGCCTTTAAGCAACTCTCCTCCTTGCAACAACAAACCCTTATTGAGTTTACCGAATTTTTAACCACGACTGATAAAAAGCAAATAAACCAGCGCTTGCGACGCACATCAGATCACCCAGTCAGTTTTGCCGACTCGTGTATATGGCCTGATTTGATAAAATCAAAACCTCAATATGTGCCTTTTAAATCTTGGCATTTTATCAATGTGCCACGTAACAGCATCAAGGTAGACACAAAAGACTGTCAACAAAACTGCATATTACATGCCTTTGACTTTCATCATCGACAACTTAAGCAAGCTCTGGCATTAAATCTCGCACACGAGGCAGGCGAAGCGATTCGTTTTATTTCGCATTGGTTTGGCGATTTACATCAGCCGATGCATGTTAGTTTTAAATCGGATTTAGGCGGTAATCGACTCCCTGTAAAGATAGAAAATAACACCTTAAAATGTCATAACATGCACGCTTTGTGGGATCACTGCTTAACATCGTTTAACCGTCGCCAATTTGAGCAGCAGGTTTTAACTTATTTTAACCAGTATGCTCTGCAACCATCAGATCAATATAACCAGGCCAATCTTTTTGCTTGGGCCAATGACACACTGGCGATTACTCGAGATAGCAAAACACAATATTGTGTATTAAGTCCTAGAGGATACTGTCGCAAAGTTGAAACTCCGATCCTCATTAGCCCAACCTACATAAAGCACAATCGTAAGATTCTTGCTCAGCAAGTCGCGCTTGCGGCTAAACGATTACATAGCTACTTAAAAGAAAATTTATAGACCGGAAAAATAAAAAATATCTAATCAAAAACATACACTTAATTTTATTTTAAAATCGGCGTTTAAAAAATAAACACAATAAATAGCGACATAAGTTAAAAATATGTTGCATTTCCGGTTAAAATTAAGTCTTATATTAACTCTAATCCAGTAGAGTTACTGAGCATAAAGCGGGGGGAAGCCATGCTAAATAGGTTAGAAAAAACACAACAACTATGGGGTGGTTCAAACGCTGCTATCGATGCTTGGCTCGCTGAACGTCAAGATGTGTTGGTGAAGTACTGTGAATTAGCGGGTTTACCACCATTTGATGGCTCTGATGCATTACCCGATAACACCAAAATACAATCATTTTGCCAATTATTGATGGATTACTTATCGGCAGGCCACTTTGAAGTGTTCGACCATATTGTCAGTAAGTGTGAAGAAAAGGGTCCGAAGAGCATGGCGATAGCCAATGAGGTCTACCCTAAAATTGCAAAAACCACCGATATTGCGTTAAGTTTTAATGATCGCTTTGCAGAGCTTAAAGAGGATGCAGACCTTAATGACTTTGATTTAAACCTGTCGGCATTAGGCCAATTACTTGAAGAACGCTTCGAACTTGAAGATCAATTAATTGAAACTCTGTATCTTCACCATAGTCCAGAAAAAGCATAACGTTTTAAATGGATAAGCCTAAAACAAAAAACCAGACTTTCAGTCTGGTTTTTTAGTTAGCTAACCTTGATATAATTCAACAATTAGTTGGTTTCTTCTGGTGTTACGATGTCTAACAATTCAACTTCAAAAATTAGAGTTGAATTACCAGGGATAGGGCCAGAACCCGTAGGACCGTATGCTAGCTCTGATGGAATAACAAACTTGTAAGAAGAACCTACCGACATTAATTGTACACCTTCAGTCCAGCCAGGAATCACACGGTTAAGAGGAAACTCAATTGGCTCACCGCGATCGTATGAACTGTCAAAAGTGGTTCCGTCAATTAAAGTCCCTTTATAATGAACTTTAACGGTGTCTGTTGCTTTTGGCTTGTCGCCTTCAGCGGCAGTGATCACTTGGTATTGTAGGCCTGACTCAGTGGTCACAACGCCTTCAACTTTGGCGTTCTCGGCTAAGTAAGTTTGGCCTTCAGTCAAATTCTTTTCGCTTTCTAGTTTTTGCGCTTCCGCACTTTTTTGCTGAATTTGTTGATCAAGTGCTTTTAATAATTCTTCGATTTCAGCTTTTTCTAGCTGGCTTTTGCCCATAAGGCTTTCTTTAAAACCGGCAATTAAAAGCTCTTTATCTAAAGCGACACCCATTTTTTCTTGTTGTTCAAGGTTGGTATTCATGTAAGAACCAATAGATGAACCTAAACCGTAAGCTTGTTTTTGTGCTTCGGTTTCAAGAACTACTGCTTTTTCTTCTTTTGGTTGACAACCCATTACCGCTAAAACAGCGACAGCAGCTAAGGTTGGTTTTAAAATCAATTTCATTTAATTCTCCAGAAACAATGAGATAAACGGAGAAAACCTCACATTCTTCACATAGTTTTATCGCTAAAAAAGCCATACTAGCGATAAATTTATTAAAAAAAAACCTAAAACTTTAAATAAGTCGGTGAAAGTCACCGCTCAAAAGGTAAAAGTTCATTCATACTTTAACGATATGGGAGTATTTATCTAAATTTAAACCGCTAGTGCTCATTTAACTTAAATAAAAAGCTAAACGGCCATACTATGAATCCGCAGATGGCAGATAATAAGTCGTTTTTCAGCAAAACAACTTACAGATAATCGGTGAAAGAGTTTACTTCAATATTCAATCAGCGATAATAGGACCAGGTTCAAAACAGAGCAAAACAATGTCTAATCAATATATCGAACAATTGCAAAATCGGATAGACAACCTAGAAGCCAAGTTGGCTTTTCAAGATGATGTTATCGAGCAACTCAATAATGAAATCACTATTCATCAAGACCAATTGAGTAAATTATCTGAGCAGATGCACTTAGTTGTGCAGCGGGTAAAAGAAATGAATACCTCGCAAATGGCAAAGCCAGAAGAAGAGACGCCACCTCCTCATTACTAAGTGTTTAAGCAGCAACGCTTATTAATAGCCTCGCAGATACGTCGCTATGGTTTAAATACACCAATGACTTGTTCTTGCTGGCGTACTTGGGTTTCGACCTGCTCTTCCGGTTGGGTCATTTCCATATGACATTGCACACAGGTGACTTTTTCTATTCCTAAATCCTTAGACAATGCTAAAGTATCTTGTGTGCCACATTTAGGGCACGTCGCACCAGCGATAAATCTTTTTTTCATAGTGACCAATCAACGGTATCAAACCGCTTTGACAAAAAGTTATTAACATATTTTACCTGAAAATGACCTTTAGGTAAGCGAAAATATTATTTAGGAATTAATCTTGATCCTTGCAACCGACCTCAGCCTTGACCGAGGTATAAAAACACTCTTTAAATCATCATCTTTTGCCATTCATCCGGGGCAAAAAGTTGGCCTAGTCGGGGCTAATGGATGTGGTAAGTCTTCGTTATTTGCCGCTTTACTTGGGCAGTTACAAGCTGAGTCAGGTAGCTTAGAAATCCCTGCGGGTTGGTCCATTGCCACTGTAAAGCAAGAAACCCCAGCGTTATCTAAGTCGGCATTAGATTACGTAATAGACGGAGACATTGAGTTTCGTCAGCTTGAGTCTCAGCTTGAACAAGCTAGAACCAAGAATAATGGCAATCTTGAGGCAGAGCTGTTAAACCAAATCGATGCGATTGGTGGCTACAGCTTACCAGCGCGTGCTGGTGAACTTCTGCATGGTTTAGGATTTAGTCAAGACCAATTATGTCACAGTGTCAGCAGCTTTTCGGGTGGTTGGCGAATGCGCCTAAACCTTGCGCAAGCCTTGATAAGTCGAGCTGATTTGATGTTACTCGATGAGCCGACCAACCACTTAGACTTAGATGCGGTATTATGGTTACAGCGCTGGCTTAAACGATTTGACGGCACCTTAATTTTGATTTCGCATGACCGAGATTTTCTTGACGATGTGATCAATCATATCCTGCATATTGAGCATCAAAAAGCCAAAATATATAGCGGTAACTACACCAGTTTTGAACGTCAACGAGCTGAGCATTTAGCCCAGCAAGATGCGATGTTTGCCAAACAGCAACGTGAAATAAAACACCTCACGTCATTTGTCGATCGCTTTAGAGCCAAAGCGTCAAAAGCTAAACAGGCGCAATCACGATTAAAGCGATTGGAAAAAATGCCCGATTTAATGCCTGCGCATGTCGATAGCCAATTCAGTTTCGCCTTTGAAAACCCAGGCTATATGCCCTACCCTTTGTTGTCGCTTGAACAAGCTGACTGTGGTTACGGTCAAGACATTAAAATTTTATCTGAAGTGAAGCTTAACTTAGTTCCTGGCAGTCGACTTGGTTTATTAGGTCGAAATGGCGCAGGTAAATCGACGCTGATCAAAAGCCTTGCCGGTGAATTAGCCTTATTAAGCGGTACTCGATTTTGCGCGCAAGAATTGTCGATAGGGTATTTTTCTCAGCACCAACTCGAACAACTGCGAGCCGATGAAACCGCGCTAAACCAAATCTTGTTAGCCAAGCCTGCGTTTACCGAATTACAGGCCAGAAATCATTTAGGCCGCTTTGGTTTTAGTGGTGAACAAGCGTTGAACATTATTAGCACTATGTCGGGTGGCGAAAAAGCACGTTTGGTGTTGGCACTCATTGTGTTAGAACAACCACAATTACTGTTACTGGATGAACCCACCAACCACTTAGATCTTGAAATGCGCCAAGCTTTAGTGATGGCACTACAAGAATTTGAAGGCGCGATTATTCTAATTGCTCACGATCGTTACTTACTCGAATCTTGTGTCGATGAATATTACATTGTTGGTCAAGGCCATGTCACACCGTTTTCCGGCGATATTGATGACTATCAAAAATGGCTCGATGACGATAAAAAAGCCAGTTTAAATAAAGACAAAGTAAGCTCGGATAAAAGCGATAAAGTCGATAAAAAAGAGTTAAGACGTCAACAAGCCGACTTACGTAAACAAGCAGCGCCACTTAGAAAGCAAGCGCAAAAGCTCGAACAACAAGTGGAAAAATGGCAATTACAATTATCCGAAATCGAAGAGCAATTGGCCGACCCAAGCACCTATGATGCAAAAAACAAAGAATTGCTAGCCAAGTTAATGCTTGATCAGGGCAAAATAAAACCTCAGCTTGAGCAAGCGGAAGAGCAGTGGATGGAGCTAGAAGAGCAAATTGAAGCTATGCTAAGTGGCGATTAACAAACACCTTCCAATACATGAAAAAAGCGAGTATAGCTCATTCAACTAGCCTACTCGCTTTTTTCGCCAACATTATTTTTTGTTTATAACACGATACCATTATCTAACATCTCAGGTTGTTTGGGATCTTTTGTCGTCGGTCTGGTTCTCACCGGTTTTTTAACTGCTGATAACTCGGCTCTTTTGATAGACGCCTGCCTGTTAAAGCTATTGTAGCGACTTGTCTTTGCCTTAAGAGTTGACGTTTTTTTTGATGGTACGTTAGATGTGCCACTTGATGGTTGCTTATTTCTTGATGCGATAATTGCTTTTTGTGCGGCAAGTTGGTTAGAAAGCGTATCAACCTGACGACTTAATGTAGCAACCGTTTTGTTAGCTTCACTGTGTTGTTTTTCTAATTGCGTTACTTTATTGTTACTCGACCATAAAGCCGTTGCCATAGCAAAAAATAAAGTAATAGTTGCAGGTATAATTAATTTTTTCATAAAAACCTCAAGTAAAAAGGGGTATTTCTACCCCTTTATCTTATAAATGCGGGTACTTATGTGCTGTATAAACTTAAAGTGGTTTTAAATAACACCGTGTATATCACACATACGTTAGGCTTAGTTTGCCTTAGTTAATTTCAATATTATCTAAGCGATAAACGGCGCCTTCACCTTGTCCCCAAAAAGGGAATACCCAAAGAGTGTCAATCGCACTAATGTCTAAGCCCATATCAAACAAGGTTTGCAAAGGGAAGGTGAATGTTTGCCACTGTCCAACAACAGGATCAATGCCCTCAAGGCTTTGGTTCAGGTTTAATTCAACAAATGTTGCTGCACCATAAGACTCGATTTTAAATAACCAAGGCGCTGAAGGATCAAAAGGTGCCTGAACAATTTTCAAATCAAATTTCACCACACCATTTTCTAATGACTCTGTCGCATCAATCGCATAATCAGCGCTATCAGCCATGATCCCCGTCACCGTTGGTGAACTCGAGATAGAAAACTCAGCCACATTACCATGGCTATTATCTTCATCGGTAACTACTGCAGGAGTTGAACCACCACAGCAGTCAAAAAGGTGCCAACCTTGCGCTGGACCTTCAAAAAACAAGGCTGTTTCTGGCGTTAAAGTCGGGGCGTAAATTTTGACATTATCAAGTCGAATTACTGCGCCATTTCCAGCAGACCAACTTGGGTGTACCATAATGATATCAATCACACTTGGGTCTACATTATTACCTGTCGCGATTAAATCAGACAGTTTAAAAGTAAATGTTTTCCATTCACCAACGACAGGGTCAACACCTTCTATACTGCTATTTAGCGGTACTTCAACAAACGAATCTCCATTTCCTGTTTCAATTTTTATTAACCAGATACCTGGTGCAGTGGCTGAATCCGGCTGAGATACAACTTTCATTTCAAATTGAAGTACACCATTTTCAGTTATTGAGCTTGCATCATAAGCTCCTCCAGACTCTCTCCCCATAAAACCAATTACAGTTCCGCCCCATTCGCCATGGACAATTTCGAACTCGGCAACATTACCGTGCTCTTCATCATCTAAAACCAATGTTGGTATTGAACCACCACAACAATCCCACAACGGCCAGCTTGGATTTTGCTCTTCAGCGAAAATAGTTAGGCTTGGTGCTGGAGATGTAAAACGAATATTGTCTATTTGAGCAATAAAGCCATTCATTTGATCCCAAGTAGGGTAAAATGCTAGAGGAGTATTAACTACACTTAAATCTAAATTTGAACCATCGTTGTTAAGTAAATCAGATAACGCAATTTTGTAAGATGTCCATTCTCCTACAGATGGTTTTTCAATTGCGAAATCCCCAGAAGAGCATGGGTAAACACAATCCATTCTAATGAAAAATTGCTCTGCAGTAGTTTCTGTAACCACAAATATGTCAAATTCAATATATTCATAATCACTCACATCAACAGCTTCTGCTGACTGGAAAAAAGCGATTCCCTGATTAGTATTGAATTCAAGTTGCTTAACGTTACCACGCTCATTACCTAAATCTACATCAATGATATCGATTGTACCGCTATCACCAGCCCAAAAATTTGGCATAAATTCAGTGTCAAAATCTTCATATACAACTAAATCAGATGGCACTGGTTTGCTTGGCGGGTTGGGCGTATTTGGATCTTCTAATAAGGCACCATCCGGAGTTTCTTCAGACGCTACTTTATCGTAGTTTGGACGAACCGTCGCACAACCTTTACCTGTATCAGGGCTAATTGCACACTGGTAAACACGAACGTAATCAACTTCCATGGTGTTACCACCTTCAAACGCTGCTGCATCTATGCCGCCACCGTGAACGTTCTCTGCCCAATCACCACCTACGGCGAAATTCAGAATTAAATAGAAGTCTTTATCATATGGTGCGTTAGTGTAATACGTTGTTAACTCGCCAGTAATGGGGTCGTAGTTTTCAGAATACCACCCTTTATGATTAACGCTTTTCGCATATCCTTCGTCATCCCACTCCACATCTGTTTTACGCTGAGTTGAGTATAAGTAGCCATCAACATACCAGCGAATTTCACCTTCTTCCCACTCAATGGCATAAGTGTGGAAGTCATCCGCTGGATTTGATTTCGGCGTGTAAACTTGACCTACAGTAGACTTATCATCCCAAGCGCGGCCGTAATGTAGCGTTCCATATACGCGATTTTCGCCGGTACCCTGATACATCTCTTCGCCTAGGTTAACCGCCTCTACGATGTCAATTTCACCAGATTTTGGCCACTCACCATATTCTGCATCTGTTGGCATCATCCAAAATGCCGGCCATGCACCTTGTCCTTTAGGTAATTTCATACGAGCCTCAATGCGACCGTAAGTAAAGTCCCCCTTATATTGAGTTGTCATACGGGCAGACGAGTATGGTAATTCCTTGTCAAGAGAAGGCTTAGCAACTATTTTTAATGTGCCATCTGAAACGAAAGAGTTATCTTCGCTGTCTGTGTAACATTGTTTTTCTTGGTTACCACCACCATCACAATTGATTTCGTGGTTCCACTTGTGTGTATCGATAGCATCACCATCAAACTCATCTGCCCATACTAGATGCCAGTCGTTATGCATATTGGGGTCATTTGGAAATGGATCTGCATTATCACCTACACCATCACCGTCAGTGTCTACAGTTTCTGTTGCATCTGTTGGAAATGCATCGGCATTATCACCAACACCATCTCCGTCACTATCAACACTTTCTGTTACATCTGCTGGAAATGCATCTGCATTATCACCAACACCATCGCCATCGGTATCTAATGACTCAAATGGGTCGTATTCAAATGCATCAAGTTCATTGGCAACACCATCGTTATCAATGTCACTATCGTGGGCATCAATAACGCCATCACCGTCAGTATCTACATCTAACTCATAAACCTCATAAAATTGAATGCGTGGCGCAAATACGTTTTTAAAGGTTGGTCTTTCACTTTCAGAAAACAGATGATATGACGTGTTCCACTGTTCCCATTCAAGCACGTAAAGTCTATTACCGACTTGCTGCAGAGGCTTCCAGTTACGTTTCAGGTAAGGGTTACAATTAACATCTTCTACCTGACAACGGGTGTACGCATTAAAATCAGAGTCAATGGTTGATGTAATAGATAACACCCCATTGTCTTCAATTTGCCAATTCCATTGTTGCCATGAGCCTGAGTCTTCCGATTCAGTGGTTAGAAGCTTGGTAGCACGACCATGTTGCTCGAAACGGTAGCCAAAACCATATTCAGCTAAAATGTTGCCATCTTTATCGTAAGCATTTGGATCGGTGAATGAATAACCACCCATCATAAAGTTATTGTTTACTATCGATGTATCAACATTTAGATCGACTTTAGTGGCAATCGCATATTTGCTTACCGCTAAGCCACCTTGGGTGTATTCAACCAGCACCTCGTCAATACGTTCTAGAGATTTAACACGGTTGATAACAACCTTTAAATCATCCCAATAGCTAACTTCTAAAGCGCCGTTAACAATCTGCCAGCTAGCGCTTACTTCTAAAGACGAGAAGCTAATGCTATGGTCGCTATTTAAGCTCACGATATCTGAGGCAAATTTCTTATAGATATTACTCTCTTCGCTATGAATGGCGATTGGCAGCGCCCAAGTATTCTCTAGTAATTCACTTTCTGTGTAAGCAACAGAGTCAACCTGAGCTAAATCGATAAGCTTGACGATTCTACCATCAGTAATGAGCACGTCAGATTGAACATTTTGAATGTAGGTTTTCAGTTTTGAAAGAGCATTCTCGCTCAATGTATAACGTGTGCGGCTTTCTAACCAAAACGTTTCTTCTTTACCTTCAACTTCTACTAATGCTAATGATCGACCTTCATTAGATGATGTCATCTCAAACCAGGTATCACTACTATTTAGGCTATACATATCAGCATCAAACTGGCTAATAAAGCCCCAAGCAACTAAATCGTCTAAACCAACAGTAAGGTAACTTTCACCAGCAACAGCAAAGGTAAGTTCAACCTTATTATCAACAATCGACCAGTTATACTCTTGCGTACCTGATACCGCTCGATATCTGCCGCTACCATCTGAATTGAAGGCGTATTTCGCACCATTGTTTCTATTGATATGACTAAATGACGGCTCTGTTAAATGCCCATCAACAAAAACAAAGTAGTTTGATTTAACACTGTCACTGCTTATTTCAATAAAGCTAGAGATCTGCGCATTATCTGGTAGTACATCAACATTATTTTCAACACCGTCACCATCACGATCGGTATCTGAATTATCGCCAATGCCATCACCGTCTAAATCAGACCATTCACTGTTATCATAAGGTAAATCGTCATCTTCGTTAGCAACACCATCACCATCAATGTCAGCATCATGCTGATCTGGAATATAGTCGCCATCAATGTCTGAGTAGTTTATGGCGCTATCAATATCTGAGCTTGCTAAGGCGCCAAAAAATAGCTCTTCTGAAATTTGCGTATTCGCCGGCGTATAATTACCGTGCCTTACCACTGACATGCCAGATTCTAGCTCTGTTTCAACAAACAAAATGTGGTTTATGGCGTCGGCATTTACATTTAGATAATCAACATAATATTCAGGTACGGTGTATTGATACACATCGATACCATTAATCACTGTTTTAGTAACGGCTACGCGAGCAACCTCAACTGGCTCATGAACGCCCCAGTTAAATTCGACTAAAATAAGCTCTAAGTTGTTGCCGTTAATGTCGCCATTATCAGATACTAAGAAGCCGTTAATAAAATTACTTCCACCTTTGTATCCAATAAAGATTCCACCCAGTAATTGGTTAACCGGCGTGTCATGAATATTGACAATGTCATTCATGGTGTTGGCTAGATTAACGTCACCATTGTTCCATATAAGAATACCATTATGACACTCTAATTCTTCTTCAATAGGAAACCATGGGGCACTACAGAAAATACCATAAGAGTCATTTGTTTGAACAACTTTACCTAAGTACGCCTGCGCCCCTAAAGAGAACTTGGCTTGCTCATTGATAACATAACTAAAATCATCACCTAGCATTGAGTTAATTGGGAATGAGCCGATTTCAAGTTGCTCAAAATCAATCTCTACTGACATCCCATCATTGCTTAACTTCAAGGTTTCGCCATCAGCGACATAACCTTGCCCGGTTAAACCGTAGCTTGCTTCAATAAAGCCATTCTCAGTTAGGTATTGTGTGGTGGCAGAATATTCATTTAGTAACCAAGATTGCGTCGTAGCATCATAGCGATGAAATTGCTCTTTGGCATGGTCACTCAAGACGTTTTTATAAAGCGTCAACCCATAAAGCTTCTCAGAATTTACGTTCGCATAACCTTCATACAGAGCAACATTTTGGCTCATTGCCTCTTGCTCGTTTGCATCGACAATACGGGTCGCAATGACAGAACCATAATTAGTGCAAGGTTCGGCGCCATCATCTGTCTCGAATGTTTCTGTATAAGTCAGAGTAATAGAGTCATCAGCTTGGTTATAAAAACCATCCGTAGAAATCGTGTCAGGCCCATCAATGGTAAAGGTACCATTAGAGTTGATTGTACCGACCCAACCAGCACCTTGCTCACCAGCTTCATCGGCTTGCACCATGAACAGCTTATCATCATTCATTTCAATCACAGTGATATCAACAAATGTGCCTTCAGGATCGCACGTTGAAGACGTAATTGTGTCTTTAAATAACCAACGACCGGTTAAATCAAACGTTTGGTTATCACAAACATCACCAATACCATTGCCATCACTATCTAGCTGATCAGGGTTCTCAATTAAAGGACAGTTATCAGCATTGTTACCAATACCATCTAAATCGCTATCCTTTGTTTCAGACGCATCATTTGGGAAAACATCAGAGTTGTTACCTACGCCATCTTTATCGGTATCATTGCTTTCTGATGAGTCATTTGGGAACGCATCGGCGTTATTACCCACACCATCGCCATCGCTATCTAGCGTTTCTGAGGCGTCATTTGGGAATGCATCCGCGTTATTACCAACGCCATCGCCATCGCTATCTAGCGTTTCTGAGGCGTCATTTGGGAATGCATCAGCATTGTTACCAACGCCATCGCCGTCGCTATCAGCCGACTCCGTCGCATCATTTGGGAACGTATCTGTGTTATTACCAACACCATCGCCGTCGCTATCTAGCGTTTCTGAGGCATCATTCGGGAACGCATCGGCGTTATTACCAACGCCATCGCCGTCGCTATCAGCCGACTCCGTCGCATCATTAGGGAACGCATCGGCGTTATTACCAACGCCATCGCCGTCACTATCGGCAGACTCTGCTGGGTTAAAATCATAAGCATCTTCTGAGTTTACAACGCCATCATTATCGATATCGTTATCTCTAAAGTCAGCAATAAAGTCGCCGTCAAAGTCGTTTGGTTTACTGCTGGCATCTAGTGGGTCTGAGTTTACAGCGATTTCATCGACATCAACGTAATTGTCATTATCATCGTCATTATCGGCATTGTTACCAATGCCATCACCGTCACTATCAAGCCATTCATTGGCATTTAAGCTAAACGCATCATTAATATCTTCAACACCATCATTGTCATCATCGCTATCAGGCGTTAAACCACCGGAATCGGCTAAACCATCACCGTCGGTATCGATAAAATCTTCGCTTGGAACACTGGCATCATTATCATCAGTGTCTTGTTCGGTTGGCCAACCATCATTATCCGCGTCAACCGCATCAAACTTACTGGCATCCGTTGGAAAGTCGTCTTCAGAATCTAATACACCATCATTATCATCATCTTTATCACAAGCGTCACCAAAGGCATCATCATCTGAATTAACTTGGAACGTGTTCGCAATAAGAGGGCAATTATCACGGTTATTACCTATACCATCTTTATCTGAGTCAAAGCGCTCACTTGGATCAAGAGGTAAAGCATCTATATGATCAAATACACCATCACCGTCTGAATCTCTTTTAAGAGGGTCTGTACCTAATAGCAGTTCCGATTCATCTTCAATGCCATCGCCATCATCATCTCTATCATAAACGTTGGCAATACCATCTTTATCGGTATCTTGTGATGCGAGCGGATCATACGGGAATACATCATCTTCATTGGCGATGTTATCACCGTCAATATCACCATCAGAATTATTACCAATGCCATCAGCATCTAAATCTCGTGATTCACTGGCATTTAATGGGAAGGCATCGTCTGTATCTTTAACACCATCATTGTCATCGTCATTATCTGGTGCTAAGCCACCTTGGTTTGCCTGACCATCACCATCGCTATCAATAAAATCTTCACCTGGGACACTGGCATCATTATCATTTGTATCTTGTCCCTCTGGCCAGCCATCATTATCTTGATCGACGGCATTTGAACGACTGTTATCAAGTGGAAAATCGTCTTCGCTATCTAACACACCGTCGTTATCATCGTCGGTATCGGCATTGTTACCCGTGCCATCTAAATCGGTATCTGTGCTTTCACTTGGATCAAAAGGAAAGCGGTCTTCTGCATCAAATACACCATCATTATCATCATCGTCATCAGAGCGAGCGACATCGATGACATCAGTACGCGCACCAGATTCTAAAACGTAAACTACATCGGGTTTTCCGTCGTTATCAAAATCGCTGTCGGCAGAGGCATCTTCAGGAAACGCATCTTGAGAGTTTAAAACGCCGTCACCGTCAATGTCTGGTGACATTTCAGCGGGTTTAAGCTCAACAACTTCTTCACTGGCTACAAATTCACTGGTATCTGTTGTGCTACCTGTTGTCGCCGTTTCTTCTACGATAAGTTGTTTAACATCGCTTACGGTGCGACCGTTTGGATCATTTGGAATAGGCAAGGTGGCTGGATCTTGAGCTAGTACATCCAACGCCGCTACCGGATAGCTGCCAACAGTTTGCTGATGAATAAAACCATCAATAACCCCATCTGATAAATCGCCAGCAAGATCGTTAATAATATCGTCGGTAGTGATTTCTGTTTCACCACTTAATTGCTTAATTTCATATACCACAGCAGTGATCGCTTCAACAGCGCTTCGGTACGCCGTTGTCGAGCTTTGCTGTTCACTTGTTTCGGTAGACGCATTGATCAGCGGTGGGGTATTAAATAAGTCCACATCACTTTCAAGACCAAACCCAAGTGTCGACTTAACCTGCTCTTGCGCACTGGTCATCGCGGCGATAACTTCGGCCATGGTCACTGTGCCATCATTGTTACCGGTAAATGGCGCGATGTTTGAGTCGGCATTTTGAAAAACCAAAGAAACAGATAAGTCAGTCAGCGGGGTTGCAAACATTTGCTCGCCACTGTCTAACATCTCAGAGGTTAAAATGGTGCGCATGACCTCAATAACTGGGTATTGATTGGTGGTAATGTCATAGGTATCTTCATCTGCTCTTATTTCAAGCAAATAAGGCGCAGTCAAAGGGAACGTTAAGGATAAGTTCTCAATTTGTGCCGCCGCGTTGGTATTACCTTCCCCAGCAACAGCGCCTTTAAAGTCACTGGCGAGCGGGTCTATTTGATAAACGGTAACACTTGCCATAGCCATCGGGCCTTTGACACCGCCACCAGTAATGTCAATAACCTCAGGCTTAGGTGGTGGCGGTGGTGGTGGGAGTACTATTTCGGGCTCAGGTTTCGGATCTGAGTCACCACATGCCGCTAGGTTGAGCGACAAAAGAGCTATCGTTAAAAGCTTTCCTAGCTTGGAATGATAAACACGGATGGGTTGCATCTGTAATGTCCTATTATTTTATTATTTTATCTTTAAGCGGGTTGATCTGATTTCATCACTGTGACCGTAATGGAATTGGGTTTCTGTAGGCGGAGGTTGACCCCATCAGTGATGAAAACGGCAGTAATATACAGAAATCTGTTTAATTTTGTTACTCAGAATCACTGTTTTTTACTCCATATTTACAATTAATTTTCTAGACTTTCAGCTACAATTATGAAACGAATATGTTCACTTAATAACCACGAAAGATAAAACCCTGATGACATTAGGATATTTTTTGTAAGATAGATTTTTCTTTTATAAGATCATTCATGATTAATACTTTTCGTAATCCTGTTAAAAATTTTTCAATACATAAAAAAACGAGTAACTAAGTTACTCGTTTTTTTATGTATTGAACTTTAGAATCTTACAACACAATGCCGTTATCTAGGGTTTCTGGTTGCGCAGGATCTTTCGTTCGTTCTTTTGATTGCCTTTCTATGTGTTGACGGGATTTTACTTGTGTTTTTACCGACATCACATCAACCCGGTTACTAGAAGGCTGTCTGGCAAAACGGCTATTCTTCGTAGCTCTTGCCTGAAGCGATAGATTACGCCCGGTAAGTCCATGATTTCTAGCCGTCGACGGCTTTAAAGCTGAAGGCTGATGAGCAGTTGTTTGCGGAGTAAGTTGAGCTGTTAGCGTTTTAACTTGGAGTGTTAAACTGGCAACATCTTTTGTCGCTTTGCTATTTTGCTGTTCTAATTGTTCGATTTTGTTATTGGTCGACCATAAGGTTGCCGAAACTCCAATAACCAATCCAACCGTGGTTGATAAAAGTAATGTTTTCATAATACCTCAAATAAAAAGGGGTATTCCTACCCCTTTAGGTTATTGATTAACTACAACGCCTAGCTCTTGTAAGGACGTCACCTGCATCGGATCAACAGCATTTACATCATACATTTCTAAAGTATGTAATGTTGGGTACCACGCATCGTTAGCAGCTTCAAGATCTTGATTTTGACGTAATGTTATTACAGGGGCTAAATCGGTGATTAAGCCAGAATTACTGATATTTAAATACTGTAGATTTGTTAGCGACGTAATGGCTGATAAATCACTAACTTGAGTTCCGTGTAAAGCTAGAGAATAAAGCTCTGACAAGTTCGTTGAAATATCATTCATCATCATATTATCAACATCTGCACTTACTATAGATAAGCTATCTAACTGCGATAATTGGATTATTACATCTTTTAAATCAGTATCAGTTGGTTCTGCGCTTGCAAGAGAACCTTGAATTTGAAGCTCTTTTAAATGGGTTAACTCAAGCAAATCCTGTGCATCAACATTAACATCTGGGCTATCGAGTTGACTTGAATCGATCCCCAAACTATGCAAAGACTGAAGTGAGGATAACGATGAAAGATCTACTTTACCCGTACCGTAAAGCCACAAGCCACTTAAGTGTTGCGCATTACCTAAAGCCGATACATCATTAATATTCAGACCAAATAGTTCTAACGAGCTCAAAATTGGGGTAGCTGCAACAACAGCTAACTTGCTGTCATCAAATCCTAAGATATGATTTATCATCAGATTTGATAATTGTGGTAAAGCGATTATTGGTTGAAAATCATTTACGCTATGATTTTCTCCTTGCAGATAAAACGTATCTAAACCATAAAGCTGAGTAATATCAGATAAATCAGCTATATCATAGTTACTTGTACAGCTTAAAGTATGAAGCTGTGCGACATAGGTTAAACCGGCACTGTGGTCAAGAAAACACTGCAATAATCCTGGGTCGTTAATCACCACATTAGATATTAAGTCTTGTTTTACCGACCCATAAACAATACTTGCAAAAGTATCAACTTGGCTAGGATCTTCAAGTGGCAAACTATGAACCCATAACGTATCAAGACTGTTGTTATTCATTAGTGGGCTTAAGTCTCGCACTTGCGTATTAGCAAGACTTAAACTTACCAAATTCGATAAAGCCGCTAATGGCGAAATATCTGTTATGAAAGTATTTCCCAAGTTGACATTTTCTAGACTTTCAAACCATTCGATACCTGTCAAACTTGCAATATTTTGGTCACGACACCACAAAAATTTAACTTGGCCAGTAACCAAATATCCATTGGTGGAATCAATTAAGCACTGTTTCAGTACAGGATCAAAAATATTATCAATAGCATCCACCAATAAGCTTCCATAGGCTAATTCACCAACAACATTTACACCATGATCTCGTAATGCCTGTACCTGTTGCTCTAGCTCGGTTTGGCCAGTCACTGGTAGGTTGTCAATGTAAATATCGGTTAAGGGAACCGATAATGGGTTCCAATACATACCATCAACAAACAATACTGATAAATCTGTAATAGCCATCTCACTAATAGACAAGGTGCTTAACTGAGCGTTATTGTGAACCACTTTATTTAACACATCATTGTTAATAGAGCTGGTATATTTAAACTCTACAAATTTAAGCGTATTAATAGAAGAGAACACATTTGACTGCTCAGGCGTTAAATCACCATATAAATATAATGATTCTAGGTTTAATAAACCCAGTTGATTAAAATCCTGCAGTTGATGAGTCCAGATAAGCAATGATTTAAACTTATTTAAATCAACTAGCGGGCTTAAGTCATAAATTTGATCCGTCCATAAAAACAGCTCTTCCAAGTTAGGCATCGTGGCGGCAGCGCTGATGTCGGTTAAACTTGGATTATCGATGACAAATCGACGAATACTCTGATGGCCACTAAAAGCTGCAAAAGCATCATTATTAAAGCCAGTAGAATAAGCTTCTAAACTTTCAAAGCCTATGATTAGTGCAAGAGGTGAAAAGTCAATCAAAGACTCATTATACGTTAAATCGATATGCTTAAGACTGGTCAAATGTTCAACTCCGCTTAAATCGCTAATTTCAGAGAATGAACAGTCTAAGCTTTCAATGTCCTCAGCATAAATTACTCCAACATTGCTAATGCAGATCGAAAGGTTTTGATCAACAAAGCTTAGTGTCGACAATTCGGTACCTACTGTTAAGTTAGGATTGTAAGGGAAGTGGTCGCTATTATCTCCAACGCCATCACCGTCTGAGTCGTATTGCTCATTTGGATTATTGGCAAACATATCACTGTTATCACCCACACCGTCCAAGTCGGTATCAATCCATTCGCTATTATCAAATGGGAAAGCATCGTCTTCATTTAAGTAACCATCGTTGTCAATGTCGAGATCAAAGCTATTTGTGATACCATCTGCATCATGATCAACGTTCGGATCATAAAACCTCACGTTATCTAAGCGATATACAGCACCATCACCTTGTCCCCAAGAAGGGAAGACCATGATGACATCAATGGCACTGAGATCTAGGCCCCAATTCGCTAAATCTGATAACTTAAAGGTGTATCTTTGCCATTCACCAACAATAGGGTCTACACCTTCAAGGCTTTGATTAAGTGGTAGCTCAACAGCAGTTGATCCATATTCTGACTCGACTTTGAATAACCAAACAGCAGATGCATCAAATGGTGCATTAACAATTTTCATTTCAAATTCAAGTACACCATTAGAGACAATAGATCTTGCATCGATAGGCTGTGGCGTATCGGTTATCCAGTCACGAGAGATAAAGCCCATTACGGTTGGTGAAGCTCCAATTGTAAACTCTCCCACATTACCGTGAAGCCCATCATCTTGAACCACCGTTGGCAGCGAACCACCGCAGCAATCCCATAAAGGCCAACTTGAGTTTGGTTGTTCAGAAAAAACGGTGAATGAAAGTGAATCCGCATTATCACCAATACCATCCCCATCTGAGTCATATTGCTCAAGTGGATCATTAGGGAACATATCACCGTTATCACCCACCCCATCAAAGTCCGTATCAACCCATTCACTATCATCGAATGGGAAGGCATCATCAGCGTTTAAATAACCATCATTATCAATATCGTCGTCATTATGGTCGGTGATGCCATCACCGTCATGATCAAGGCCTAAATCGTATGCCTCATAGAACACCACTCGACCTGGAATATTGATACGCCATGCTGGCTCCGTTGCATTAAAGTCCCAAGTTGCATCATTCCAATACTCAAATTCGAGCACATAGACACGATCACCAACTTGTTTTAATGGTACCCAAGTACGCTTACGCCATGGATTACAACCATATTCGTCGGTATTACACATACTGTAACTACCGTCAAACTCTTGCCAGGTTGCTAGCATTTCTACTGAGCCGTAATCGCTCCATTGCCATGACCAACGATCCCAGCCGTCTTTGTAGTTGTCTAAGTTGGCATTACCATTCCAAATACGGGTTGCGATCCCACCATTTTCAATCCGGTAGCCAAATATATGTTCTGGCAATACACGCCCTTCTGAATCGAGTTGCTCATCATTGGTTAATGAGAAACTGTTTTGGGCAAACTGATTTAACAATGGATCTAGCGTCGTTTCGGTGAATTCGGTTACCAACGAATAAGAGCTGGTTGTATAACCATTGGCTTGTGTAACCACTAACACTTCATCAATGTTATCTTGGTTTTGCACCCTCGTCATAGTAACCGTACCACCCGATGGGTAAGTAAGTACAAGATCACCATTTACAATACCCCAACTTATGCTGGCTTGATTGAAATGTGTGCTCGCACTGAAATCACTATTGAACGTGATTATATCTGAGCTTAACCGTCTATTACCTTGCCATGAAAACTCGTCTAAATTCGCCGGCATTGCCCACATCAAGTCGCTTAATTCATTTTCGGTAAAGGCACTTACGCTAAGACTAGCTTTATCTGTTAAGGTAAGAGTGTTTGAATCTGTAATGGTACTCACCATACCATTACCAATTAAAGCGTCATGAGCCCATGTATCTGTCATATGATAAGCAGTGGTCGTTGTTTGGTAAAAACGTTGACTATCACCATTATCGGCAATTAACTGCCATTGATATGACATAGTACGGGCAACAAATTCATATTGCGGATCACCATTATTGTCAATAAAGGTATCGGCTGCGGTTTGTTCAATAATCCCCATCGCTGCCGCTTGGCTGATGTTTAGATAAGTTACCGACTCTGTCGCTTCATCAGGGTTGATCGTTAAAACACCATCAACAAGCGCGTAGCTCATCGCTTGATTAGCAGAATTATTAATGATCTCACCGACACCATCGCTAAATAAGTATTGCGCACCACTACCAAAACCTATTTTAATACTTGGTTCGGTTTGATTACCCGTTAGGATTTGTACGTAGTTCGCTTTTAAATCCGTGCTGGTAAAGGCTAATGCTACTGACACATCAGGGTGATTTGGGTCTAAATCAGCATCGTTTTCAACCCCATCACCATCGCGATCGGTATCGATGTTATCGCCAATACCATCGCCATCTAAGTCTGACCATTCATCAGCATTTTCAGGAAGTGCATCTTCTTCGTTAGCTACACCATCGCCGTCGATATCCCAATCGCTGTTATTACCAATACCATCGCTATCTGTATCAGCCCACTCTGAGCTATCAAAAGCAAACGCATCATCAGCATTGGCAACGCCATCGTTATCAATGTCTTCATCATTATGGTCGGTGATGCCATCACCGTCATGATCAAGGCCTAAATCATAAACCTCATAGAACACCACTCGACCTGGAATATTGATACGCCATGCTGGCTCCGTTGCATTAAAGTCCCAAGTTGCATCATTCCAATACTCAAATTCGAGCACATAGACACGATCACCAACTTGTTTTAATGGTACCCAAGTACGCTTACGCCATGGATTACAACCATATTCGTCGGTATTACACATACTGTAACTACCGTCAAACTCTTGCCAGGTTGCTAGCATTTCTACTGAGCCGTAATCGCTCCATTGCCATGACCAACGATCCCAGCCGTCTTTGTAGTTGTCTAAGTTGGCATTACCATTCCAAATACGGGTTGCGATCCCACCATTTTCAATCCGGTAGCCAAATATATGTTCTGGCAATACACGCCCTTCTGAATCGAGTTGCTCATCATTGGTTAATGAGAAACTGTTTTGGGCAAACTGATTTAACAATGGATCTAGCGTCGTTTCGGTGAATTCGGTTACCAACGAATAAGTGCTGGTTGTATAACCATTGGCTTGTGAAACCACTAACACTTCATCAACGTTATCTTGATTTTGTACCCTCGTCATAGTGACCGTACCACCCGATGGGTAAGTAAGTACAAGATCACCATTTACAATACCCCAACTTATGCTGGCTTGATTAAAATGCGTGCTCGCACTGAAATCACTATTGAACGTGATTATATCTGAGCTTAACCGTCTATTACCTTGCCAAGAAAACTCGTCTAAATTCGCCGGCATAGCCCACATCAAGTCGCTTAATTCATCTTCGGTAAAGGCACTTACGCTAAGACTAGCTTTATCTGTTAAGGTAAGAGTGTTCGAATCTGTAATGGTGCTCACCATACCATTACCAATTAAAGCGTCATGAGCCCATGTATCTGTCATATGATAAGCAGTGGTCGTAGTTTGGTAAAAACGTTGACTATCAGCATTATCGGCAATTAACTGCCATTGATATGACATAGTACGGGCAACAAATTCATATTGCGGATCACCATTATTGGTAATAAACGTATCGGCCGCGGTTTGTTCAATAATCCCCATCGCTGCCGCTTGGCTGATGTTTAGATAAGTTACCGACTCTGTCGCTTCATCAGGGTTGATCGTTAAAACACCATCAACAAGCGCGTAGCTCATCGCTTGATTAGCAGAATTATTAATGATCTCCCCGACACCATCGCTAAATAAGTATTGCGCACCACTACCAAAACCTATTTTAATACTTGGTTCGGTTTGATTACCCGTTAGGATTTGTACGTAGTTCGCTTTTAAATCCGTGCTGGTAAAGGCTAATGCTACTGACACATCAGGGTGATTTGGGTCTAAATCAGCAGCGTTTTCAACCCCATCACCATCACGGTCGGTATCGGTGTTATCGCCAATACCATCGCCATCTAAGTCTGACCATTCTGTGGCATCATAAGAAAAAGCATCGTCTTCATTGGCAACACCATCGTTGTCGATATCCCAATCGCTGTTATTACCAATACCATCGCTATCTGTATCAGCCCACTCTGAGCTATCAAATGCAAATGCATCATCAGCATTGGCAACGCCATCGTTATCGATGTCATCATCATTATGGTCGGTTATACCATCGCCGTCTTGATCAAGGCCTAAATCGTATGCTTCATAGAACACCACGCGAGGAGGAATATACAAACTCCAATCAGGCTCTGAGCCATCAAACTTCCAAGCATTATAATTTGTATACGCATATTCCAGTACGTAAACGCGATCGCCAACTTGCTTAAGAGGTACCCAAGTACGCTTACGTCTTTTATTACAATCCCAAGCTTCTGGATCACAATTGGTATAACTTCCGTCGGTTTTATGTTGTGTTGCATACAGCTCTACTGAACCCAAGTCACCCAATGACCATCCGTATTGATGTGTCCATGCACCGGCGATGCGAGTTGCGACTCCACTAGGTTCAATACGAAAACCAAACTCTCTTCCTGGTAATAAACGCCCATCGTCATCAAGAGATTGATCATGCGTTAATTGCAAACTGCTTTGAGCAAACTTATTCATGAATGGCTCTAACGTCGTTTCAGAAAACTGAGTTATTAGTGCATATTCACTGGTTTGATAGCCATTGGCATCGGCAACCACTAGCACTTCATCGACGTTATCCTGATTTTGAACCCGAGTTAGAGTCACCGTAGCGCCAGATGGGTAGGTTAAAACTAAATCACCATCAACCACAGCCCAAGCAAAGGTTGCAGAGAAAAAGTGCGAACTTGCGGTATAATCGCTGTTAAACGTAACGACATCTGAACTTAAACGAACATCGCTATCGAAGCTTCCGACACTAGTTTCATCTAGGGATGATGGTAGCGCCCACTGCTGGTCAATAAGCTCATCTTCACTAAATGCTGAAACATTAAAACTAGCAACATCTGTTAACTCTTGGGTATAGACAAAATCATAACGACCCACTTGACCATCACCAATTAAAAGATCATGAGCCCACGCCTCTGTGATGTGAAACTCCGACAAATCTTTAATAAGGAATGTTTGTGTAACACCATTGTCTTCTAGCAACTGCCACGAATAAGCAGGATCGCGCATGATAAACTCAAATGATTGATCGCCATGGTTCGCGATAAATTCATCTGCTTTAACTTGGTCAATAATACCTAAATCAGCTGCTTCACTGACATATTGAGGCCAATTATATTCGTATACGTCTTCTTCAATTAGTGTAATGATCAGCTTGTCTTGACTAAATTCATAGCTAAACTCCTGCTCATCATAGCGCCTGAGGATACTTCCTACTCCTTCAGTAAAGCTAAAACGCTGACCATTAGAGTAACCTATAGCAATGGTTGGCTCGCTTTGATTACCAAGAGTGATTTCAACATAATCAGATTTTAAATCGCTACTGGTAAAAGCTAATGCCACTGACACGTCTGGATTATTCGCATCTAAATCGGCATTATCACCAACGCCATCACCATCTAAATCAGACCATTCGTCTTTATCATAGGCAAAGGCGTCTTCATCGTTAGCGACACCGTCACCATCAATGTCCAAATCACTGTTATCACCGACACCATCTTTATCGGTATCTTTACTTTCTGAAGCATCAGTTGGGAACGCATCAGCGTTATCGCCAACACCGTCTGCATCGCTATCCACGGTTTCTGATGCATCATCTGGGAAAGCATCGGCATTATCACCTACACCATCAGAGTCAGTGTCCTTTGTTTCAGTAGAATCGTTAGGAAAAGCATCAGCGTTATCACCAACACCGTCTGCATCGCTATCCACGGTTTCTGATGAGTCATTAGGGAACGCATCCGCGTTATCACCAATACCGTCATTATCAGAATCGGTTGTTTCAGAACCGTCATTTGGGAACGCATCGGCATTATTACCCACACCATCGCCATCCGTATCGACAGTTTCAGTTGCATCATTAGGGAACGCATCGGCATTATTGCCAACGCCATCGCCATCTGTATCTACGGTTTCAGTAGCATCATTTGGAAATGCATCCGCGTTATTACCAACGCCATCGCCATCGCTATCTAGCGTTTCTGAGGCGTCATTAGGGAACGCATCCGCGTTGTTGCCAACGCCATCGCCATCTGTATCAACGGTTTCTGAGGCATCATTCGGGAATGCATCGGCATTATTGCCAACGCCATCGCCATCTGTATCGACGGTTTCAGTAGCATCATTAGGGAATGCATCGGCATTATTACCAACGCCATCGCCGTCGCTATCTAGCGTTTCTGAGGCATCATTAGGGAACGCATCGGCATTATTGCCAACGCCATCGCCGTCACTATCGGCAGACTCTGCTGGGTTAAAATCATAAGCATCTTCTGAGTTTACAACGCCATCATTATCGATATCGTTATCTCTAAAGTCAGCAATAAAGTCGCCATCAAAGTCGTTTGGTTTACTGCTGGCATCTAGTGGGTCTGAGTTTACAGCGATTTCATCGACATCAACGTAATTGTCATTATCATCGTCATTATCGGCATTGTTACCAATACCATCACCGTCACTATCAAGCCATTCATTGGCATTTAAGCTAAACGCATCATTAATATCTTCAACACCATCATTGTCATCATCGCTATCAGGCGTTAAACCACCGGAATCGGCTAAACCATCACCGTCGGTATCGATAAAATCTTCGCTTGGAACACTGGCATCATTATCATCAGTGTCTTGTTCGGTTGGCCAACCATCATTATCCGCGTCGACCGCATCAAACTTACTGGCATCCGTTGGAAAGTCGTCTTCAGAATCTAATACACCATCATTATCATCATCTTTATCACAAGCGTCACCAAAAGCATCATCATCTGAGTTAACTTGGAACGTGTTCGCAATAAGAGGGCAATTATCACGGTTATTACCTATACCATCTTTATCTGAGTCAAAGCGCTCACTTGGATCAAGAGGTAAAGCATCTATATGATCAAATACACCATCACCGTCGGAATCTCTTTTAAGAGGGTCTGTACCTAATAGCAGTTCCGATTCATCTTCAATGCCATCGCCATCATCATCTCTATCATAAACGTTGGCAATACCATCTTTATCGGTATCTTGTGATGCGAGCGGATCATACGGGAATACATCATCTTCATTGGCGATGTTATCACCGTCAATATCACCATCAGAATTATTACCAATGCCATCAGCATCTAAATCTCGTGATTCACTGGCATTTAATGGGAAGGCATCGTCTGTATCTTTAACACCATCATTGTCATCGTCATTATCTGGTGCTAAACCACCTTGGTTTGCCTGACCATCACCATCGCTATCAATAAAATCTTCACCTGGGACACTGGCATCATTATCATTTGTATCTTGACCATCTGGCCAACCGTCATTATCTTGATCGACAGCATTTGAACGACTGTTATCAAGTGGAAAATCGTCTTCGCTATCTAACACACCGTCGTTATCATCGTCGGTATCGGCATTGTTACCCGTGCCATCTAAATCGGTATCTGTGCTTTCACTTGGATCAAAAGGAAAGCGGTCTTCTGCATCAAGTACGCCATCATTATCATCATCGTCATCAGAGCGAGCGACATCGATGACATCAGTACGCGCACCAGATTCTAAAACGTAAGCTACATCGGGTTTTCCGTCGTTATCAAAATCGCTGTCGGCAGAGGCATCTTCAGGAAACGCATCTTGAGAGTTTAAAACGCCGTCACCGTCAATGTCTGGTGACATTTCAGCGGGTTTAAGCTCAACAACTTCTTCACTGGCTACAAATTCACTGGTATCTGTTGTGCTACCTGTTGTCGCCGTTTCTTCTACGATAAGTTGTTTAACATCGCTTACGGTGCGACCGTTTGGATCATTTGGAATAGGCAAGGTGGCTGGATCTTGAGCTAGTACATCCAACGCCGCTACCGGATAGCTGCTAACAGCTTGCTGATGAATAAAACCATCAATAACCCCATCTGATAAATCGCCAGCAAGATCGTTAATAATATCGTCGGTAGTGATTTCTGTTTCACCACTTAATTGCTTAATTTCATATACCACAGCAGTGATCGCTTCAACAGCGCTTCGGTACGCCGTTGTCGAGCTTTGCTGTTCACTTGTTTCGGTAGACGCATTGATCAGCGGTGGGGTATTAAATAAGTCCACATCACTTTCAAGACCAAACCCAAGTGTCGACTTAACCTGCTCTTGCGCACTGGTCATCGCGGCGATAACTTCGGCCATGGTCACTGTGCCATCATTGTTACCGGTAAATGGCGCGATGTTTGAGTCGGCATTTTGAAAAACCAAAGAAACAGATAAGTCAGTCAGCGGGGTTGCAAACATTTGCTCGCCACTGTCTAACATCTCAGAGGTTAAAATGGTGCGCATGACCTCAATAACTGGGTATTGATTGGTGGTAATGTCATAGGTATCTTCATCTGCTCTTATTTCAAGCAAATAAGGCGCAGTCAAAGGGAACGTTAAGGATAAGTTCTCAATTTGTGCCGCCGCGTTGGTATTACCTTCCCCAGCAACAGCGCCTTTAAAGTCACTGGCGAGCGGGTCTATTTGATAAACGGTAACACTTGCCATAGCCATCGGGCCTTTGACACCGCCACCAGTAATGTCAATAACCTCAGGCTTAGGTGGTGGCGGTGGTGGTGGTGGGAGTACTATTTCGGGCTCAGGTTTCGGATCTGAGTCACCACATGCTACTAAAGTCAGAGATAAAAGACTTATTGATAGCAGTTTTAAAAGTTGGGAGTGATAAACACGAAGGTTATGCATGTGCAATTTCCTTTTGTTATTATTTTTTTTATTAAAACGCGTACATCCTGCTCGCGCTTGACCATTTTTAAATGGCAACGTATGTTGTGCCAAGAGTGTTAACCAAGCATTTTCCAAAGCTAAATACCTTTATTGGCTTTAGCTACACTTTGGATGACACGACGCATTTATTGCGGATTTTTCTTATCGCCACAAATTAGTTACATAAATTTTACAGGCAAATTACCAATATCTTGCATCACTACAGTATAAAAAGCAACCATTTGTATTGTTGAATATATTTTTTGGCCGTTATTAAAATCACACCTAATTTTAACAACTCCTAGTAACCGATTAATTTAGTGAGACGACTATTGAGCGGCAAATATTGACCGCCCAAGATCGGCTTTGTTTTATCTGCTCTTAGTTAAAACAAGCGAAAGACAGTACTCAGACGGGATAATTCACGTTATACTTTGCACCATTAAGCAGAGGAAAAAATGAAAAAAAGCAGTACCTTTAAGCCAGCATGGTGGCTTAACAACCCCCATTTGCAAACCATGGCGCCTAAACTTATTCGTAACAAGCAACGAATAAAAGTCGACACCGAAACGATTGAGCTACCCGATGGTGATTTTCTCGATCTGGCTTGGACTGCGGATCCCAAGGAGCACCCAAACAAACCCATCGTCATGGTTTTGCACGGCTTAGAAGGCTCGATCAATAGCCCTTATGCCAAAGGGATGATGAATGCCATTAGCCAACGCAACTGGATTGGTGTACTAATGCATTTTCGTGGTTGCAGTGGCCGCCCGAACCGTCAAAGTCATTCATACCATAGTGGCGATACTTGGGACTTACACTACTGTAGTCATCTCTTGCACCAACGCCACCCAAATCACCCTAAAGGTATATTAGGCTTTTCTTTAGGCGGTAACGTGTTGACCCGATATTTGGCCGAAGAAGCCAATAACCCTTTTAACTGCGCTGCGGTTATTTGCGCTCCATTGCATTTACAAAGTTGTAGCCAAAGAATTTCGCGAGGCTTTTCCAAAGTCTATCAAAGGTATTTGATCAATATGCTTAAATCGAGTGCCTTACAAAAAATAGATCTGCAACTGCTCCCCAATTACAGTAAACAAGAAATTAAAGGCATCTCGACCCTTTATGAATTTGATAGCAAAATTACGGCACCCATTAACGGTTTTGACAGTGCCGAAGATTATTATCATAAAGCCAGTGGGATGTATGTGATTGATCAAATTGTCAAACCAACCTTGTTCATTCACGCTAAGGACGACCCATTTTTATCCCACCAAGAAATTGAAGACTTACAGATAAACAACCCCAACATTTCATTTGAAATCAGCCATGGCGGTGGTCACGTTGGTTTTATTAGCGGTCGAAATCCGTTTAAACCTGAATTTTGGCTTGAGCACAGAGTCCTTGAGTTCTTTGCCGATTATTTAAATAAGTAAACATATGATCATTCCAATTTCCGAAATCAGCCCTCAAGCGCTTGAAAACATCATTGAAAGTTATATTTTAAGAGATGGTACCGATTACGGCGCGGTTGAAATGTCGTTGGCGGATAAAAAGCAACAACTAAAGCGCCAGCTAGAACAAGGCGCTTTAGTTATTGTCTATTCTGAATTACACGAAACGGTAAATATTTTACCCAAAGAGCAATTTGAGCAAAGTTCTTAGTCTTGGGCTTTAAAGTTTAAAACAAAACTTACTGGTACTACGGGACTGATGCTAGTAAGTTGAGCTATTTCTTGCAGTTTTATAAGCCCAGCCAGCAAATTAAAATCACCCGCTTGAATCAAAACAGGTTGCCAACTGCTCACTGACACTGAATTTTCAGCCGTTTTAGTAACCAGTATGCTAGCAACTACCGCTTGTTTTTCACCATGTAAGGACAACTCAGCTTTAACAGAAATTTGGCTACTTTGACCTACCTCTAAGCTGTTAATAAGCGCCTTGTCTATGCTTAGTTCAACGTCTGCTTTTGGATATTGTTGCGTTTCAAACAACCATTGCTTCATTCGCTCATCTCTAATCGGGATTGCGGTATTGACACTGGCCAGATCAATTTCTAAACGCGCTTTGCCTTGCTCTGAAATATAACCACTAAGACGATTAAATTGATGCACTTCCATAACCGTGTGCTTTTTAGTGGAAATAAAGCTCAAATTGGAACTGGTATTGTCTAACTGCCATTTTGCCATAGCGGGCAATTGCCAAACTAAGGCGACAATACATATCAAGGTTTTAAATTTAGCCATGTTAAGTCCTATTTAATAGTCTCTTGCACACTTGTGTTTAATGATCACATCCTGCCAATCAATGGCGGGGTTGCCCAAACTGATAAAGTCAGGATTCATTAAACTCTCACGTTGGTTGTATGTTAGCGGTAGCAGTTCACTGTCTAAAATGGTGCCACCAGCTTCTTCTAAAATACATTGGCTAGCCCCCGTATCCCACTCGCCTGTCGGACCAATGCGCAAGTAGCAGTCTGTGGTACCCTCGGCAATTTGACAATTTTTTAATGAGCAACTTCCAAGAGGGATATGCTGATACTGGTAGCGTTCATTTAAAAAGTTGGCAATGGTCGAGAGTTTTTGACGTCGGCTTACACCAACATTTAGAGTGCGCTTGCCATCATATGGCGCCACCTTAATTTGTTTCGTGCCCTGATTGTCTTGTTTAAATGCGCCCCCCTTTTTACAGCCATAATAGGTGACTTCGTGTGCGGGTGCATGAATAACGCCAATAACAGGCCAGCCATTTTGCACAAGGGCAATATTAACGGCAAAATCCCCACTTTGAGCAATAAACTCGCCCGTACCATCAATAGGGTCGAGTAACCAATACATCGGCCATTGAGCGCGCTCGGCCAAAGCAATGTTGTCACTCTCTTCTGAAATAATGGGGATCTCTGGGGTCGCTTGGCGCAAGTGTTCTACCAACACTTGATTTGCCGCTAAATCGGCTTCGGTGACAGGGGTGTCATCATCTTTGGTAAATTTTTTTAATTGATCATGATGGTAAAAGCTCATGATCTCTTTTCCTGCTTCTTTAGCTGCCGTTAACGCAGTTTCTAGCAGTTTATGTAAATCAGCCATATCGTTCTTCTAAATACTCTCTTGCCAACATTAAGGCAGTAATACTTCGTGCTTCGGTAAAGTCAGGTTGTGCTAACAATTGTTGATATTCAGATAATTTCCACGGGACAACTTGAAGAGGTTCAGGCTCATCACCAATAAGCTTACTCGGAATTAAGTCCGTAGCAATAAATAAATCCATGCGGGCGTTAAAAAACGCTGGGGCCAAACAAACTTGCTTTAAAAATGTGATGTTATTAGAAGCCATATGAATCTCTTCTTGTAGCTCTCTATTTGCGGCCTGTTCAGCATTCTCGCCCGGGTCGATTAACCCTTTGGGAAAGCCAAGTTGATATGAGTGGGTACCGGCAGAATATTCACGAATCAACAACATGGTGTCATCATCTAGCATAGGCACTATTAACACGGCTCCGCGCCCACCGCTGCGCACTTTCTCGTATGTTCGTTGCTCTCCATTGCTAAATTTTAACTGTACTTCGTCAATGGCAATCAACCGTGTTTTGGCAACTTCTTTGGTATCGAGCACCTTGGGTAAGGTCTGTTTAGAGTCTTTGTCCATGCTAATTGGTCAACCTGTTTTGTCAGGGTTGGAAAATTTAAATAATCACACCGAGATTAAGCCGACTTCCCAAGCCTGATTTCAGCTCGAAATTGATAATCCATTTTCATCTGCTCAACATACAAGTATGATTCTCAACATACAGTGTATTAATATACTTAATTCATTCAATGTTTAACAGGACTATATCTATGTTTGATTGGGCAAAAATTCATACCGTATTACTGGATATGGATGGCACCATTTTAGATTTACATTTTGACAATCATTTTTGGTTGCACCATTTGCCTCTAAGTTATGCCAAACAAAAAGGCGTCAGCGAAACATCGGCCAAGCAATATTTAACCTCCTGCTATCAAGATGTTGAAGGCACCATTTCTTGGTATTGCTTAGATTATTGGGCAGAAAAAACCCAACTGCCGATCAATCAATTAAAAAGAGAAATTCAACATCTTATTCAACTACGTGATGATGCTCACGACTTTTTAACCGCGTTAAGGGATTCGGGACGTCAGGTTATATTAGTGACCAATGCTCACCCTGATTCACTGGCCTTAAAAATTGAACGTACTCAATTAGACAAATATTTTGACCAACTGATTTCCTGCCATCAATTTGGCACTACCAAAGAGTCCCAGTTACTTTGGCAACGCCTACAAGCCCATGTCGGCTTTGATAATGCCACCACGCTCTTTGTCGATGACAGTTTGGCGGTGCTTAATTCGGCGAAAAAATATGGCATTGAACACATATTGGCAGTGGCCAACCCTGACAGTAAACGCGAACATAATGCAATTTCAGGTTTTCCAACCATCACCGACTACCGAACACTCATCGACGATATTTTAGCTAGCCCTATAAACTAAAAACCCGCAACACATTGGTCACGGGCTTTGGCAATATTTAGCTATGTCTATATTTGACTATGTCGTCGCGCGAATAAGCGCGCGATCATATCGTTAAGGTCTATATGGCACCACGCTGTTTAGCCTTTATCAGGAATATTGGCTAACACTTTGGTTAACAGCTTCCAGTATTCTCCAACACTGGCAATCTCCACTTTCTCATCTGGAGAATGTGGAAACTTAATGGTTGGGCCTATAGAAACCATGTCTAAATCTGGATATTCGGTTTTAAATAGCCCACATTCTAAGCCCGCATGAATCACCATGATTTCTGGAGATTTACCAAATAACTGTTTATAAGTATCACTTACGATATTCATAACCGCCGAGTCTGTACTGGGTTTCCAGCCTGGGTATGCGCCCGAAAACTCCACCTTGGCACCGGCCAGTGAAAACACCGATTGAATCATCTCTTGAGCTTCTAAGCGGCCATCATCATGTAAACTTCTAATTAGGCATAAGGCAACAAACTTAGGCCCTTTCGTGCGCATAACCCCTAAATTAGATGATGTTTCTACCACCCCTTGAATGTCATCGCTCATTCGTAACACGCCATTAGGGCAACCATTTAGTGCCGATAAAATGCGTTTTTGACACGCAGGGCTCCACATCTGCTCAAACGTTTCAGGTTGCAGCAACATCATATCAAGGTCAGGTTCAACGACGGCTAAATTGCTCTTTAGGGTGTTAATATATTGCTTTAATGCTTGTTTAAAAGCTTCAACTTTAGTCTTAGCAATCACCAAGCTGGCATTGGCTTCACGAGGGATTGCATTGCGTAAACTACCGCCATTAAGCTCGGTTAACCCAATACCAAATGTCTCACTCATTTGCAGTAAAAAGCGTACCAGTAATTTATTTGCATTGGCACGACCGGTGTGAATATCTACTCCTGAGTGACCACCTTTTAAACCTGAAATAGACAAATTAAAAGATTCATAATCGCTTGGAACGGAAACCATTTCTAAGCTAAACGTTGAACTGGCATCCACACCACCAGCACAGCCCATATAAACTTCGCCTTCTTGCTCTGAGTCGGTATTAATTAAAATCTCACCGTCTAACCAACCCGATTTCAAACCAAAAGCACCACTCATCCCCGCTTCTTCATCAATGGTAATGAGTACTTCTAATGGGCCATGGGGAATATCATTACTGGCCAGTACGGCTAATGCTGAACATAAACCAATGCCGTTGTCAGCACCTAAGGTTGTACCATCTGCGGTTACCCAATCGCCATCGATGTAAGGACGAATAGGATCGGTTAAAAAGTCATGTTGGGTATCAGAGTTCTTTTGCGGCACCATATCCATATGGGCTTGCAAAATAACCCCTTTTTTATTTTCCATCCCGGCCGTTGCTGGTTTTTTAATAAATAAATTACCGACCTCATCTTCTTTCACACTTAGACCTTGTTGTTTCGCCCAATCTTGGATCCAAAGTGAAATTTGTTGTTCATGTTTTGAAGGGTGTGGGATCGCACAAATATTGGCAAATAATTGCCATAACGGTTGTGGGGATAATTGATTTAATTCGCTCATAGCTGTCTTAACACTCGCTTGACCTGTAAAAGAGGTGGAAATTAATTAAACAAAAGATGGGGTCGTTAGCTCCGACCCCAAGAAATTGGGATAGAGAAAGCAATCAACTGCTAGGTTGATTTACCTTAACAACCGGCCATTAAAAAGGGCCATTGTTCGGCGAAATTCTCACTTGGTTTTTTATCAAAACCCGAACGCACATATTGGCTGATTTTTCCTTCACAATACGACAAAATGATATTCGCTAACGCCACTTCACTTATTGGAAAGCCTTTACCTTCTCGCAATTTTCGTTCGCGTAAAATTTGTTTGAATTGGGTTTCTATTTTTTCAAATAACTGGTGAACTCGAAGTCTTAAACGTTCATTTTCACCCATCAAGGCATCACCTGATAAAATACGACACATACCCGGGTTACGCTCAGCAAATACCAAAATAACATGGCAAATGTGGTAAATACGGGTCAAGGTTTCTTTTTGGTCGTTTAAAATTAAATTAACTCGGGTAAACAATGACTCTTCGATGTATTCAATAAGTCCTTCAAACATGCGTGCCTTTGAAGGAAAGTGTCGATACAAAGCGGCCTCTGAAAATCCTACTTCAGCAGCAAGTTTTGCCGTAGTGATACGCTGACCCGGACTGGTTTCAAGCATGTGAGCAAGGCACTCAAGGATTTGTTGTCTACGATTAGGTTTCTGATTCTCTGACATATTATTTTTCTTAGACTTTAAGCTATTTATTTTTCGTTATTGAAGACGTTCATTTTTATACGTTAGCGTACAGCAAGGATCAAGACCGAGCTGTAACAAAACGCATCATGGTGATTTAAAGCTTTCTAAAGTTAAAGCTTTTTTTTGCATTAACATTGCCATTGATAACATCAATGCTTTGGTTTTGACGATTGTCGGCGCTGGTCGATTTTTTGCACCAATTGTTTGGCCAACAAGCTTTTACTGGTCAGTGGCAATTCAATCTCACCTTCATCCCAATACAAATGTAAGGCATTGTTATCACTGTTAAAGCCTTGCTTGTCACTGGCCACATTATTAGCACAAATCATATCAAGGTTCTTGCGCGCTAATTTCAACTTGGCGTATTGCTCAACCTGTTGAGTTTCGGCGGCAAAACCGACGGTAAAAGGTTTGCTTTTCAAAGCGGCAACATCGGCCACAATATCTGGGTTTTTAACCAATTCAATGGTCATCTTATCGGCTGACTTTTTAATCTTTTGAGATTGTATTTCAGCGACTCGATAATCCGCAACCGCCGCACAGGCAATAAAGACATCGGCATCCTTAGCTAACTGCAACGCTTGTTGATGCATTTCATTCGCACTATTGACCTGAATGCAATGACAATGCTCTGGTACCGCAATATTTACTGGACCACTAATTATCGTCACGTTAGCGCCTGCTTGTTGAGCAGCTTGCGCAATGGCATAGCCCATTTTTCCAGAGCTATGGTTGGAAATGTACCTAACTGGGTCAATGGCTTCACGGGTTGGACCTGCGGTGATCACCCAGTGTTGACCTGCTAGCTCAAGGTGTTGTGCATGTTCTTGCATCAAACCAAGGATCAAACTTGCCAATTCATCTGGCTCTAGCATTCTGCCATAGCCGATATCACCACATGCTTGTTCACCACTGCCTGGGCCCATAACAACAACCCCACGCGCTTGTAATATCGCCAAGTTGTCTTGCGTTGCTTTGGCATGCCACATTTGTTGATTCATCGCAGGTGCAATGGCTAAAGGCGCATCGCTCGCTAACACGATGGTGGCTAATAAGTCATCCGCCAAACCATGCGCAAGTCTGGCTAAGGTGTTGGCACTGGCCGGTGCAATGATAATAAGATCAGCCCATTTAGCCAGCTCAATATGGCCCATTGCAGCTTCAGCGGCAGGGTCTAACAAACTGTCACTAACGGGATAGCCACTAACCGCTTGCAAGGTCAATGGCGTAATAAAGGCTTTAGCCCCCGAGGTCATTACCACTCTAACGTTGGCGCCCTGCTCTTTTAGGCGACGAACCAATTGCGGACTTTTATAGGCCGCAATACCTCCGGTCACACCCAATACGATATTTTTATTCTGTAAAAACATCATCACCTGCTAAAATAAAATCGATGTGAATAAGGATATGTACTCACACCCGAAAAAATAGTGCCGATACAATAACATGTTTTTTATACTAGATTAAATAGCGACATACGAATTAGTAAGTATTCACATTAAGACCAAAACATTCGATTATGGTTTGGAAACTTCGGCACATCAACCGCAAGGATGCGACTATGTTAAAAGATTGGCCTGTGGCTGAACGCCCCCGTGAAAAATTACTTTCCTTAGGAAGTCAAAACTTAAGCGATGCCGAGCTTCTGGCAATATGCTTACATACTGGTGTTAAAGGGATTAGTGTGGTGTCCCTTGCCCGCCAAGTGTTAACGTCATTTGGGGGCTTACATAATTTGTGCATTAGTGACTGTGAACAATTTTGTCAGCATCATGGCCTAGGCAAGGCACAGTACGCCAAACTGCAAGCTAGTTTAGAGCTTTCTCGGCGCTATCTAGCCGCTCAATTGCCTATCGGAATGCCATTAACCAGCTCGGCCAATACCAAGCATTATTTGACCTCACAACTGAAACACGAACCGCATGAAGTGTTCGCCATGTTGTTGTTGGATAATCAGCACCAAATCATTGCTTTTCAGAAACTATTTTTTGGTACCATTGATGCCGCTACGGTATACCCAAGGGTTGTGGTCGAGTCGGTGCTAAAGCACAAAGCCGCCGCCGTGATTTTTTCGCATAACCACCCCAGTGGCATCGCAGAACCCAGTATCGCCGATAAACAGATCACCCAACGATTAATTAAGGCCCTAGCACTGATTGATGTACGCGTTCTTGATCATATTATTGTCGCGGGTCACTTAACCTGCAGCTTTGCCGAGCGAGGTGAATTGTAATCTTTGTTAAACCTTCTTTTACTCGGTTACTTTAATGATAAGACTCGTCAAATCAACGTGTACGTTTGAGGTCTTACAACCGCTCTGTTGCAAAGGTATTGCACTGATTAAAGTCACCCGTTTCAAAGCCTTTACGAAACCAACGTACCCTTTGCTCAGAAGTTCCATGGGTAAAACTGTCTGGGGTTACCCGCCCCCGCGCTTGTTTTTGCAGCCTGTCATCACCAATCGCTGCCGCAGCAGTAAGCGCTTCATCTAAGTCTCCCGGTTCTAACATGTTTCTTTGATTATCAGCATGATAACCCCAGACGCCGGCATAACAATCCGCTTGCAGTTCAAGTCGCACCGACAGTTGATTGGCTTCTGCTTCACCAACGCCTTGTTGCGCACTGCGTACTTTTTGGGTTGTTCCCATCACTTTTTGTAAATGATGCCCAACCTCATGGGCAATAACATAGGCTTGGGCAAAATCACCTGGGGCGCCATGACGATTTTTTAAGTCTTGATAAAATGATAAATCAATATATACCTTTTCATCGGCCGGACAGTAAAATGGCCCAATAGCCGCGCCGGCCATACCACAAGCAGATTGCACGGATTGAGTGAACAGCACCAGTACCGGTTCACGATAACTAAGCTGTTGCTGTGATAACAACCGATTCCAGGTATCTTCGGTATCCGCTAAAATAACCGCAACAAATTCGCCTAATTGTTGCTGCTCTGCGGTTAAAGGCGCATTGGCACTGGCTTGTTGGTCAGAACTTAAACCAGGCGCTAGATTAAGGTTAAAACCCAACATATGGGCGGCAACATAACCGATGACCCCAACAATTAAAACAAACCGACCAACCTTTGTTTTTATTAGCATAGGAACAAATCGAACAACCCCAGCGAGAAGCCCCCCAGATGCCGCAACCCTTTGACCACGACGATCATCAACATTTGAACTTTTTCGTTTACCTTGCCAACGCATAGTCCACCTCCGAACATATCTCGCTTAAAATTTAGCAGTGAACTGGCTCGAATCCCAATTTAAACTAAGGTTGTGGCTAGAATATCGCTATCAACAGTCCATTATGGCGACGACCGATAAAGACTTACACAGGCAAACTGACCGCTTTTTTGCTATGTTTTTCACAACAATGCCATAATTTATGTTGGGTTTTTCAGCAAATAACCGTATAATCGCCGCAAAATTGAATATCAGCCTAATTTGTAGCCGATAAAGCTTGACCATTTTTTAGGACGTCTATATAATTTGCGACCTTTTTCAGGCTCCTATAGGCGACGGCCTGAGGAGTTGATATCGATTCAGATATCAAAGTATCAATTGATACTTTTAAATATGTCTCGATATAGTAAACAAGCTCGAGCTGAAAATTAATTATTGGAGTGACTCACATGTCTAAAGTTTGCCAAGTAACCGGCAAGAAACCGATGGTAGGTAACAACCGTTCTCACGCGTTAAATGCTACTCGTCGTCGTTTTTTACCAAACCTACAAACCCACCGTTTTTGGGTTGAAAGTGAAAACCGTTTTGTAAAATTACGCTTAACTCCGAAAGGAATGCGTATTATCGATAAGAATGGTATTGATTCTGTATTAGCAGATATCCGTGCCCGTGGCGAAAAGATCTAAGGAATTAAACCATGCGCGATAAAATCCGTTTAGTTTCATCTGCAGGCACTGGTCATTTTTATACTACTGACAAGAATAAAAAGACTATGCCAGAAAAGATGGAAATCAAAAAGTTTGATCCACGCGTTCGTAAGCACGTGATCTACAAAGAAGCTAAAATCAAGTAATTGATCTTTCTTCAAAAAAAAGCCCGTTTAAACGGGCTTTTTTTTTATCTTAAAATCTCAATAAGTTTATATTTTATAGCAATCCCATTAAGTTTTTGCACAACACAGATTACAGTTCAGATTCTTCTTCTTCGGATTCTTCTGTTGCATCCTTTTTCACATCTTTAATATCTTTGCCTTCCATTAACAGCAGCAAGTCAGCAAAGGCTTTACGTAAATTCAGTGCCACGGAGCGTGGAAAACTGGTCTTATTACGAGTGGCTTTGTAATCGGCATTAAATACCTTTTCAAATGCTTTTTCGACCGACTTAGGATCATCTAGGTCAACCTCTGGCGCGGGCTTGCCCAGTTTAGTGTAATATTCAACGTATAATTCGTCGATTTGAGATTTTACCGATTCAATTCTTTCCATAACGCCTCGCTTGTATCTGAGCTCGGATTAAAACACTGAGTTTATAAAACTGCATATTTTTAAAGTTACATTTTTTTAACTTAATAGCAATCTCTTTTGTACGATAAATGTACTGACTTTTGCTAACCCGATAAATACGATAAGATGGTCATTTAGCTCATTGACAAAAACACCGTATGCCAGAACTCCCAGAAGTCGAAGTGTGCCGTCTTGGCATAACACCACACATTCTTAAGCAAACCGTCACTAAGGTTATCGTTCGGCATTGGCAATTACGTTGGCCGGTCAGTGCTGACATCAATGACATCTGTGGTCATCAAATTACCCAAGTCGAACGAAGAGCGAAATATTTGCTCTTAAAGACGAAAGTCGGAACGTTAGTACTTCATTTAGGTATGTCTGGCACCATAAGAGTGATAGATAAAACGTTGCTAGCACAAAAGCACGACCACTTTGATTTAGTCTTAGACAACAATAAAGCTCTCAGGCTAAATGACCCCCGTCGCTTTGGCGCAGTGTTATGGCTCACCGGTAACGTGCAAGAGCACCCATTATTCGCTTCAATGGGGCCAGAACCTTTGCAGAGCGATTTTACTGAGAGCCATTTGTACCTAAGCTCCCGTCAACGTAAAACCCCGATTAAAAACTTTATCATGGATAATAAAGTGGTGGTTGGTGTGGGTAATATCTACGCCAATGAGTCGTTATTTTTAGCCGGTATAAAACCCACGGTTGCCGCTGGTAGCATTAGTAAAGCACGCTATGTAACATTGACTCACATTATTAAGCAAGTGTTAGCCAAAGCAATCACCCAAGGCGGTACTACCTTAAAAGACTTTACTCAAGCGGATGGAAAACCTGGCTATTTTGCTCAGTCGCTACAGGTTTATGGCAGAGCCAAACAACCTTGCGTACAATGTAAAACGCTTTTAAAAGAAATTAAGCAAGCAGGAAGAGCAACGGTTTATTGCCCCCAATGTCAAAAACGTTAAGAACATACCTAAGCGGTATTGGAGCTGGGTGTTATGAGAAAATCACGGGAAAAAACATCAATGCACCTGCTAAAGCTATAAAATCATAACAGATGCACCGATTCTTATATTTGCTTAGCCAGCAAGTTTTTGTTTTACCACTGGGTGGACAAACTCACTCACGTCACCGCCATGCAGTGAAACTTCTTTGACTAAGGTCGATGAGATAAATGAATTTTCTTCTGCGGGGGTTAAGAAAACGCTCTCTAATTCTGGGTATAAACGGCGATTCATATTGGCCAATTGAAATTCATATTCAAAGTCGGAAACCGCTCTTAACCCTCGAATAAGAACCTTTGCCCCCGTTTCTTTGGCGAAATCAACCAATAAACCACTAAAGCCAATCACCGTAACATTATCGAGATGGCTGGTGATTTGTTCTAACATTTCAACCCTTTCTTTTAAATCAAAGCGAGGTTGTTTACTCGGGCTCGCCGCCACACCAACAATCACTTGGTCAAAGAGTTGCGCCGCTCGTTCAATAAGGTCGGAATGACCATTGGTAACAGGGTCAAACGTGCCGGGGTAAATGGCTTTATGTTTCATAATCATTTTCGGTTAAGATTTGTATTTTAATATTCTACCTTGCCCATTCGGTAAATCAAATCATCAAGGACAATAAACGCCTGTTTGAGCAATCAAATCCGGGCGAGAAAACCATCATTTAACATTGAAACTAAAGTAAATACTCAATAATACTTTCTATTAATTGTAAATTAATAGTATCATTGATAACCAAATCAACTGGTAACGAATTTTTAACATTCTAAGCCTGCTGATTTTTAAATCGGTCGTACACCAAAACAACAATAACGACCTAGCTAGACCTATTTACAACCATAAGAGTTCGCTTATTAATGAAAACCAGAGAAAGAATCATCCGAGCCAGTATCGAATTGTTCAATAAAAATGGGGAACGTAACATTACGACAAATCATATTGCCGCTCATTTAGGCATTAGCCCAGGCAATTTGTATTATCACTTTCGTAACAAAGAAGACATTATTTTTGCGATTTATACCGAATACGCTGATGATTTAATTTCAAAGTTTGATTTACTTGATGACATCTCCCATCCATTGGAGAGCATCATGAACTATATGGATATCGTCTTTCAGCTAGTATCAAAATTTCGATTCTTTTACAGTAACCTACCCGTCCTATTAAGTAAAAATCCAGCCCTTAAAAAACGTTACAGCGAGATCCAAAAACAGATCGCAGTAAAAGTAACTGCGATGTTATTGCAGCTCAAAGATGCGGGTATTTTAAATATCAAAGAAGAAGAGTTGGACGATATCACCTGCTTGCTTCGGCTAACCACCACCTTTTGGTTAAGCTATTTGCAAACGCAACAAGATGAAACACTTGTCGATGACGCCAATTTGTACGATGGCCTACTGAAAATTTTTGCCCTCCTTAGTCCGTACATTACTGACAACGCAAGAGCAGATTTTGAACGAGCAAGAAGCCACTACATTGCGCTTGAACAAAAATCTAAGCAGCCGCAACAACAGCTTTAGGCAGTCACTCTGCGGGTAAAATTCTAAGTGCAACATCATTCATTTTGCTGTGGTACTTAGAAGGTTAAGATCTCGGGCTTGCTATGCTCTACCTTCATAGCCATCCATTAGCCACTGCCAATTTTGCGGTTGCCAATGAAAAGGTTTACTTGAGCTTTTATGTAAGCCATTTTCTTTTTCAAAAGAACGTAACAGGCGCTGCAAATTCTGTTTTTTCCAGCTGGATGATGTTGCTTTAATCGCGCCTTGGTCAAAATCAATTAACCAAACTTTATCTTGATGGTCGAGCATGATGTTATGGGCATTTAGATCGTGGTGATAGACCTGCTTATCATGAAATTGACGGATCACTTGACCAATTTTATGCCAATAAGCTTGCGCCATGGGTTGTGCTCTTAAAACCCCAACTAAATCTTTAGCCCCGGGGATAAGTTCGATCATAATATCAGCTTGATAACTTAAACCATGACGTTTTATTTGCAGTGCGATCGGCTTTGGCACTGGAAGTTGTTCTTGCTGAAGCTGAGCTAACAATTGATATTCTTTGGTTGCTCGGGTGTGAGCTAACGCGGTGTATAAATAATGATCTTTATTGATTTTTCCAACCAGACCACCACGTAAGTAATGGCGCCAAACCAAGTTGACGTTAGGGTGTGACAAAAACCAACTGGTTCCTCGGCCTGTTGCACTGCCAATAATCGCCTGTTTTTGTTGCCAATATTCAATAGTGAACATCGATGGACAAAAATCATCAAGTAACTCTGGATTATATAACCAGATAAATCGGCCTTTTTTCAGCAGTTTTACTGAGGATTGTTTTACAAATCTTGTCAGGTTCAAGATAATAGACCTTATTCATTTATCGTTTAATGTGGTGAAACTTTTATGCTCAGTCAAACCCCAGATATCAAATCATTATGCATCCTTAGACTGTCAGCGATAGGGGATGTCTGCCACGCTGTGGCTATGGTACAACAAATTCAAAAACAATATCCAGATATTCATATTACCTGGGTTATTGGCAAAGTTGAGTATTTATTATTGAAAAACTTGCCTGGGGTTGAATTTATTGTTTTCGATAAGAGTGCTGGCTGGAAAGGCTATAAAGCATTAAAAGAGCAAATGAGAGATAAATACTTTGACGTCTTATTGCATATGCAAGTGGCATTAAGAGCAAGTATTGCCAGTGTATTTATTCCAGCGAAAGTCAAAGTCGGTTTTGATAAACGTCGAGCGAAAGAGGGGCAATGGTTATTTACCAATAAAAAAATTGCACCTCAAACCAGTGCTCATGTACTCGATGGCTTTTTGGGCTTTGCTCAAGCAATTGGGGTCGCTCCACAAGCGCCAACCTGGTTAATGCCCTTTGGTGAAGATGACAGAACATGGGTAAAAGAGCAGATAAACAACGCCCAGCCTTATGTGGTCATCAGTGCAGCCGCCAGTAAAGCAGAGCGCAACTGGCATGTTGAAGGTTACGCAAAAGCTGCTCAATACTGTACTCAAAAAGGCTTTCAAGTGATACTTTGTGGCGGACCGACTGAGCTAGAAAAATCACTGGCCGAGAACATCATCAAGCAATGCCCAAGTACACTGCATAATTTGGTCGGAAAAACCAGTTTAAAACAATTATTGGCCGTGCTTGAACACGCCAGTTTTGTTATCGCCCCAGACACTGGTCCCGCCCATATGGCCGTTACCGTCAATACGCCGGTTATTGGTTTATATGCCCACTCAAATCCGCAACGAACTGGCCCTTATACTTCTTTGCAACATGTGGTGAGTGTTTATGAACAAAGCATAAAAGCGCAAACAGGTAAGTCAGCAGAGCAACTGTCTTGGGGCACTCGCGCTAAAGGTGAATTAATGCACCAAATCACTTTTGAAATGGTGCAACAAAAAATCGATAATTTGATCCTGCAATTAAATCGCTAATTCAATAATTGCGCTAAAGCTTCGATACTTTTTTGGGTGGCGCCCTGGTTTTGAGCCACGACGTCTAAGCCCTGCGCCCCCATTGCCCGACAAATGGACGGCGAATGTAACAATCGAGTCAGCTCTTGGGTAAGATCTTCATTAGCGCCCAACTGCACTAAAGCCTTGGCGACTTTTAATTTTTGATTGATTTCAACAAAGTTACTCATATTAGGGCCGACAATGACAGGCTTAGCGAATAAGGCTGGCTCTAACGGATTATGGCCACCAACATCATAAAAACTGCCTCCAATCACACAAACATCCGCTAAAGCGTAAACCGCAAGCAACTCACCGAGCGTATCAATTAACCAGACATCATCGTGTTCGGTTACATTGGCCTGCTGACTGCGTCTGACCACTGATAAGTCTTGTTGCTGTGCTAACTTGGCGACAGCATCAAACCGTTCAGGATGGCGTGGTACCAGCACTAATAGTAATGATTTATCATGTTGTTTTAAGCGTTTAAAGCTGTCGATGATCAGTTTTTCTTCATTCTGGTGGGTGCTGCCGGCCACCACAATTTTGCTTTGCTTTGGGATGTACGATAATAACTCGGCTCTTTTACTTTCCAGCGCCTTATTAATCGCCATATCATATTTTAAATTGCCGCTATTACGCACCTTGTTAGCGCATGCTCCTAAAGCGATAAAGTTGTTGGCGTTGTCTTCACTTTGACACAGTATCTGCTCTATTTTATTCAATGCTGGGCTTATCAACCAGCGCAGTTTTTGATACGAGCGCATTGAACCTGCCGACAAACGACCATTAATTAATAGCATTGGGACATTGCGCTGATAACAACGATGGATCAAACTTGGCCACAATTCCGTTTCCATCAAAACCAACGCTTTGGGCTTTAAAGTTTGCAAAAACCAGTGAACCGATAACGGATTATCTAATGGAATGTAGCAATGCTGAACTCTGGTTTGAAATAATTTCAGCACTTGTTCTGATCCTGTCGGGGTAAAGGTTGTGACGGTAACTGGAGTGTCAGGGTGTTGTTGTAACACCGCCTCAATAAAAGGTTTGATTGCTAGAACTTCACCGACACTGGCGGCATGAATCACAATAGAGCCAGAGTTAAATGTTCTAGGGAGAATACCAAAACGCTCTTTCAGTCGTTGCCGATAAGCCTTTTGACTGGTTGACCTGAATAATAATACCAACACCAGCACAGGGGTTAGCAATAAGATAATGAGCTGATATATACGTAACGAAAATTGTTCTTTATTCAAGGTTTTGGTCCCATCATCAGGGTGTTAAATGACTTTAGGCTTGAGTATATCATCTAGTTAATCGATTTTTATAGCCAAATCCTGTCAGCAAATTGGATCAACGCAGCACTCAACTATAATCTTTGCAAGGCCGTAATTTTGTCACGATAAAATAAACGGCAGATGGCAACAAAAATTGCCAAAAAAACCGTATATTTAAAGGTCTTTGGCTAGTAACTTTACCAGTAAAAACATACAATGGCGCAAAAATTTATAACCATAATCGAATTTCCGAGGCTGATATGTCATCCACATTTCTTTCCCACTTACAACACCAGATTGATGAAGTAAAACGTGATGGTCTTTATAAGGCTGAACGTGTGATCACAACCGCACAACAAGCCGATATTGCCGTTGCCAGTGGCGAGCAGGTTATCAACTTTTGTGCCAACAACTACTTAGGGCTGGCCAATCACCCTAAATTAATTGAAGCGGCAAAGAAAGGGTTAGAACAACATGGTTTTGGGATGGCATCGGTACGCTTTATTTGTGGTACTCAAGACATTCATAAAACCTTAGAGCAAAAATTAAGTGCCTTTTTAGGTACCGAAGACACGATTTTGTATTCATCGTGTTTTGATGCAAACGCCGGTCTTTTTGAAACTATTTTAACTCAGGAAGATGCGATTATATCTGACGCCCTCAATCATGCTTCAATTATTGATGGTGTTCGTTTGTGTAAAGCCAAGCGTTTTCGTTATGCCAACAATGATATGGCCGACTTAGAGAAGCAATTAATTGCGGCCGATGAAGCCGGTGCACGCTTTAAGCTGATTGCAACTGATGGTGTGTTTTCAATGGATGGGGTTATTGCCAACCTAAAAGGCGTATGCGATTTAGCCGATAAATATAATGCCATGGTCATGGTCGATGATTCTCACGCTGTTGGCTTTGTTGGCGAACAAGGCCGTGGCTCACATGAATACTGTGAAGTCATGGATCGTGTGGATATTATTACCGGAACCCTAGGCAAAGCGATGGGCGGTGCCTCAGGTGGTTACACCTCTGGTAAAAAAGAAATCATTGAATGGTTGCGTCAACGTTCACGTCCTTATTTATTTTCCAACTCATTAGCGCCTGCTATTGTTAACGCCTCGATTAAAGTCCTAGAACTGTTATCAGAAAGTGGCGACTTGCGTGCCAAGGTAAAAGCCAATGCAGCGTATTTTCGTGAAAAAATGGAAGCCGCCGGCTTTACCTGTGCAGGTGCTGACCATGCTATCGTACCCGTGATGCTGGGCGATGCCAAAGTCGCATCGACGATGGCCGACAAATTACTTGCAGAAGGCATTTATGTCATTGGGTTCTCGTTTCCTGTGGTTCCTAAAGGGCAAGCCCGAATTCGAACTCAAATCTCTGCGGCCCATACCAAAGAGCAATTAGATAAAGCCATTTCCGCCTTTATCCGTATCGGTAAAGAAATGGACATTATTTAAGGGGATAGCAATGAAGTCTTTAGCGAAATTAAAACCTGAACCGGGTATTTGGATGACTGACAGCCCAATGCCGGAAGTAGGTCATAACGATTTATTAATTAAGATTAAGAAAACCGCGATTTGTGGCACCGACATCCACATTTACAATTGGGACGAATGGTCACAAAAAACCATCCCTGTGCCTATGGTTGTTGGCCATGAATACGCCGGTGAAGTCGTAGGTATGGGCCAAGAAGTAAAAGGTTTTAGCATTGGCGATAGAGTCTCAGGTGAAGGCCATATTACCTGTGGTCATTGTCGTAATTGTCGTGGGGGGCGCACGCATCTATGTCGTAATACCGTCGGTGTTGGCGTCGACCGTAGCGGCAGTTTCGCCGAGTACTTAGTAATTCCTGCGTACAATGCATTTAAATTGCCCGATGAAATAAGCGATGATTTAGCGGCTATTTTTGACCCGTTCGGCAATGCTGTCCACACTGCCCTATCGTTTGATCTTGTCGGTGAAGACGTATTGATAACCGGCGCAGGCCCTATTGGTATTATGGCGGCTGCAGTGGCCAAGCATGTCGGTGCCCGACATGTGGTTATTACCGACATCAATGAATATCGCCTCGACTTAGCCAGAAAAATGGGGGCTACTCGTGCGGTTAATGTCAGCAAAGAAAGTTTAACCGATGTCATGGCCGAATTAAAAATGACGGAAGGCTTTGATGTTGGTATGGAAATGTCTGGTGTTCCGATGGCATTTCGTGACATGTTGGCCAATATGAATAACGGTGGTAAAATTGCTATGCTCGGGATCCCAGGGCAAGACATGGCCATTGATTGGAGCCAGGTGATCTTTAAAGGTTTAACCATCAAAGGCATTTATGGTCGAGAAATGTTTGAAACCTGGTACAAAATGGCGAGCTTAATTCAATCAGGGCTTGATTTAACGCCAATCATTACGCACCACTACTCTATTGACGATTTTCAACAAGGTTTCGAAGACATGCTGTCTGGCAACTCAGGCAAAGTTATTCTTAATTGGGAATAACCTCGACACCATGACAAAAGCTTTATCGCAACGATAAAGCTTTTGTTCACATCTGCAAGCAAACCCCTTAAGCTATATACTAAAGACTCTAACGAGAGAAATACTGTGCAAACATCTGAGACTTTTAAACACATTAATGCCGAACAGGTGCACCAACAACTTGGTAATGACGATTGGGTCATTTTGGATATTCGCGACCCGCAATCTTTTGCCAACAGCCGCATCCACGGTGCCATTCACCTGACCAATGATAACCTTAGTGACTTTGTTCGCAACGCCGACCTAGACAAACCAACGGTGATTTGCTGTTATCATGGCATTTCATCACAACAAGCGGCCAATTATTTGGTGTCACTCGACTTTAGCGAAGTGTATTCGCTAGATGGTGGTTTTGAGCATTGGCTTAAACACTACCCTGACGCAATCGATGTAGGCTAATTGGTCTATGGTACCTTTTGTTCACATTCCCAAACGTAATGTTGCCGTGTTGTTTAGCGATTATCTAAATAGCATTGGTATTAAATCCACCGTACAGCCCTATCGTTATGACGATGAATCAGGGAGCGACGAAGGTTGGAGTATTTTATGTGAACAGGAGCAAGTCGATACGGCAACGTCTGAGTTTGAACATTTCATCCGCCAGCCCAACCATCCTAAATATCAACAATCGGCTTGGCATAGCTCACAACCCGTTGAACTGGGTAACAAGGGTCATACTCGTCAAAGTATTGCCAACAGTTTTGTCGCCCAAGCGGGGGTGTTTACGATCAGCATCTTTGCACTTTGCTGGGTGGTTTTTGCCGTTACTTGGCTGTATAACCCTAACCTAAGCTTTGCCTTATTAATGTTTAATCAAGGCGACATTGCGCAAACATTTAGCCAACCTTGGCGCTTTTTCACCCCTGCTCTTTTTCACTTTTCACTATTGCACATCGCGTTTAATACTATGTGGTGGTGGCAACTGGGTGGGATGATCGAAAAGCAATTGAGTATGAGCACCATCGTCTGGTTGTTTGTCTTATCAGCGCTCTTATCGAATAGTGCCCAGTTTGTGATCTCGGGACCCAACTTTGGTGGTCTCTCTGGCGTGGTGTATGCGGTATTGGGGTTTGTTTGGTGGTATGGCTATTTACGCCCAAGCTCTGGTATTGAATTATCAAAGTCAATTATCGGCTTTATGCTGTTTTGGTTATTGCTTGGGTTTACCGATTTCATGCCAATAAATGTTGCCAACACCGCCCATTTAGTCGGATTATTAACAGGGATAGGTTACGCCTTTTATGTCTATAAAAGATCCTAAAGCAGACGAATTTGAACTGCTTAAGACCCACTTTCCAATAGGGTTAAACGTCGACTGGCAAGATGTAAGTCAGGCACCAAACAACGCGGTATTAAATGATTGGTTGCTCGACTTGACCTCGTTAACCGCACGTTTAAAAGCTAATTGTACTCATTTTCAGGTTAAACTCTTAGGTCAAAAGATAGAAGCTTGTCAGCCCCATGAAGCTAACGACAGCATTGCGGTTAATGAGCAAGTACTGGTTCGTGAGGTGGTATTATATTGTGACCACAAGCCGCAGGTATTTGCCCGCAGTATCCTGCCCCTGAGAAGCTTAACAGGTAATCAACAAAGTTTAAGTTGTTTAGGCGAGCAAGCTTTAGGTCAAGTGTTGTTTAGCGATCCAAAATTACATCGAGAAATTTTGCAAGTTACCCAATTACCAGCAACAGGTAGGTTAACCGAACTGGCGGCCATTATTGGCCTCAAAGTGGAGCATAGTTTGTGGGGTAGACGTTCTTTATTTACCATTGAAGATAAGCCTTTAATGGTCGCCGAAGTGTTTTTACCGGGCGCCCAGGCCTATCGATAACTCACATCAGAAACGTCTTAATCACATCACGATAATTGCGACTTACTTTAACTTTATCAAACTCACCTAGCATCAAATAAAACTCACCTTTAGGCAGTGGGATAACTTTTTCGATAAAGTTCAAGTTAACAATGGTGGAGCGATGCACACGTTTAAAAATACTGGGGTCGAGTTCGTCAAGCAGGCTTTTTAAAGTGCTGCGCTTGATATGGGTAACGCCTTTAACGTGTAGGCAAACATAATCACCAGCGGCATCAATCCATTCAATTTCTGATTGTTTAAGCAAGGTGATATCGTCTCGCTCTTTGATCACAATCTTACGTTCTTTCTGATCGTTAAAAGCCAAATCTCGGATATTAGACGACGGTCCATTATTGGCGTCTTCATCGTCTTGCTTAAAACTGTCCATCGCACTGATGATACGATTCTTATTGTCTGTTTCAGCTTCCATTTCAAGGCGCGAGCGCACCCGTTCAATGGCTCGTTCGATACGTTCGTTATCGACCGGTTTTAATATATAATCAACCGCATGCACATCAAACGCATCAATGGCGTAACGTTCAAACGCGGTAGTAAATACCACCAAAGGCATGATGTCATTCTGTAACTTCTTGATCACCATAAAGCCATCAATACCTGGCATTTGAATGTCTAAGAACATTAGATCAGGTTCAAGTTCGGCGACCGCTTCAATTGCCTGGCGGCCATTTTTACATTCGCCAACGATGTCAATCTCTGGGAATTTTCGTAATTTGGCTCGCAGTAAATTAAGAGCTAAAGGTTCATCATCTACAATTAATGTTCTTATTTTACGCATTCAATCCAATCTCTTTTAGTGCCTTTGGCGGGTGTCATGGTCACTAAACTCAAAAATCATATTTTTCCAATAAGCACTCATATGGTATATCAATCGTGGTTTTTAAACCACCCATAGGCAGTAGATGTAAATCAAACAGATAGTCACTTTTATAAAGAACCTTCAATCTTTCATCGATGTTCTTTAAACCTATACCTCGACCGGTTTTACTGGTTAATTTACTCTTATTGATGCTTTGCCCGGTACCCGTATCGCTAATTTCGATGATTAAGCGCTGATCTTGCACCTGAGCCCGCAAGCTGATGGTACCGCCATCTTCATTTTGGGCGATTACATGCTTCATTGAATTTTCAATAATAGGTTGCAATAACAAACTGGGAATGTGTGCCGATTTCGCTAAAGCATCGATATTGAAATCTAATTTCAGCCGATCTTCAAAACGGGTTTTCTCAATTTCCAAGTACAAATTTAGAGCATGTATTTCATTTTCTAGTGAAATTTTAGTATCGGGGTTATGATCAAGAGAATAACGCAAGAAGTTACTTAATTGCACCGTTACCCGTTGGGCTTTTTCAGCTTCATCACATTCAATTAATGAGTTAATGGCATTAAGGGTATTACACAAAAAGTGCGGGTTTAATTGGTAGCGCAGCATCTTGATTTTGGCGTCTCTTGCAACCGTTTGCGCCATCATTCGCTTAACTTGCTCTTCTCGAGCTTCAGCTTCAGCTTGCAGCATAATATCGTGTTCTGCTTGTAATAGCTGATAATAACGCAAGCCATGAAACACCCCAGTCCAACAAGCAAAGATAAAAATACTGCCAAAAGCCCAGTTGCCAAAGTCAGACCATAAACTGCCAGCACCGGTCATTAACGAAAAAGAGTGGATGCGCAGCGCCGTCCAAAGTAATGACACGGTGAACAAAGCAATAATGGCAACAAGCAGTCGACGACGGTAGGGCCACTCCCAAATATGTCGATATAACACCACCAAAGGTAACGACAAAAACATCCCCAATACAGCTTGTAAGCCGGTATGCGCAAGGTAAATTAAGCCATTTTGGTCATACCAAATTGACAAAGTAAACACACTCACAAAGCATAAGAACGCCCAAAAACCTAATTGCATCCACCAAAACCGCTGAACTGAGCGAGTAAAGAAATTATTTAAAATGAGCGATTTTAGCTTGTTCATATTTATTGCCATTAAAAAATCTGTTAAAGAACATACCATATATTTCATGCCCTGTTACGATCAGATCTTACCTAATTTGTTACAATCGGCGATTTTACATTCAATTTTCGCCGGACAAAAGCATAAAAAAAGCTTGCCGGAGTAAACAGACAAGCTTTCAGAAAAAGCAATATTTTAGCGCTCAACAGAGCTAAAAACTAGCGTTGCGTAATGACCAACTTTGGGGTTCTATCTTCAAAGTATAAGCCCCAGTGTTTTTCAGGCTCGCTGGCATCATCTGAGCCTTTCCAAGGTTCATCAAATGCTTCAAAAACAAACGTAAGGATCTCTTCACTGCCAGTCCAACGCAGTAATTGGCGAATGTATTCAGCCTGAATTTCTTCGGAGGCATTCCAACGTTCAATACCACGGTTGTTAGAACGGGTTGTCCAACCAGCTTCGGTGATCACAACTTTCTTATGTGGATAACGATCGGCTACTGCATAATAATTTTGTTGAGTATAAGCCAAGGCATCACGCAGAGTCTTATACTCCCACGCTGGGTAGGTATGAATACAAATAAAATCCACAACCTCAACCAAAGGTTCAAGCTTTCCTAACCAAGGTACATAGTTTTCACAAAAACTTACCGGCTGTTTCGCTCCCGCTTTAACTTGCTTTGCATACGCCACCAGCGCATCGACAGAAACCATATGGTCGTTCCAATCAACGCTGGCTTCATTACCTATCGATAAGGCTTGTACGGTTTCTGGGTACGCATTAGCAAACGCAATTAAGGTCGCGATATTTTTTTGGTTTCTGCTAGTATTTTCAGCCAGTTGATGATCTGGGTATACACCGCCCCAAGGACAATTAGGGTTATTTATTTCTGCGCCTAAATCGGCTCCTAATAAAACCTTAAGCGCTAACCCTTCGTGCTTGATCACTTCAAGCACGGTTTTGGCGTGTGTAGAGCAGTCGTATAAGCGTATGTAATCCCAGTCGTTAGCTAAAATCAACAAGTCTTGTTTGACTTGTTCATAACTTGGGTATGTTTCGGTTCTTGGATCTTGCCCTTTTCGGTAACCCGAATAACAAATTGCTCGTCCAAACTGCTCTAACATGTGTGTCACCTGTGTTGTTTAATTTAATATTTTAGCTTGCCGTCTTTATCCCAAAGACCCCAATAAGCACCAACATCCCCTTCGGCCTCAACCTTCCAGGTCTCATCAAAAGACGAAAAATAGAAGATATCAATATTATCCTCTTCTGCCCATTGATATGTATTAATAAAATAGCGAATAGCGTTATCATAAGATGGTATTGCGCCACCCGTTGACGTTCCAACTGTAGGCCAGCCCGTTTCCGTAACAATAACTTTTTTACCTTTCGCCGCTTTTATTGCCCTGCGGTACATGTCTTTCATGTAAAGTAATGAATAGTCTGCTGGGCATCCTTCCCAAAATGGATAACAGTTTGCCAAAATCACATCGCATGCATCAGCAATGTTAGGGTGGTCTTCAAATTCGTAGTAGGCATCAACATAACCGACGGGGACATTAACGGCGGCTTTGGCCCGTTCAATATAGTTAATCAGCTGTTGTTCACTCAGCTCTTCACGCAATAGGACTTCATTACCAACACCAAGAATATCAACTGCGCCTTCATTCGCTAAAGCAATGGCATTAGCCAATTCTTCTTCATTGGTTTCTATATCGTCATCAAGCCAAACCCCTACCATAGTTTTTAAGCCCATGGACTTAGCAACTTGAGGAATGAGTTCATTGCCCTCGGTACAAGAAAATGTACGGATCCATTTTACGTTATCGGCAATTAACGATAAGCGCTCAACGATTTGTTCTTTAGTAATTTGCGTTCCTGGTCCTTGGCCTTCGATGTAAGGGCTAAAAGAGATTCCATGAATTTTGTTATCTAAAATCGATTTTACCGTTTCTTTTAATTCTTCTGTTGATAAATTAAAAAAATTAATCCCTGCTAAGGACATATATTTATTATATCTTTTAGACATTTTTCTCTCCTTGTTTACCACGATAAATTGCCGCTGCAGAGTTAACCTAACAATCAAATTGCGATGCTCACAAAGCAGTCAAAATAGGGTTGATTTTTATACTTTTTATAATTAGGGCAAAAAAAAGGCGCTGCAACACCAAAGTATTTGCAGCGCCTATTCGGTATTAGCCTTGGAATAAATCCTTTGCATTTAGGCTAATTTCGATGCACTTAATAGCACCGTCACGGTTGAAGATATGTTGGCTATCTTCAGCCGATAAGCTTAACGTATCAAAGCTTTCACGACGACCATCGGCGTATTCAATGGTCAATTGCGGTTGTGCTTCAGTCAATTGGTATACAAATGGCAACTGACACCAAGTAAAGCCTAATGCGTTTGCTGGCATCTGGATGGTTTGCCACTCGTCGCTTAAGTCTAGGTATTTAAAGCTTGCCGCTGACTCAATAAATTCTTGCGCGCGTAATAGTGTTGGTTCAAAACGAACTAAGCCGTTTTCAACACGAATACCGAGCTCAGAGAATCGAGTCAATACTTCTTCTTTAACCTGACCTGTCATGCCCGGTTGCTGTGCACCTGAGTGACCTGGTGTGTGTGAGTATGGGTCGGTTGGGAAAGCACCATATTCTTCTGGTGTTTTGTTAAAACCGATACCATGACGAACACGGTAGTACAGCTGACCTAAACGCTTGATGTTTTCTTCGTTACCTTCACTAAGCGCTTGCTCGTAGTTTTCTTCTACCGCCAACAACAGTTTTGACACCATGTGCCAGTAGATGCTGCCTAAACCTTCGAAACCAAACATACCACCAGAACGACCGGTAAAGGCATTATGGTTAAATACTTTTTCATAAAGGGCTAAAGTTTTCGCGCTATTTGCTGCTTTTAACTCATCGTATTTAGCCGGTAATGCCGCTAATTGTGCTTTCAAACAATCTGCGTTTTTAAAGTCTGAGTTAAAACGGTAATGACCAAGTGCGTCTTTTGACACAATCGCAACATGACCGTCTGCTAACAACTGCTCTAATAATGCATTAGTTGAAATATCTTCAGCAGCAATTTGGTTCTTCTGTAAGAAACTTGGTAGCTGACGATCTGGGTACAAGATGAATGAGTCTTGATCCTGACGGTAAATGTCACTCGCAAATAAGTTTTCTAATACATTGATGGTTTCTTCTGTCGATAACGCTTTTGAGCTTAATACCGCAACTTGACCTTCAAGCATTTGATAAAGTGTGTCTACGCCTAAAGACTCATCACCCAGTTTCATTAGGTTATATGCTTCGTAAAGCTCGTCTTCACGCTTGTTCACTTTAATGGTGTAATCGATAGCCGTTAATGCATTTTCTAATAACGCATGGAAGTCTGCCATTGGCATCTTAACTTTGGCGCTAAAACCTTCTTGTTGATATACTTTTTGACGGTAATCACAAGCTGATTGACCTAATTCTTTGGTCAATTCAAAACACAATTGATCAGAGATTGAACCTGATGTCGCTTGTGCCATTTTAATCATACCGGCTAGGGTTGATTGTAACCACTCACTTACTTCAGCAGATAATTCTACATCGCCTTGCTCGTTCGCTAATTGCTCTTGTAAGAAACATACGTAACGGCGTAAGTAACATAGAGTTACCATTGACAAGCCTTGACCTACCAATGCGTTGTTAGCATCGTTCCACTCTGGACGTTGAGTGTTTAACCAGATACCACCACCAACAACAAAGTTACCTAATTTAGACAATAAGGCTACGGCTAACTTTTCAAGTAAGTTCACTTGATAAACCGTGGCATCAGCTTCTAAAACCATTTTGCCGTCGGCACCGAATTTTTCAACACGTTGGTCAATGATTTCAGCTAATCTCTCGTCAAACATAACGGTACTTTTAGCATTTTCAAAAATGTCAGCTAATGGCTTAATACGGTAAGGTACGTTGGCGTAGCTGAAAATGTTTTTGTGGAACATTTCAGATAGCTTGGCCGGATGGAACTTAGCCGATAGCTCCAACATTTTTTGTAAATAGATGATTTGGTGATCACCCCAGTATCCGATATAGCTCCATGGATCATCTGGCTCTTCTACTTCCCAGTCGATACCTTCTTTGGTGATACGGTACGGGTTGTAACCATCGATAGTGCTGGCGTTAACAAATTTAGCGATAACACTTTCAATAAAGCTTGGGTAGCTGAAAGTGATGGCTTCCCAGTTTTGGAAAATATCACGCCAGTTACCTTGATACGTTAATAAGCGGTTACCTTCATCGTCTTTTAGTTTGATCACAAACTGGTTCCAAGGACGACTTGGATCACCGTGACGACGACCAAATGAAATTGGTAAGTATTCACAACATAGACGTTCTAATTGCAAATCATTTTGCTCTTTAACACTGTCTAGTAAATCATTGTAGCTTTGCTTTTCTGGCATTGACTCAAGGAATGCTTGATTACGCTCATACACAGCCGTGTTGAACAACTTAACCGTTTTGCTAAAGTCTGAAGCTAAAATTTGGTATTGATCGTCAAAAATACCACCACGCATCGCGTTAAATAACACGTTAGCGTAATGATGAACCGATACTTCTTCTTCGGCTGTGGTTTGTAGGCCATCTGTCGCAGCCATGATACGAGCAAGGTCGTCACTGCCGTGCTCAACTGAATCAGCCAGTTTTTGAGCTAAAGCTGTTTTGTCTTGTAAATCAACTAATAACTCAGTTGATTGAACTTGTGACAACTCAATGTTAGCAACAAATTGCCAAGTTTGTTTGGCACCTGCTGCTAGTTCTACCTTGGTATTCACAAAGTAGCTCGCACGAATACCACGCTTTTGTGCTTCCGTTGTTAACGTTTCGCCACGTTTGAAGTTTTCTAACTGTAAGCTCGAAAGTAATGTCGTTGGCTTGTCTAAACCTAGCGCGAAAATGGTGTTCGCACGTAACGATTCACAAGGTTCTGCACGGTCAGTGATACCTGAGAATAAAGTGAAGAAGGCTAAACCTGATTCGGCTTCAAGCTCAGTCCACTTGTAAGCATCCACTAAGTTAGCTGAGTTGGCTTGAGTATAACGTGGTGTACCAGCAGGTAATACGTTTTGTAAACCATCAACAAATTCTACGGATGCTTGGTTATCACCGATGTTTTCAAGTTCACAATCACGAACAAAACCGTACTCTTCACTGGTTGCCCAAGTGTAACGAAACACCAGGTTAAGATCTAAGTTACGCTCTTCAAAACATAACTTATTACCAAGGGTATTTTTGTACAGGTTGCGCTCAATGTTAAAACGATCGTCGTGTTCGGTGTTGAACGGTTCCCAGTAAATATCCTGTTCGCCAGAACGTACTTTAACAATGGTTTTACTACCGGTGTTTAACGCACTGTCTTGAATTTGATCAACGGTTTGATATGGGAACAAAGCCGTTTCAGGTGATACGCGACCAGCCGTTAAGCCACCATTGGAAGAAATAAACAACCAATGATCTGAGTTAGAAACAACACTGATAAAAAACGGTGCCATTTTATGCACGTTTTTAATAGCGTAAAAGCGGTCGTTGTTTAAGGTGACAAATTCGCCACTTACCGACGCATCGTGTGTAGTTAAGTTATTCATGTAAAACTCCGCCAAAAAGTGTGGCTTTTATATCATTAAAATTAATTCTGTTTGATTATGACTTGGCTTTGTAAACCCTGACATAATCGACTTCCATTTGCACTGGAAAAATACTGTCATCAACTGGTCCGCCTGCGCGACCCCACATGCCACCAACGGCAAGGTTTAGAATCAAATGAAATGGGTGATCAAATGGCCACGCTTTCCATCCGGTTTGCTCATTGACGTATGTAAAATATAGAGTGTCATTGAAAAAAATCGAGATTTGTTCTGGAGTCCACTCCAATGAGTAGGTATGAAACGCTTGTTCTGCATTAACCGTTTCAACACTGCCCTTGCGTTGTTCCCATTCTGCCCAGTAGTACGCTTTAGTATGAACGGTGCCATGCACTTTATTCATATCAAAACCAACATGCTCCATAATGTCGATTTCACCGGAATTTGGCCACGCATTACAGGTGCTACTACCTTGCCAATCTTCGTTTTCTTTACACGTTGTGGCGTATTTATACGGATCGCTTGGTAACATCCAAATCGCCGGCCAAGTACCTTGACCTGCTGGCAGTTTAGCTCTTACTTCAATTCGACCGTAGTGAATATCGCCTTTACCCTGAGTATGGATACGACCAGAGGTATACTCGGCGCCATTATAAGACTCTTTAAACGCTTGGATAATAAGTTTACCATCTTCTACGCGCACATTCTTCGCCCGATCAGTGTAAGCTTGATCTTCATCATTTACTTTTTTAGCCGGCCAAATATTGTAACTCCAACGACTTGAATCTGGGGCACCGGGTTGGTTGAATTCATCTTGCCAAACCAATTCCCATTTTTCGTCGTCACGAGGTCGAGCATCGCGAATAATTAACCCATTAAGAATCGGTAAATCTTTAATCGCTTCTAAACGAATATCAAGTTGTCCGTCGGTTACTTCCACTTGGCTGACTGCACGATCTAATGCCGAAATATGCTTACCATCTCGCGCACCGCGCACATCTAGATTGCGAATATGCAACTGATCTTCAACAAACACATTAAACACACGAGAGCCAATGGCACGATCTTCTGGCTCAGCAAACATGAAAGTAACGTCATATTTGCCATTTTCTAATGGTTTAGAAAAACTCAACTCACCTTCGCGAAACGTTTCGTAGAGCTCACCATCTTGCGAACCTTTGGTGTATTCCATCGACTTTATTGGTGCATCTACAGTTAGCGTATCGGCATGATACACGACACCATCAACACCCAGATATTCTGCACCACCAACATTAACGGCCCACTCAAACTCAGCTGTTTCAACACTAACCGTTGCCACATTGTCCGACTCGGGTTTAGAACACGCGGTTAATACGGTAAGTGACATACCAATCGTAAACGCTAACAAGCCACGGTTGCCCTTAAAAGTCGGTAGTTTTGCTGTAATATCTTTCATTAATTTGCCCCAATTATTTCAAATATCTTTGAAAATTAGAAATTTGTGCTAATAAAGCAACAAATTATCCTATGTACAATACAAATAAGATAAAGTGGACTTGGATTGCGACCTGAGGGAAAGTCAGGTTTAAATCTTAATACCTGACTAAAATTGATCGATTTCCAGGGTAATCCGCTCAATTTTAAACGAATAAAACGGCTACAACAAATATCTTAGAGCTAAAAGTTTTAAAAGCCGATAAAAATAAAAACAAATGGTAAATCAAGGGTTAATTAGTTGTGATATTGCAGACCATATCCATAGTTAAACAAGACCTTACTCGTTGGCTTGGTATGAGCTTTTTGATCAATGCTGGCCGGCCAAGTAAAACCCAGTTTGGCGCTAAAATTTACTCGATTAAACAATAAGTCAACCACCCCATTGCCCATGATCCCTGGCAACCAAGCCGCAATAAAGGCTTGAGAAGCGTCAAGCTCCTGATTAATCAGGAGTGGCCGACCAGAGAGTAATATGGTCACCACCTTTATGCCTTTAGCTCGAATATTTTCTATGGTTCGGATATCTTCAGGGTGAAGATTGGATAACCGAAGACTATCACCATAAGGCTCAAGAATATTGAATCGACCATCAATCATCGAGCCTGATTTGACCAAGTAATTATTATTTCGTCTTATATCGCCAAGACCTTCAGCGTATGGCAGCTCCCCCACAACAACCACGGCAATGTCATGTTGCTTGGGGTCGGCATCTTCGCCGAACGGTTGCTGACTCAAGGATGCATTTGGTGCCGATTGCTTGATTGCTTGCCAAATGGAGCAACCATGAGCAAAGGCCTCATTGCCCTCACATCCTTGCCAATCAAGCGTGAAGCCACCGCATTGGCTGCCGATATTATCGGCGTTTTTACCCGCAACAAAAATCTTTTGCTGTCGATTTAACGGCAATACATTGGCGTTATTTTTAAGCAATACGGCAGACTTCTGCACCGCTTCAATAGCCAATGCTCGGTGCTTTTCACTGCCAAAGTGGCGGGTATTGGCCATCTTCCGCTCTGAGGGTTTTGCTAATGCAAACAAGCCTAGACGATGTTTAACCCATAAAATGCGGCGCACAGCATCATTAATTCGTGACATTGAAATGGTACCCAAAGCCACATGATTGCGCAGGTGTTCAATTAAGTGCTTCCAATTATTTGGCGCCATAAACATATCGATGCCCGCATTTACCGCAATCGCAACCGCACTGTATGTACCCTCTGGCAGGTATTCAATCCCTTCCATATCGGAAACCACAAAGCCCTGAAACTGTAGTTTATCTTTTAAAATGTCGGTCAATAAAAAACGACTGCCATGACATTTTGCACCATTCCAACTGCTAAAAGACGCCATCACCGTTAAAGCGCCTTCGGCGATGCCTTGCTCAAACGGTTTGATATGGGTTGCTTGCAACTGTTCAAACGATAATTTGGTATCACCTTGGTCAATACCATATAAGGTGCCGCCATCGCCAACAAAATGTTTAATACAGCTAGCAACGGACTCGTGTTCGAAGGGGTGTTGAATGCCGCTGATCAGGGCTCGGCCTAACTCACTGACTAAATCGGTATTCTCAGAGAAGCTTTCATACACTCGACCCCAATGAAAATCTTGGGCAACCGCCAAATTGGGACCAAAGACCCAATTTATGCCACTGGCAAGAACTTCTTTGGCGGTGGCTTGACCAATACGTTTGACTAAATCTGGATCTCGAGTACAACCTAAACCAATGTTATGCGGGAAGATGGTCCCGCCCTCAACATTGGCGTGACCGTGAACCGCATCCACCCCAAATAGCACCGGAATATCAGTACGACGTGGTGATTGTGACGATTTTACAGAAGACGATAGCCAAAATGTATCGCTAATATGAAGCCATTGTTGTGGGGTATTGATATTTGGATAGCTTCCGGCGGCGCTTAAGACCCCACCGATATGATACTTGCGCACATCTTCAGGGCTGGTCGAGCTCCATTCTACTTGCATCATTTGACCAATTTTTTGATCCAGAGTCATTGCTGATAAGCATTGCTCAATCTGCTTATTTAACTCTGATTGATGATCATTTTTTATGGAATTTTTTACAGTAAGTTTCAACATAGGTCCATATAAAAATGTAAAGTAGTGAAGATTTGAACAAATTAGTTTAACATCAGCTTGGTGCTGTGATTTAGTCGCTTAATAAGATTAAAAAATAACCTTAAAATAATTACTTACACTGAAGCCATAACATTAACATATGTTACTAAAGTTGTAGTTTTCAATTTAAATAAGACCAAATGGTCATGCAATGAGACAACAGGGAAAGTTAGAATGATAATAATTGGGCAGCAAACTTGGTTTATAGGTTCGTCGCTTAGTTTACCCATTCACCGATTTCTCGTCCCACTCATCGCTTATTGGTTGCTTGTTTTTACGAAGGGATTAATGTCATAGTGAAAAATTCAGAGATATTTTTTATAACAATGAAAAGTCTAAAATAGCCATCTCTGAACCATACCCAAGGTTAACCCATTCTCCAATGCGCGAATTCCATGTTTTCCTTAGGTATGTTTTGGTTATAACAACAACATGCTTTTGTGATTTTACATAAAAAGCGCTATCAACACGGTAACCAGTGATGAATAATACGAAAACATACACTACCGCTCCTGAAGACAGAATCTCCTTTCTGCGCAAGTTTATTTACGGACTTGGGGCTCTTGTAAACAACCTTCTTGGTGCTGCCATTGCCGGCATGGCCATTGTGTTAAATTTAGGTCTAGGGATGAACCCTGCCCTCGTAGGCTTATTAGGCTCTTTACCTCGATTTGTCGATGCGATAACCGACCCTTTAATGGGATTTATCTCCGACAAATCAAAAACCAGATGGGGTCGACGCAGGCCTTATATTTTCATCGGGGCTATTTTAGCCGGTATTGTTTTCGCCCTATTGTGGCAATTACCTGCAGGTAAAAGTGAATCCTTTTACTTTTGGTTTTTCCTCATTGGCAGTATTTTGTTTTACTTTGCCTACACCATTTTTGCGACCCCTTGGGTTGCGTTAGGGTACGAATTAACCCCTGATTACCATGAACGTACCCGACTCATGGGTGTGTCTAACTTTATGGGCCAATTAGCCTACTTAATGGCACCATGGTTCTTATGGTTTATGCAATCAGACATGTTCTTTGATGATATGGTCACCGGCGCTGGCTGGTTAGCCGTTATTATCGGTGCCTTTACCATCTGTGTGGGTGTGTTACCGGCAATTTTCTTAAAAGAACGTGGTACTTTAGAACAAAAAGCACCAGCTGAGTCTGCCATTGCACCAAGCGTGCAAGCCGAAACGCCACCGGCCGAAACGTTTACCATTGGTCAGCGCGTAAAACAGTTCTTAAAAGGCTTTGTGATCACCTTGAAATTTAAGCCATTCTTATGTTTATGTGGCGCCACTTTCTTAGTGTTTAATGGCTTTATGATGGTTTCATCATTCCAAAGCTACGTAATTATTTACTACGTTTTTGGTGGTGACCAATCGGCTGGTGCTGAATATGTTGGCTGGTCTGGTACCATGTCGGCCATCGGTACTTTCTGTGTTATTTTATTAGTAACGAAATTAGCGACGCTTTGGGGCAAGCGTAAGACATTCTTCTTCGCCATCGGTATGTCGATTATTGGTTATGCCTTAAAGTGGGTGTGCTATAACCCTGACTACCCACTATTGCTTCTGGTACCACAACCGTTTATTGCCTTTGGTTTAGGTGGTTTATTCACCCTAATGGGCTCAATGATTGCCGACGTATGTGATCTAGATGAACTTAATACAGAAGAACGCCGAGAAGGTATGTTCGGTTCTATTTACTGGTGGGTTGTTAAACTTGGGATGGCGGTGGCTCTTGCCGCTGGTGGATTCTTGTTAAATGCGACAGGGTTTGATGTGGCCCTTGGTAATGACCAAACCGCTGACACCCTATTTTGGATGCGATTCTATGATGTGGTGATCCCAGTGATTGCCTCAGTTATCGCTATCTACTTAGTGTACATATTCCCAATCACCGAGCAACGCGCTCATGAAATTAGGGAACAGTTAGAAGCAAGACGCGGTAAACTCGCTTAACCGCGAACCTAGCTTGTAAATAACATGAAAAGCAGAACTTAGGTTCTGCTTTTTCTTGCCCTGCAAACATCCACAATGGTCAAGCGCTTAGTAATGCCCCGCCACAACAAAAATAATACCAATCCGCTATAACGAGGATTCATGCCCTTTAGTCGCTTTTATCTTGAAAGCGCCTATTATCGAGTTATGTTATGCCTTAGGCACTTTTCAATTATCTTTTATGGTTTTAATAATGACGCAACAGCAAGAGTGTAATTTCAGCACGACAATCAACCCCGACGACGCCACTATCGACCGCTTAGTGGCTCAGTTACTTGAACAGATGAGTTTGGATGAAAAAATAGGCCAAATGTGTCAATCCCAAGGTGGTGAAGGCCATATCAGTGAACATTTACGCATGGGGATTCAACAAGGTCAAGTTGGCTCCGTATTGAATGAAACCAATGTCGACGTTGTGAATGAGTTGCAACGCATTGCCGTCGAAGAAAGCCGTCTTGGCATCCCACTTTTGATTGGCCGAGATGTGATTCATGGGTTTAAAACCATTTTTCCGCTGCCCATTGCTCAAGCCGCTAGTTTCGACCCTGAATTGGTTAAACTCGGTGCTAGGATCAGTGCACACGAAGCCGCAAGTTGTGGGGTAAACTGGACCTTTTCGCCAATGATTGACATCAGTCGTGACCCAAGATGGGGTCGTATTGCCGAAAGCTTTGGTGAAGACCCTCTGCTAAATGCCAAACTTGGGGTGGCAATGGTGCAAGGCTATCAGAGTGATAACTTAGCGCAATTCGATGCTATTGCAGCCTGTGCCAAACATTTTGTCGGTTACGGTGCCAGCGAAAGTGGTCGTGATTACAATACCGCCAATATCCCAGAGAACGAATTACGCAATGTGTATTTACCACCGTTTAAAGCGGCACATGAAGCTGGTGTTGCTACTATGATGGCCTCATTTAGTGACTTAAACGGGGTCCCCGCCAGTGGCAACCAATGGTTAATGCAACAAGTATTGAGAGAAGAATGGCAATACCAAGGTATGGTGGTAAGCGACTGGGATTCTATCTTTCAACTTACGGTTCATGGCTTTGCTGACTCTGCCTATGCGGCCGCAAATGCAGCCGCTAATGCCGGTATTGATATGGAAATGGTCAGTACCACCTACCACGAAAACATTGCCCAATTGCTTAGTGATAATCAACTGACCATGACCCAAGTCGATGCTATGGTTGGCAATATTTTACGACTTAAATTTAAACTGAATTTGTTTAATCAGCCTTATACCGAGCCGAAAAAGTTTAAAGCTTTAGTCAATCAACAACACCTTGATGCCGCTCGTGATATGGTACGAAAAAGTTGTGTGTTATTAAAAAATGCGCAACAAACATTGCCATTAAAACCTGATGAGCTTAATGACATCGCGGTTATTGGCCCTTTAGCTGACGATGGCTATGAACAACTTGGTACTTGGATTTTTGACGGTGATGAAAAGCACAGTGTTACCCCTTTAGCAGCGTTAAAACACGAGTTACCTGAGCATACTAAGGTCCATGTAGCCCGCGCTCTTAGTACCAGTCGCAGTAACAGCGAAGAAGGTTTTGCCGACGCCGTTAAGGCAGCACAGCAATCCGATATTGCCTTATTATTTTTAGGTGAAGAGTCCATTTTATCTGGCGAAGCCCATTGTCGTACCAACATCGACTTACCGGGAGCTCAAGAAGCATTGATTAACCAAATTGCCGCCACCGGTACGCCAATTGTATTAGTCACTATGGCTGGCCGTCCTTTAACTTTATCGAATATTATCGATAAAGTAGGTGCGATTTTATACGCTTGGCACCCCGGTTCAATGGCAGGCCCTGGTATTTCAGACCTGCTCCTGGGGAAATGTTCGCCATCAGGTAAACTGCCGGTAAGCTTTGTCCGCCATGTTGGTCAAGTGCCGTTATACTATGCGCAAAAGCACACTGGCAAACCCGCCAGTGACAGCAACTTTGTTCACATGGATGACTTTCCCGTGCGCGCACCACAAACCTCTATGGGGATGAGCGCGACGCATCTGGATTGTCACTTTACTCCGTTATTTCCTTTTGGCTTTGGTCTTACCTACAGCAACATCCATTGTCGTAAATTACAGCTAAATACGCACACCCCTGCGATGGATGAAACCATTTATGTGTCAGTTGAGGTGATGAATGAAGGAGACGTTGACACCGATGACGTAATTCAACTTTATATTCGCGATTTGGTTGCGAACGTCACCCGCCCGGTTAAAGAGCTAAAAGCATTTAAGCGCGTGCATTTACCAAAACACTCGAGTATCGAAGTAAAGTTTGCGTTGACCAAAGATGACTTAAGCTTTTACAACCAACGCATGCAACAAGTGACCGAGCCTGGTAAGTTCCATCTGTGGGTTGGTAATAGCAGTGATTGCCAATTACAAACGGAATTTGAGCTGCGAGCATAAAACAGCAAATAAAAAAGCCCTATCGTGCACACGATAGGGCTTTTTTTGGCGGCATTAAATCGTTTTAATTTACAATTTTACGTACCCAACGTTGTTTTGAAATTCGCCAAACAAACAAACCAAACTTGCTGACCTCTTCCGAATACGCCGTTAAAGCAACCCAAAACAATGGTAGGTCAAAATAAAATGCCGCCATTAGAGTTAGCGGAATACTCACCATCCACATGCCAAAGGTATCAATATACAAGCAAGCTTTGGTTTCGCCACCTGCTCGTAATATGCCCAAAGCCATGGTCATGTTACTGATTTTTATCCACGCGCCTAGGGCAATGATTAAAAACACGTCCGATGCTAACGCTAAGGTACTTGCTGGCATGTCGCTAAAAGGCATAAAAATGATGGGCTCAGCAAGCAATAATAGGACGCCTAAAACGATGGCGACTAAAGGCGCCATAATAACAAAGCTCTTGGCGATGCTAATCGCTTGGTCAAACTTTTCCGCGCCTAAGTTTTGCCCCACCATAATAGAGCAGGCAGAGGCAAAGCCAAAAAACAGTGAAATAAACATGCCTTCAATAGGAACCAGCAAACTGATCACCGCCAGCTCTTGTGTGCCTAGTCGGCCGTAAATTAATTGATAAACAAAAGAACCTATAGACCACACCCCAAAACTGGCCATCAACGGCACCACAAGTTTGATCATATCAAACCAAGGTTTAACGATTCTTAGATCTTTAACGTCATTACGTGACGGTTTTAACTTATGACGGGCAATAGATAACACCATAAAAATCAACAACAAGTGACAACCTCGGGCAATTAACGTGGCGATTGCCGCCCCCGTAACGCCTAAAGGTTCAATCCCTAAGCCTCCGTAGATTAACCAGTAGTTAAGAACAATATTAATCACAATCGCAAAGGTGCTAATCACCATAGGTAACTTCACTTGCGAAATACTGCGCAGGGCATTTTCAAACACCATGATGCCACCAACAAACAGTAAGCTTGGCATAGTGATCCACAAATACATTTCACCAATATCGATAACATCTTGATCGGTCGTACCTAAAGCCATCAAACTATCAGCAAAGAAAAAGTTACCAATGACCAAAGGTAATAAGGCTAAAGTACTTAAAATAAGCCCCAATAAAATGGTACTTCGAATGCGACTGGTATTACCGGCACCATGATTTTGCGCAGATAAAATACCTACCCCCCAAGCCAAGCCTGAGACAATAACTAAAACCACAAATTGAACTCGGTTACCAAAGCCGACCGCCGCAACCGAGGCATTACCCAAATGACTCACCATCATCACATCAATCATGCTAAGTAAGGTCACTAAGGTGTTTTGTAAAGAGATTGGCCAAGCCAGTTTAAAACTGTTTTTCAGGGCAGTTCGATTAATAATAGACATCAAGGTTTATTCACGTTTGGGCTTAAGGTAATATAAAAAACAATTTTAGTACGTTTAATTCAACGTCAAGTTTCCCTGCTGTAGAGCAAAAAATCACCAAATTGTTATCCTAATTTTCAAGGGCGCGAATTTTATAACAATTTGTATTGATACGTCTAAATTTTATTCAACTTAGCCGTCTTTTTTTGCTCTGCTCAGTAACCATGGTATGAAATATGTCAACATTGGCCGAAAAATGGCACGCTTTTACACTTATCACTCGCATGGACCGACCGATAGGTACCTATTTATTACTATGGCCAACCCTTTGGGCACTTTGGATTGCCGAGGGTGGCTTTCCAGGTTGGCATCTGTTGATTGTATTTAGTTTGGGGGTGTTTATTATGCGCAGCGCTGGTTGCATTATTAACGACATCGCCGATAGAAAAATTGACGGATATGTGCAACGTACTAAGCAGCGCCCATTAATTAAAGGTAGTTTAACGACCCAATCAGCCATAGTGATTTTTATTGCGCTGCTACTTATCGCCTTATTGCTGGTTTTGACCTTGTCTTGGTACACCATTGGATTATCTTTAGTGGCGGTTATCTTGGCCACCATTTACCCTTTTATGAAGCGCTATACTCATTTTCCGCAAGTAGTGTTAGGCGCTGCTTTTAGCTGGGGTATGATCATGGCATTTGCTGAAATCAGGCAATCTATTCCCACGGTCGCTTGGCTCTTATTTGCCGCCAATTTAGTGTGGACCGTCGCATATGACACCATGTATGCCATGGTAGATCGTGATGACGATTTACGAATTGGGGTAAAATCAACGGCCATCATCTTTGGCCGATTCGATACCTTGATCATTAGCCTACTGCAATTGATCACCTTATTGCTGTTGTTTAAGGTCGGTCAAATTGAGCAGTTTAACGTGTTTTATTATCTCGGTTTAATTATCTTAGCGGGGATGTTTATGTATCAGCAAAAGCTGATCAAAAATAGAGAGCGTGCTAACTGCTTTAAAGCCTTTTTGCACAATCACTATGGCCTATTGTGTGTATTGATTGCGATCATCTTTCAATATGAACCGGTTTGGATATAGCCGTTCGTATCCTTTAGGCGTTAAGCGTTAGCCATTAAATTTCAAAGGCCACTTATATGGGCTACTTGTATCGTTTGATCAACTCAATAAACGACGCCCCATAACGCAATAATTTAGTGTCACCAACACCACTGATGGTTAAAAACTCATCCGTGGTTATCGGTTTACGTCTGGCCATTTCAATCAAACTGGCATCGTTAAAGACTATAAACGGGGCAATATCTTCCAAGTCAGCAAGTTCTTTACGTAATAAGCGCAATTGTTTAAACAAGGCTTTATCATAATTAGCCGTGGTCTTATTTTGTTGCCAATAACCTTTTTGTTGCAATCGCGGTCTGGCAATCATTAATGGACGTTCGCCTTTGAGCGCGACCTTTGACGCCTTGGTTAAACAAAGCGCCGATTGTTTTTCAATGTCTTGTTGTAACAAACCAAGGTGAATCAGTTGCCTGATCACTGAAAACCAATACCCTCGAGTTTTGTCTTTACCAATGCCAAAAGTTGAAACGTCTTGGTGCTGGCGCTTTTTAACTGCCTCAGTTTCACGTCCACGCAATACATCAATAACGTAATGAATATCTCCGCTTTGCTCAATGCGATAGACACAGGACAGTACTTTTTGTGCATCAACGGTGGCATCGTACTGACTTGGCGGATCTAAACATATATCGCAATTACCACAGCCATTGTCCGTGTATTGGGCAAAATAATTCAGTAACACTTGGCGGCGGCAGGTTTGCGCTTCAGCAAAGCCTGCCATCGCTGAAAATCGTTGTTGTTCCACATTCACTCGGTGTTCATTATCGTTTTCACTGATCCGTTTTTTGATTTTATCAATGTCTTGATGATCATATAGAAACAACGCTTCAGCGGATAAGCCATCACGCCCCGCTCGCCCGGTTTCTTGATAAAACGACTCCAACGTTCTAGGCATTTCGTAGTGAATCACAAAGCGCACATTAGGCTTGTTAATACCAAGACCAAAGGCCACCGTTGCGACGACAATGCGAATGTTATCTTTGGTAAAACCTTCTTGTATAATATTACGAATTTCAGGCTCTAAGCCGGCATGATAACCAGCGCAGTTAAAACCTTTTTGCGCCAAGGTTTGACTTAACTTATCGACTTGCCAACGACTATTACAATAAATAATACCGCTGTCTTCAGGGCAGCGATTTAAGTATTCTAATAACTGGGTTTCACCATTGTATTTTTCGGTTAAGGTATAGCGAATATTCGGTCGGTCAAAACTGTCCAAATGCACATAAGGCTGGTTGAGTTTTAGCTGCTGTAAAATATCTTTGCGGGTCGTCACATCCGCGGTTGCCGTTAACGCCATAATTGGGGTGTAAGGAAAATGCTCTTTAAGACGCCCAAGTTGGGTATATGAAGGCCGAAAATCGTGGCCCCATTGCGAAATACAATGGGCTTCATCAATCGCAAAAAAGCTTATGTGCATGCTCTGCAGACTTTGTAAGAAGTAATAGCTTAATAATCGCTCGGGCGATACATACAAAATACTGACCTCACCGCGGCCAATTTGACGCATGGTTTCATTGAGTTGTTCTGGACTCATTGAAGAATTAACAAAAGCGGCTTTGATCCCTTGCCTAGTAAGACCATCGACTTGATCTTTCATTAACGCTATCAAAGGTGAAACGACCACCGTCAAGCCAGACATGATGGTTGCGGGTAATTGATAGCATAAAGATTTACCGCCGCCCGTTGGCATTAACACCAGACAATCTTGTCCCGCCAACAAGTGTTCTATGACTTGTTGTTGACCTTTGCGAAATTCCGTATAGCCAAAATGATGTTGCAACGAATGGTGCAAATCAGCATGGCTTGGCAGCTGGGCATTAGATTGATTCAAGGTTGTGGCGCGATTAGACAAAAAGAAAACCATTTTACCCCAGCTTAAGGGTATTTCGATAGGGTTTTATAGTTTTTATCCTAGGCCACTTTAAACTCCCGCTTGCTGCTGGTTAATTTTTACTCGAATCAATGCTAAGGTGGTTAAACACAGGGTGATAAAAATGAGAACCTATGGACAAACAACAAATTTTTGCTCAAATGCTTAAGGTATGGAACACCGATATTGCGTTTAATCGCCACTTGGGCCTTAAAGTGACTAAAATGGAACAAGACCATGCTCAGATTGAATTTGACTGGCAAGCCAATTTAATTGGCAACCCCATCACTAAAACATTACACGGCGGTGTGACGGCGGCCGTGTTAGATATGGCTGGTGGTGTCGTGGCAGCTGCCAATATGCTCAGTCGCTTGCCGGTAACCGATAAAACAACCATCACTAAAAAGCTAGCTCGGTTAAGTACTATAGACTTTAGAACCGACTTTCTTAGACCCGGTCGAGGCAATCACTTTATCGCCACGGCTCGAATCATTCGCCACGGCAGTAAAATTGCCGTCACTCGAATGGAACTTCATAACGAAAAAGGTGAACACATAGCGTTTGGTACAGGTACCTATATGGTTTAAAGCTGAAAGTTATTTTAACGGTGTTGGTTAACCGAATAAGTTTGCTTTTAAATTACATGGTTGGCGCCCGTTTAACCAAACCAAAGCTGTGAATTCGTCAGCAGTGTGCTAAACTCGCGCCAATTCTTATTCAGACCTAAAGCCTATTCTAGATGAGCACAGACGATACCAAAACTGGTGCGATTAATGCCGTATGCGCCTACACTCTTTGGGGTATCGCCCCGATTTATTTTAAATTACTTATCGATGTCAGTGCACCTGAAATCCTAGTCAATCGTATCGTCTGGTCATTTGTGTTTTTAATTGCCTTAATTCTTGGTTTAGGTAAGTGGGCAAATGTCAGTCAGATCCTTAAAAGCCCAAAAACCTTGCTTTGGTTGTTCGCTAGTGCGCTTATTTTAGGCTTAAACTGGTTGATTTTTATTTGGGCGGTAAATAGTGGACAAATTCTCGAAGCCAGTTTGGGCTATTATATAAACCCTTTATTTAACGTCTTACTTGGCATGTTATTTTTTGCTGAACGCCTACGTAAATGGCAAATTTTCGCCGTAGGGTTGGCGTTTATTGGGGTGTTAATTGAAGTGATAAGCCTAGGTTCCATTCCTTATTTAGCCTTGGCCTTAGCATCCAGTTTTGGGGTTTATGGCTTGATTCGTAAAAAGATCCCCGTTGACTCACTCGCCGGTTTATTTATTGAATCGGCCTGTTTATTGCCTTTGGCTCTTGCCTACTGGTTTGTACTTCTCGATAGCCCGACCAGTAATATGCTCGATAATAATGCATCATTAAATATCACCTTAATCGCTGCAGGCTTAGTGACTACAGCACCGTTGTTATTCTTTACCGGCGCGGCGAAACGTCTGCCTTTAGCGACCTTAGGTTTTTTCCAATATATTGGCCCAAGTTTGATGTTTATTGTTGCCATCAGTTTTTACAATGAAGCCATAGCGCTTGAAAAATTATTAACCTTTGCCTGTATTTGGGCAGCGTTGATGCTATATAGCTGGGATTCTTTTAAACACCGTAAACACAAAAAGCGTCAAATGGCGGCGCAATAAAACCAATCCCATTAAGTTTTTGCTTACTCAGCGAGAATATAAAGGTTTTTAGGCAAGCTTTTGCTTGCCCTTATGTCAATTAAACGCCTACAAACAGTCTGCAAGAGTAGATAAAGTCCTTTACTGACTAGTCTTTTGCGGCTTGTTTGGCTTTTTTAATCCGATCACTAATTTGCGGATGACTACTAAAATACTGCATCATTTTGGCTTGTCCAGTTTGTTCAATTTCAAATGCGGTCATTGCGTCAATAAAGCCATCGGGCGATATACCCAGCTCTGCCATTTTGGCAAGAGCATAATCATCGGCTTGCCCTTCAAGCGAACGCGAAAAATTATTTTGCAGTAAGGTCATCGAACTCGCTGATAACAATTCCGCCATCCCTTGCAAATCCCCCAAAAAATAATTGAGCAATAAAGTCGTGGTTACGGTTTCCGCCAGCACTTGCAATCCGTGTTGATACTCAACATGGGCAATTTCGTGTAAAAAAATGGCTTGCAGCGCATCGGGCTTATCTTTAAACAGGGTATATAAATCATCGGTGATCACAATAGCCCCCCCAGGCAGGGCAAAGGCATTGGCACCATAGAATTCGGACTGTTTAAAGAATAAACGGTATTTACTATCGGATAACTGCAATTGGGCCAATAATTGGTTGAATTGCGTTAAAACCTTAGCTTGAGTGCCTTGATCAACTTTTGACTCCTTAACAAATCGATCTTGCATCAGTTGTAAGGTCTCGTCTTCAACATGTCTAGCCACTGAATATGGCAACACCCCGACAACCGACTTGGCCATCGTAGGGACAACATATTCGACACATAAATAAAATAATAATGGCACGAGAAGTACACAGGCAAACCAAAAGCTGCGAGCACCTTCAAACCAGTACAGCCAAGGCTTTCTTGGGCTATGATGAATACGTAATTGGCGGTCAAAATCGGGTTGTTGACGAAACTCAATGTTACCGAGTTCAGCTACCGTTATAACCGTCGGTAACTGACCCAACTTAGTTGACAACGACAGTTGATTGTATGGGTATACTTGTGGCTTCATCGTCCCCTCAGGACACTCAACCGATAAGCCCTGAGGTGTTAAGCCTATTGTAATCGACTGGCAGCTGTCGCTACCAGAACGATATAAGGTCGCATTAATTTGCATTCGTTTGCCTAAGTAAGGGCAACGTCAACATCAAACACGTTGGCAACTTCATCACTAACCGCTGACGTATTAGCCCCCAAGTTATCTAAGACTTTTGTACGATTTTCAGCTACATGAATGTCGGTGCGATTGACTTGATAATTAACACTACGGATCCGAGTCCAAGGATAGGCCAAACCAAAGGTACAGATTAAGGCCAATAAATTGGTTAATTGTAAAAAGGCTAAGCTTGCAAAGCTAAACGTCGAATCAAACTTCACCAGGTTATCAATTTTACTTGAAGCAAAGATATGGTTACGAATCGTCGCTTTATAGTAGGCTTGAATGAAGGTAAAAAAGACCACATAAAGGGCAATAATTAAGAAGGTCATAACGCCTGACAAGGCCGTTTGCTCTGCCATTTGTTCAGCATTTAGCCCGACAATACCAAAGGTAATCGCCACGACAATCCCTAAACCGATCGCTATCAACATGGTTACGATACTGGCCATATAATAAGTACTGGTAGATAAATTTGTCTGCAACGGCTTATTACCGTATTTGGTGTTGCTAACAATAAAGTGATCAATGCGCTTAAGTACCCAAGGTAACAGTAAATACAAGGTAAACACCGACAATACCGGTAGTAGAATAAAATTAATCGCGGCTTGACCATAACGACCAGTAAAATCAAAACGAACGTTGCGATAACTCGTTACTCGCATATTAAAACGCAAACTTGAGCAAATAAGAAATGGCATGGCGAATAAAAATGCCAAACCAAATAAGATACTAATGGTCGGCGATACCGCCGATATAACCCAGTAGATGGCAAATATAGCCACGGCAATAAGACGACCTTTTAAAATTTGTCCGCCTGTTGCTAAATAGTCAAAACGGTGACTATCGAGTTCGGTATTACCATAAATATAACGATAGGTTCTCACCTTAGCCCAAGCCGAATAAATACCCAGAGTTACAATGCTCAGAAGAACATTGACTATCCAGATGCCAAAAAATTCACCGGCTTTACCATGAAAGCTAAAATCAGTTTTGCTAAAAGTAGGCGCAAGGTTGTCCATGTTTTTTTGTTCACTTTCCATAATATTTCCTTTAATGTGATTTTCTTACCAACAACAAGATAATTAGGTCGTTATTGGTATCAACACGATGGTGATAATTTCAAACCGTCTATACCATAACCAATATCGGGATGATTTCCAACCAATAAACACGCTGCGATTTTTAGTTTTCAACCGTAATTCAACCGGTTATGCAAAAAAAAGCCCTGTTTGATAGTCAAACAGGGCTCGATGGACTTTGTCATACTATTGCAAATAAATGGCAAAATCGTACCGGCTATCGGGTGCAACAATAACAGATAAAAAGTGCTTAGAGACTTTCAAGACGAGCGTAAGCGACTACCAACCACTTGCTACCATGGGCATCAAAGTTCACTTGGATCCGACTTTGAGCGCCACTGCCTTCGAAGTTAAGCACAGTGCCTTCAGCAAATTTGGGGTGCAATACCCGTTGGCCTAATTTAAAACCGGTGTTTTCAAACGTTTCTAACGTAATGGTATTGCTAAATCGGCCTGTTGTTTTAGGTTTAATCGCCTGATTTTTCATTCGAATTTCATCGATGTATTGCTCAGGGATCTCTTTAATAAAACGACTTTGACGATGAAATTTCTCTTGCCCATACAAACGTCGAGTTTCGGCATGGGTTAAATACAATTTTTGCATCGCGCGAGTCATCCCAACATAACATAAGCGTCGTTCTTCTTCTAAACGAACAATATCTTCTGCCGATTGTTGTGACGGGAACATGCCCTCTTCCATCCCCACCATAAACACCAAAGGAAATTCCAAACCTTTGGCCGAGTGTAATGTCATCAGTTGCACAGCCGATTCAAACTCATCGGCCTGAGACTCACCGGACTCTAGAGAGGCATGGGTTAAGAAAGCCGTTAAAGGACTCATCTCATCTTCAACTTCCGGGTCGACCTCAAAGGTAGAACACGCAGTAACCAGCTCGTTTAAGTTTTCAATACGGGCTTCTGCTCGCTCGCCTTTTTCGGCTTGATACATGGCCTTCAACCCAGAGTGTTGAATCACATGATTAGCTTGCTGATCTAGGTTGAGATCTTTAGCATCATCTTCAAGCTGCACAATTAAATCGACAAAAGCCTGAATGGTTTTGGCGCTTCGCCCTTTTAACAATTGCTGCTCTAATAAATACAAACAGGCTTGCCATAACGTCGAGCCTTGACTGCGCGCACAGTCTCGCACCAAACCTAACGTTTGGTTACCAATGCCTCGTGCCGGAGTATTAATAATGCGTTCAAATGACGCATCGTCATTGCGATTATTGATTAATCTTAAATAAGCTAATGCGTCTTTAATCTCCTGACGCTCAAAGAATCGTAAGCCGCCGTATATACGATACGGTATTTGTCGTTGTAATAAGGCCTCTTCTTGCAATCGAGATTGCGCATTGTTGCGGTATAAAATCGCGACGTCGTCTAAACTGTTGCCATCGTCTTGCCATTGCTTGATTTTAGAGGCAATAAACCTTGCTTCATCAATTTCATTGAAAGCCGTGTAAAGCGAAATACTCTCACCAGCGTCATCATCAGTCCATAACTCCTTCCCCATTCGGTTATTGTTATGGCTGATCAAGGTATTGGCCGCATTTAGAATGTTACCGGTTGAACGGTAGTTTTGCTCTAGGCGAATGGTTTCGGCGTCAAAGTCTTGGACAAAACGCTGAATGTTTTCAATGCGCGCCCCACGCCAACCATAAATAGACTGATCATCGTCACCAACAATCATCACATTACCGTGTTTTTTACCGAGAAGATTTAACCAAGCATATTGAATCGCATTGGTATCTTGAAATTCGTCAACCAAAATACGAGAGAAACGTTGTTGGTAATGGTCAAGCAATATTGGATGATTTAGCCATAACTCATGAGCACGTAATAATAATTCAGCAAAATCAACTAACCCGGCTCGATCACACGTTTCCTGATAGGTTTGATAAATTTTAACCAATGTCTGTTCATTTTGGTCAAACTGACAATCGATATGCTTAGGTCGTAAACCTTCATCTTTTTTGCCATTGATATAGTACATGGCTTGTTTCGCTGGCCACTTCTTCTCGTCCAACTGCAAACTACGAATGACTCGCTTTATCAACCTAAGTTGATCGTCTGAGTCTAAAACCTGAAAGCTTTGCGGTAAGTTGGCTTCTTGAAAATGCATTCGTAAAATTCGATGCGCCAAGCCATGGAAAGTACCAATCCACATACCATGGATATTGCCACCAACGGCCTGTTCGACGCGCGAGCGCATTTCTGCTGCGGCTTTATTGGTAAAGGTCACCGACAAAATGCTATGGGGTGAGACTTGCTCAACTTGCATCAACCAAGCAATTCTGTGCACCAGAACCCGTGTTTTACCACTCCCTGCGCCTGCTAATACCAGCATGTTTTGCGCCGGTGCGCCCACGGCTTGGCGTTGTCGGTCGTTTAAAGAGTCGAGTAAATCTGATACATCCATAACTATTAATTCGGTTGTTAAAATTATAGGGGGAGTATATCAGGCTATTGCTTCACTGTATGTAATGACAGTAAAAAAATTCTGCGTTTTATCTCTTACAAGTGAGCAAATTTAACGCCCTAACAACTAGAAATCTTAGCCCTCATAACGGAAAAAACCAGCCGAGTTAGGCTGGTTTTTGTACGAGAATTGGAGGTTGATTAATATTTCGCGGCTTTATCTTTTGCCGGCATGCTGGCCTTAATAAACGCGCGTAAATCATCATTTGACTGTTTTAAATCTTGATGGCGTAGATACATCATATGGCCACTGCGATAACCTTTAAAATCAAACCTCGATTGCATTTTACCGCTCGGGTCCAGCTGCCACATAGTGTACTTAGCATCAAAGTAATTGGTTGCACCATCGTAGTAACCCGCTTGAATAAGCACATTTAAATACGGATTCGCTGCCATTGCCTGACGCAGATTTTCACCCGTTTGATTATTGCTTCGATCCCATGGGTGCACCTGACCAAACATATTGTATTTAATGTCGGTGTGATAGTTTAACTGCTCTTTCATGTAATAGTTAATCGCCGGTGTAAAGGAATGCAACCAAGAAGAAAGCTCTGAGTTATAATCTGGACTGTCGCCAACATCTTGCTTGTCTAAACCCAAATATCTGGAGTCAAGGCGACCAATGGTATAACCACGATCTCGTAATAATTGCTTCCAAAAATAACGGGTTGATATATCAAGGTTCGATTGCAACACTTGTTCAATATCTAAACCCGAATACTGCGCTACTTGCTTCGCAATTCGTTGTTTATGCTCGGCTTTAATAAAGCCCCCCATAGCAAGTGCGGGTAGGTATTCATTCACCGTAAAGCTTTCTACTTTGGCTAATAGTTGCTCTAAATCTTGCACTTGGAGCTCATTCGATAGTGCTTTATGGTACCAAGCGGCGGCTGTAAAATAGGGCAAACGGTTTGCGGCTTTGACAATGCCTTTTCGCTCTATTCCAATGTCAGTTGGCGAAACCAACACCACCCCATTTAAATACATCCATTGGCGATTTTGCAGCTCTAACGCCAAACCCGATACTCGGGTGGTGCCATAACTTTCACCGATTAAAAACTTTGGTGAGCGCCAGCGATTGTTGCGCGTAACAAATGTATTTAACCATTCTGCCAAATACTTAACATCTGCATTCACCCCAAAGAACATCGTCTTTTGTTTGTCTTTGCTAGGCATTTTACCATCGTTGCCTGCTAATACCCTTGAATACCCGGTATTAACCGGATTCACAAACACAATGTCAGCGGTATCTAATACACTGTATGGGTTGGTTTTAACGCCATAAGGTTGCAACGGAAAACCTTCGTCATCAATATTTAATACTTTAGGGCCTGTGTAGGCCACATGCATCCACACCGACGCCGAACCTGGGCCGCCATTGAATGAAATCAATAATGGACGTGAACCAATATCTTTGACATCGTCACGCTGATAGTAAGTGTAATGCAACGCGGCAACCGCGTGCCCTTCTTCATCCCATACCGGTTGGGTGCCGGTGGTTGCGGTATAGGAGAACGTTTCACCGTATACTTGGGTGCGATGTTCGGTGACCACTTTATGATCAACCTCTATCGCACGACGGTGATCTTTGTCGCTAGCAACAACAAATTGACTGCTAATGCTCAAGATAAGGCTAAGAAATATGCTTTTTTTCATTGTTCTCTACTTTCAATTGTTAAATGCTGTGGCTTTAATAACCAATCCGTGAATCGCTGTTGGCCAGTAGCAACGAATAAGGTTAGCCCAACAGTATAAACACATTAAAATCATTATTTTAAGTAATTGAAAAGTTAATCGACGGGTTGTCGATATTTTTCGGCAAACAACAAATAACCATGGCTAGCGAACAAATATCTGCAATTGCTCAACCGAATCAAATTCGGCACTCGGTAATAACTTAAGCGGCTTTTTTTGGATCGCAAATCTTGGGTTATTAACCCAGATGGTCTGACAACCAGCGCCAAGAGCGCCATATATATCGGCATGAGTGCAATCGCCAATGTGCAACAATTGTTTAGGTTCAATGGCTAACACTTCACACGTTTGGTGAAACATATGTCGCGCTGGTTTTTGCAAATTACCGTTACCAGCAAAAAAACAGTGCGAAAAGTATTCTTTAAGACCTATTTTATCGATCGACACATTGCCATTAGAAATGGCCACTAAAGGGTAGGTTTTCGCTAACCGGGCTAATAAAGATTTAACCGAATCCGCGACTTGCACCTGATTTCGGTGTGATAAAAAGTGGGCAAACGCTTGGTTCGCCCGCGCCTTTGCATCTTGATAGCCTAAACTCGTCATCCCAAGTTCAATGCAGGCAATACGCAATGCACTAACATCATGTGAAAGATCTGGATTATCTGCAAGGCACTGATGGCGATGCTGGTGCCAAAAGTCGGGCCCTAACGCTTTGCTCTTTGGTGCTAAGACCGTCAAATATTGCAAAAACTCGCGCTCAGCCTGTTCAATGACAGGTTGATTATCATAAAGGGTATCATCCAAGTCAAAACTGATGGCTTTGAATGGACGCAGTCGACGATAAAAACGCACCGATAATCCTTAACTTGAGAGTGCCTTGGCAGCCTAATGAGTGATTAATTTCACTAACAGTTTAGCAACCAGTGAACGAAATTGATTTAATAGTAATAAATCCATTCCCGGCTGAAAGTGTTCAGGATCCGCAGAATTAATCGCAATAAAACCTAACGTCTCACTTTTGTCGGTTAATTTAATCAGCACCACAGAGCCAACCGTCTGCTGAGCAAATAAGGCTTGTCTCTCGTTAGCGTTTAAACGCCCGAAGTAAAACTCTTCATGCGCTAAACGTTGATCTAAAATGGGTTCAAACCCTGAGGTCATTAAACTTGGGTGCTGCTCTGGAAGGTGTTTTTTCAAGCAAAATTTTACCCCACTTAAATTCAATAAGTTGACAACCGTATCGTTTAGACAATCGATAAATTGAGCTACTGTATTGCAATCAATAAGGTTGAGGTATAAATCGTTATACACTGAAAATAGGCTTTGGTTATAACTGGCCACCGTCATTAAATTGGTAATTTCTTCTTCTAAGTTCTGAATTTTTTGACGTTGTACTTGTTGTTGGCGCTCAACAAGAGAGACCACACCTCGTTTACTGTCTGACAGCTTAAGCGCAGCTAACAGTTGAGGCTGTTGGTTAAAAAAATGCGGGTTGTTTTGCAAGTATTCGGCCACCAAATCATCAGATAAAATATCCGATTCTAAGATGGTGTCTGCTAACATTTCTGCTTCCTGCAGAGATTGTGAGATATCGTTACTCATAAAGTTATTTGTCCGTCAAATACGTGTTCTGCCGGTCCGGTCATTTTTACCGGGAAACCAGGCCCTTTCCAATAAATTTTTAACTTGCCACCGGGAAGTTCCACAGTCACATTATTGTGTAATTTTTGTTGATTGATGCCCACCACCACAGCGCCACAAGCGCCACTGCCGCAGGCTAAGGTTTCCGCGGCTCCGCGTTCATAAACCCTTAACTTAATATATTTAGGCGAAACCACTTCCATAAAGCCAATATTGGCGCCTTGGGGAAAGCGTTCGTGAATCGTCAGTTCTTGACCCAATGTCGCCACATCAGCATCAGCAACATTGTCGACCGTAATAACACAATGGGGATTGCCCATAGACACAACCCCACATAAAACGGTCTGCTCTTCGCTACGTAAAATGTAGGTACCTTCAATCTTTTGGGCTACAAAAGGAATTTTTGCTGGCTCAAACACTGGCACCGGCATACTCACCGTTACTTGGCCATCACGTTCAATGTATAAGGTCATTTTACCGGAAGCTGTACTTACCCTAATTTTGTTTTTGTTGGTTAAGCCTTTCATCTTAACAAATTGAGCAAAGCAACGAGCACCATTACCACATTGACTGACTTCACTGCCATCGGCATTGTAAATACGATAATGAAAATCCAAATCAGGATCATAAGGTGGTTCAACAACCAGTAATTGATCAAAACCCACACCAAAGTTTCGATCGGCTAAACGACGAATTTGATCATTGGATAAAAATACATTTTGGGTGACATTATCGAGCACAAAAAAATCATTGCCAAGACCGTGCATTTTACTGAATTTTACTTGCATATTTTACTTAGCAACCCTGATCTTCTGGCAATAGTGATTCTCCTTGCCATAAACTTTCAATACTTTCACGTTGACGAATAAGATACGACTTTTCGCCATCGACCATCACTTCTGCCGCACGTGGACGCGAATTATAATTAGAACTCATGGTAAAGCCATAGGCGCCAGCACTGCGCATAGCAATTAAATCTCCAGGTGCTAACCTAAGATCACGCTCTTTACCAAGAAAGTCACCTGTTTCACACACCGGCCCTACCACATCATATTGTTGCATCGGCGCACTAGAACACTGATCGACCTCAATAATTTCTTGCCAAGCTTGATACAGCGATGGTCTGATCATATCGTTCATTGCCGCATCGACAATAGCGAAATGTTTATTTTCATTGGTTTTTAAAAATTCGACTTGGCTAACTAAAATTCCCGCATTCGCCATAATGGCACGGCCGGGTTCAAAAATAAGCTGCATATTACGATCACTGAGTTTATGGCTAATCGCATCAACATAAGTACTGGGGTGCGGTGGTTCTTCCCCTTTGTAAGGGACACCTAAACCACCACCAACATCCAAATGTTGCAAAACAATGCCTTGCTCATGTAATTGATCAACCAATAGCAACACGCGATCAAGCGCATCAAGAAACGGTTGCACCTGAGTTAGTTGCGAGCCAATATGACAATCTACCCCTTTAATGGCCAGGTTTTTTAAGCTACTGGCATATTGATAAGTTGCCAATGCTTGTTCAATGGGAATACCAAATTTATTATCTTTTAAGCCGGTCGAAATATAAGGGTGAGTGCCGGCATCAACATCAGGGTTTACCCGTAATGATATAGGCGCAATTTTGCCAAGCGATTTCGCCACCTGATTAATGCGTTCTAGTTCGGCTGAAGACTCAACATTAAAGCATAAAATACCCGCTTCTAAAGCATAAGCGATTTCTTCGCGTTTTTTACCAACCCCTGAAAACACCACTTTAGCAGGATCACCACCGGCGGCAAGTACTCGAGCAAGTTCACCTTGAGATACAATATCAAAGCCTGACCCCAAGCGGGCCATAACATTAAGGATGGCCAAATTAGAACTCGCTTTAACCGCATAACAAACTAAATGGTCAAGGTTATGCGCCGCTTTATCAAAAGCATGCCAGTGGCGCTCAATGGTCGCTCTAGAATATATAAAGCAAGGCGTTCCATACTGTTTCGCCAACGCCGAAACAGAACAATTTTCAGCATGTAAGATATTGTTTTGGAAGTTAAAAAAATCCACTATGGCGTTCCTTTACGTTTGCTAACCAGCAAATAATAAGCTGCTGCATTTATGTCGATTGCCGTCGGCGTGTGCGTTATTGTTGCTCTGCGGGTTTATTTTCTTCACTCGGCGCCTTTTCATATAAAGGACCTTTTTGTCCGCAACCGGATAAACCAGCTACTATGATTGATAATACTAAGAAAATCTGTCTTATATTACGCATTATAATGATCGCATTGTTTGTCTTATCGCTTTATAATCGCATGCAGAACAACAAATACCAAGTTGTAAAATAAAATAAATAGCAGAACTTTTACCAACAATTAGAAACACCGTTGTTTCAACCAACCATACAACGAAATAACACCTGTTTTTAACTGGTTAAACACCCTCTAGTGCAAACAAAAGGACCCGAGATGAACGACAGTCAATATAATTTACTCGCCGACGAAGTGTTACTTGCGGTAGAAGAAGCAATTGAAAATTGTGGCGTTGATATCGACTATGAAAATCAAGGCGGTCTGCTGACTTTAAGCTTTGTCAACGGCTCTAAAATCATCATCAACAAGCAAGCCCCCTTACACGAAATTTGGGTAGCCACGAAATATAACGGTCATCACTTTGAATACAACGGTAACGAATGGATGGACAAACGTGGCGGTGGCGAATTATGGCAATTTTTGTCCGCAGCCGTTAGCAAGCAAGCAGATGCCGATATCACCTTGGCAGCATAAGCTCACGGCTGTTGCTAAATAGAACCTTATACTCGATAGAAAAGCTAATACAGATAGAACCCAATTTGAGACAAATATGAGTCAAAATATTTTAAAAATCGCTACTCGAAAAAGTGCACTGGCTTTATGGCAGGCTGAGTTTGTTAAAGCACGTTTAGAGCATTTCCACCCTGATCTTATCGTAGAGTTAGTTCCTATGGTGACCAAAGGCGATATTATTTTAGACTCGCCGTTATCCAAAGTTGGAGGTAAAGGCCTATTTGTCAAAGAGTTGGAAGTGGCGATGTTAGAAAATCGCGCCGATATCGCAGTGCACTCGATGAAAGATGTCCCCGTAGAGTTTCCCCAAGGCTTAGGTTTAGAAGTCATTTGTGAACGCGAAGATCCACGCGATGCGTTTGTTTCAAATGTTTACTCTAAACTGCAAGACTTACCCAAAGGTGCTACCGTTGGTACGTCAAGTTTACGCCGCCAATGTCAGTTAAAATCTTGGCGCCCTGATTTAAACATTGTGGACTTGCGCGGTAATGTAAATACCCGCCTAGCTAAATTAGATGCTGGCAATTATGACGCCATTATCCTAGCGGCTGCAGGGCTTATTCGATTAAACATGGTCGATAGAATTGCTCAGTACATTGAACCAGAAACCATGCTACCAGCAAACGGTCAAGGCGCAGTCGGCATTGAATGTCGAAGTGACGATGCCAGAATTAAAGCCTTATTAGCTCCGTTAGAACACAAACCAACTCGTTATCGCGTGTTGGCAGAACGTGCGATGAACCGAGCGCTAGAAGGTGGTTGTCAGGTACCAATTGGCAGTTACGCCATTTTAAATAATGACACCATATACCTGCGCGGTTTAGTCGGTGATGTCAATGGCGAAACCCTGTTAACGGCAGACATTAGTGGCCCGATGTTAGAATACGACGAACTGGGTCATGCGTTAGCCCAAGATTTATTAAACCAAGGGGCCGATAAAATACTCGCTAAGGTGTATGAACAAAAATAAGCTTAATATTCTTCTGACAAGACCTCTAGAAAAGTCTCGGCTATTAGCAAAAGCGTTAACCCCTATTGCTAATAGCATCGAGATTTGGCCCTTGCTTTGCTATCAAGAAGGTGCTGGACTAAGCAATTTAAATCAACAACTTAGTCAACAATATTACGATATATTAATTTTTATCAGCGAGCCCTCTGTACGTTTTTCTCGTCCCTTCCTGCAACAAAATAAAGACCACCTTGGCTGCATAATTGCCGTTGGTGATGCCACCGCAAACGCCCTTAAGCAAACGTTAACCAATCCGATTATTGTGCCTTCTCAACATACGACGGAAGGCTTGCTAGAGTTAACCGAGCTTAACAAAGTTAAAAATAAAAAGATTTTAATCGTGCGCGGCAATGGCGGGCGTGAAGCTTTAAAACAGCAGTTAATAGAGCGCGGCGCAATCGTCACCTATACTGAAGTGTATGAACGCAAGTGGTTGATACCTCAACAATCGGTCATTGAAAGATGGCATCAAGCACAAATTAATTGTATTGTGGTTACCAGTAATGAGATGTTATTGAAATTATTCACAATTTGCTCTTCGTCCAAGGCATTAAAATCCGCTCTATGGGTCGTTGCCAGTGAACGAATTGCCCATACAGGCCAACAATTGGGGCTGAAGAATATTATCAATGCAGATGGCGCGAACAATCAGGCAATATACAACGCCATTCATCATGCGAGTAGTTTAGGTAATCAAAACTTGTCTGACGGAATTCAATTATGAGTAGCAAAGATCCGAAAAAATCTGATCAACCCCATGCCAACCCAGCAAAGTCTGAAAGCGCATCCGATGATGCCGCGAGTAAAAGTTCAGAGCAGACCCAAGGTAAAGAACCTCAAGACACCTCTGCCACAGTAAACCAACCCAGCGCAAAACTGTCCGCTGCAGAAGCAACAAAGATTGCCGCCCAAGCCCGAGCCCATAATGACCACAAACAAGGCGCTAAAGGCGAAGATGCCACTGCCGCCAAAAAAACAGCTCAAGATAACAACACCGCGTCGCCCGTTTCAAGGAAGTCAGAACAGATTGTGAATAACAAGCCACCTATATCTAAAACCGCTATTATTGCCTTCATCATCGCTTTAATCGCGCTGATTTTGATTATTGCCTACTACTTCTGGCATCAACCCCAAATCGCTCAACAGCAAAGAGCTCAGCAAGACCAGTTAGCGGTATGGAATCAACAACAAAGCCAGCAAATAGGCAATTTAGAGCAAGACGTTGGTCGCCAATTAAATGCGCTTAAAACCAGTTACCAGCGCCAACTGCAGCAGATTGAGCAAGACTGGCAACAAAAAAATCAACGCCAAATCGGTCAAATGGAGTCGCTACTAAAACAAATGGCAGCGAGACAACCAGATAACTGGCACTTGATTGAAACCGAATATCTGGTGCGCAATGCCAGTCGCTTATTATGGCTTGAAAAAGACATCAAAACCGCAATCGCAATGTTAGTCGAAGCGAGAAGTCGGATAAATGACAGCAATGATGCTCGATTATTTAAGATCAAAGCCTTACTGCAAGAAGATATTGAGCAATTGCGTCTGTTACCTTCTATCGATACTGAGGCAATGATTTTAAGCTTTATGACTCTTGCCAAACAAATTAACTCGCTGCCGTTAAAGTCGATTGAAATTGAACAAGATGCTCCATTAGAAAGCGCCCAAGAGTTGTCTCATGATGTCGCCGATTGGCGTCAAAATCTAGCTCGTAGTTGGGATAAGTTTATTCGCAACTTCTTTATTCCTCGCCGTCAAAATGGTTCTGCACTTGCGTTGATGGCGCCCAAAAATGAAGCCTATTTATTCCAAAACTTGGCGCTAAAAGTGCAACAAATTCAATGGGCAATAAGCCAAGAAAGTGAGACCTTATATCAGCAAAGCGTTGCTGATTTAACCTTATGGATAAATCAGTACTTTGATCTTGAAGCCAGTCAAACACAACAACTTTTAGCTCGATTACAAGAGTTAAAAGAGTCGCCTATCACCCAAGATATCCCGTTAACATTACGCTCTCATGCTGAATTACAAAAACTCTTACGCAGCTTAAGCGATGGTCAATACTCGCCGCCACCCAAACCTAAAACAGAAGCCAAAACTGAGGCTGAAAAGCCAGCACCAACAAAGTCGGCTCCGAACAATGAAAAGACCAAGGTTGATACGGGCAACGAAGCAGAAGGAATTATTTAATGCGTTTATTAGTATTATTTATTCTGTTGTTGTTAGGGGTCGCTGTCGCTCCCTTACTGATTGAAGAAAAAGGTTATGTCCTGATCTCACTTGCAGGTTACTCATGGGAAATGACCGTGCTTGGCGTTATTGCCTTATTACTGATTTTAGCTTTTGTTCTCACGTCACTGATATGGTTTATTCGTCGTTGTTTAATTTTTGGCAGTAACACTTGGAACTTTTGGCTGTTTAAAAGCGAGCGTAAAGCCAAAAATCAATTTGAGAACGGCATAGCCGCATTTTTATGTGATGATTATGCCCGTGCTGAAAACTTATTAGCCAACAGCGCTATTGCCAGCAAACTACCAACTACAGCGTGGCTAGTATCCGCAGTAAGTGCGCACAAACAAAGTAAAACAGCAGAGCGCGAAAACTACCTAAATTACATCAACGATTACCCTAAAGCCCAACAAGACTTTAGCACTGAAACCTTGTTAGTAACCTTAACTCTACGGTTAAAAGCCAACGATTTTAAACGAGCACGAGATTTACTGGATCATCACCATAAACTCATTGGTCATGATCATCGCTTATTGTTTATCGAAACTAAGGTGTGTTTACACGAGCAACGCTACCAAGTTGCCATTGAAACCTTAAAACAACTGAGAAAACAAAAGCAGGCCGATAGCGAACAATTAACCGAGCTAGAGTACGCGGTCTTTAAAGCCTATTTACAAGATTTATATCACCAAAAAAATATTGCCGCCGTTGAAACCGCCTACAAGGAATTATCTCGTAAAGACCGACAACAAGAAGGGATTTTGTTGGCCTATATCGAATTAATCGCTCAACATGGTAGCCATCAACAAGCCGATGATATTATTTTACCTCTGCTGAAAAAATCCCATAACGAGGCGTTGTTAAATAAACTTAAGCAACTGCCGATAAAAGTCAGTCAGAACGTCATTGCTAGCATTCAAAAGCAGTTGCTTAAGCACCCTGAAAATCGCTTTTGGCTTAGTGTTTTAGCGCATTTTTGTGGCAACAATGGTGAGCATGAAAAAGCCAGAAAAGCCTTTATAAGCGCGCTCAAAATACGCCAAACACCAGAAGATTTACAGCGCTACGCTAAATTGTTGCAACAACTTGGTGAGTTTGAACAAGCCAGCCGTGCCTACGAAGAACTTGTTAACAATTTTGAAGAGCTCAACTGGTAATATTTTCGATTGATTACCAATCCTATTAGGTATTGGTTCAATCGCCAAAATCTAATTGTTTAGGCAAAAATTGATAACAAAAAATCCCGAAGCAAGGTCAATTGTTTCGGGATTTTTTTTAGTTCGAGCCAGATCGATTAATTCATACTCCAATCCCACAGCCAACTGGCTTGTTGCTTAACCCGAGCTTTATCAACGGGAAGTAACCAACCTTTTTCAATGTTCTTTGCGATCTCTTTATCGACCTGCCTTAAATATTTACCTTTATTGGAATAACGCGTAATAATGGTTTGTTTATCCCAGCGCTTAACCCCACCGCGAAAATCGACCATTTCGTTTTCGGCAAACTTACCATAACGTAACATCCAAGGTAAGAATGTCGCCAAAGGTTTCTCAATTAATGGGTGTCGGATGCCACCCAATTCATGGCCATTTAAATCGACATTGGGAACTGGAGGCACGGTTTCGACCTGCACTTGAGGCGGCTGTTTATCAATGATCCCTTCTTCAACCCAACGAGGACCAAAGTTCATATGGTATACTGTGTGCGGCTTGTAAGGTTTTTCCAGATTTAACCAACTAGGTAATTCAAAATGGGCAAAATTAATTAATGATTGGTCTGCAAATCTAGGATAAGCATTCGCTGGTGGCTCTTTATTGGCAATAACCCATTCGCGTAAGTGCGACAGTAATGCCCTTAGGTGCACTTTAAAGTCGAGCGGATTGCCCTGATAGACTTTATTTTTTCTGTCCACCAAGGTCATATGACTGCTTGATTCAACATAATGTTGAGTCGACGCTAAGTGGTAAATTCGCTCTGATTTTATCGGTGCAATATCATGTACTTCATGCGTGTGGATCAATGCCGCTGCCCGACCCCAATACTCATAGCCGGTATTGACTGAAAACATTTTCGGGTAAAAATCATCGTGATTACGCTTTAACAACCCGCGTTTTTTATTGGTAATATTTGAGCGAACTCGAGTCGTGGTAAATGGAAACAAATCCGTTGGTGAGAAAAAGGTAGAGAAGCGATGACCATCCCGAGAAGGTTGTGCAAACCTGTGGTTAAAACTGCCCCGTCCAGCACCAGCAGAATGAATGAACATCCCATCAAATGCGATTTGCCCTAATTCGGTTTCATTAAAGCCCTGATTAAGGAAGTGTCTTAAGAAGCGTCCGGTCTGAGCCTCGCCAAAAGCCATAGTTTTAGGCACAAGGTATTTACTGCTATCGGACTTTACGTATTCGGCGGTGTCACGAACAATTGCTAAACCTAGGCCGACCACAAAGGGATCTCGTGCAGGGTAGACAAGCTCATAAATGCCTTGTGGAAAATTTCCTTCGATTGCATCACCAGCACCATTAAATTTCCATAACGGCGCTGGGACTACCGTTCTTAATTCGTTGCGACCCAAACGCCTGGTCAGCCAAGCTTCATCAAGTCTTGATCTATCAACAGGATACGCTGTATCGATACTATCTCGATGCGCTAACCGCAACGTATTTTTAGCCTCAGAAATGGTCCAATCACTTCGAACCCAACCTCTTTTATTCTGGATCCGAGGTAAGTTTGCTCGCATTAAATTGTCTTTATTTGGCACATCCGGTTGCCAACCAATCCAAATCATTGACAAACCTAGCTGCTGAATAAAACCATCGCCTAAATCAGCCGAGGACTGTGGTGTTAAGTTTGCCTTCGCGTAGTTAAAATAGGTTAACGCCGATTTTGAACCATTATGACTTATCTCAATTAACCCGCCTTGACGTTGTTCTGGATCTTGCGGTTGGATAATGTAAAAGTTGGCGTTAGCTTTAACCATGCCTTTTGCGGTTTTAGGTGCTAGCTTAATATCAACGATACTTTGGTTTTTAGATAACGTGGGATCAAATTCAAAATAAAACACCCCGGAAATTGCTTCCATTGGGATGCCATTATGGGTGAATTTTTTAGTCGATGTGACTTTTTCAGACACTAAAGCGGCCTGCGCCATAAAGCCCGAACAAGCTAAAAATAGCACTAAGCCCTTAAAGATAACCTTTTGAATTAGTTCCATAAACTCATATTATTATTGTTAGTACCTATTGATAGCTTACGCACAAATATGAGAAATGCAACGATTTGATTAAAATTTATTCAAAGGTGTCGACTGACATCGCAACGCCAAATACATTAGCTGTCTTGATTCATTTTCTTTAAGAAAAAAATACGTAAAAAGTACATATAGCCAACACAGAGGTTAAGCCTAAAGCTGAAATCCATACGACAGGATCAGATAATAAAGTTGATAGGTTATTCATACCAATCCCATTAAGTTTTTGCACAACACAGAGTGACATCAGAGGTTCATTAACAAATTAAATTTTTTTAGCATAGTCATTCTATGGTACAAAAATTTAAAGCCATTAATGAATATCTGATGCACTCCCAAAGGGCGAGTTTTAAAGGTTTTTATTCTGCTTTATTGATTTTGACAAGGGAATGACCATTGCCTGCAATCAATAACTTGCCTAAAAAACCTTTATATTCTCGCTGAGTGAGCAAAAACTTAGTGGGGTTGGTATCATTGTTGTCTCCTAAATTTATAACTAGGATATGACAACAGCCCAACAGAGTGCTGATCTGGATCAACAGGCATAAAAAAACGGGGCAGGCCCCGTTTTTAGTATCGATTCGTTTATGAGTTTAATATGCTTTGATGCACATCCGGCTCAATTAAATGGTTCAACAGATCTTGCAGGTCTTGCAAAGATTCGTTGGCAACAAACCGGCCTTCGGCGTCGGTTTGTATATAGCCATTATCTTTAAGGGCATTGACGATGCTTGCCTGCGCTTTGGTGTCAACAAACTCAGGGGCATTGATGCTATGCAATTGCGACATGCGCTGAGCTAGTGTGGTGGCATCTGACTCTAAATTGGAGCGACTGACCGGCGATTGCTTATAAATGATTTTAAGTACAATCGCATAACGTTGCACAGTTTCACTAATACACGAAGCCATGTTGTTAATTAAGTTCACCTGATGGCCATCATTTAAGCTGTAATAGCCTGCTTTCGTGTGCTTAATAACGCTTTTATTCACCAACACCGATAAAATATCGATGATTCGCTCATCCATTATCGACTCATCAAAGTCTAAAAACAGCTCTTGCTTTAACAATTGGGCTAACACCATCGCTTTTGAGCTTATTTCTTTTGCCGTCAGCTTTTCATGTGTTTGCAGTAAGCGGGTCACGACCGACGCCAACATATAAGAATGAATGATGTTATTGCGATAATACCCCATCTCAAGCGCCTGGTGTTGATCAAGTGAAATAATCTGACCTAAAGCATCGTCGGTCACTTGCACTTTATTCAAGCGGATCACGCTATCAACCAAACTGGACGCACTTTCTTGTGGCAACGTAATGTCTTTACTAAATGGAGCCAGTTTTTGCATATCAATATAAAACGCTAATTGCTCTTCTAGCTCTTTTCGGGTCAGCGCGTTATTTTCAGAGTTCAGCAAAATTAATGAGACTAAGGTCACTGAATTTAGTGCCACCGCTTTATTGATTTCCACCATCACCTGATTGGCCATACTGTTAACCACAGGACTTAACCATTGCGGTTTTTGTGGTTCAATAGGGTCGATGGCTTCTTTCCAGTTTGGTACTTGCGCATTAAGAAAGTCGTTAATGTTAATCGGCTCACCAAAATTAACGAAACCCTTACCGTAATTTCGTAATTTACGAATCGCTTTGACGATACCAAAGGCCGACTCTTTTTGCTTTGAACTGCCTTTTAATTCTTTATGATAGGTAGCGACTTCCATCACATGTTCGTAGCCAATATAAACCGGTACCAACGTTAATGGACGGTCAATACCTTTAAGCATACTTTGCACTGTCATCGCTAACATGCCGGTTTTTGGCGTTAATAAACGCCCGGTTCGGCTACGACCACCTTCGGTGTAGTATTTTACCGAGTATCCGCGCTCAAACAGTAAGCCTAGATATTCTCTAAAGATAGTTGAGTACAAACGGTTACCGCGAAAGCTTCGGCGAATAAAAAACGCCCCTGCTTTTCTAAAAATTGGACCGGCTGGCCAAAAATCGAGGTTAATACCGGCAGCAATGCGTGGGGTCACTAAGCCTTGGTGATAAATAATATGGGTTAGCAATAAGTAATCCATGTGGGAGCGATGACAAGGCACATAAATAATCTCGTGACCCTCTTCCGATAACTTGCGTAATCGGTCAGCGTTTTTAACCTGAATATCATCGTATAATCGATTCCATAACCAAGTTAGAACGCGATCGCCTAAACGTATGGTGCCTTCACGGTAATCGGCAACGATTTCTTTCATGATGGTCAACGCTTTGCTTTTAATCTCAGCTTCTGAGACCCCTTTTGAACGCGCTTCGTCTTTAATCAAACGCTTTATCGATGGGTTCGCAAACAGCGCCATATAGGTGCGTTCGCGGTCCATCAGTCTTGGCCCTGTTGCCGAGATTGTCTGACGGTAAAAATGAAAACGCGCCATACGAATTAATTTTTTAGCGGCAATTTCATCGCTACCTTGGGTTTCAACGACTTCGGTTACACTAAATGCTGGGCTAAAACGGGCCATGGTATCACGACCAAGAAATAGCACTATCCAAAACTTACGAAGAAAGTTTGGTGATGCTTCATCGGCTAATACGGTTCCCATATTGGCTTTATGTTCTTTGGTTGGCTTGCGCCCCCATAGAAGGTTTACTGGGATGAGCTTGGTGCTTTCATCAGGATGGTCTTTAAAGTGCTGTAATAAAGCTTGGCCATGTTCAATGGCGCTGGTTTTACCTTTTTTAACCCAAGGAAATATAGAGTTAGGTTTAGATAAGCAAATACAACGCGTATAAGTTTTGCCGTTAATGGTTACTTCTTCAAGGGGGTCAGGTAAGTTTAATTTTCGACAAACCCCCTGTAGAGCCAATAAATCACTGGCAGAGCGATGCGGTACCACATAAAAAATCGACTTAGTATCCTTAATGTCTAAGGACTCCAAGGTGTTATCTGGGATAATTTTACATTTAACCAGTAAGCGTACTGGCCAAGACAGCAAAAAATAAAACAGCTTGCGCATGAAATTCACGAACTCTTTTGTAGAATAAAAAACTGGCGCACATAATAACACTAAACCGATATTTCATACCAATTCGATTTACATTCAACTTATTAGCGCTTACTTAGGCTAATTCATTTATGCCGTCTATTAGTATAGATTTTTTATCTGAGTATAGAAAAACATTGGGGACTTTTTCGCTCATAACGCTTAGCTAACAGCTTCGTGGTTTAGGCATCAACATCAAAACATCGCTGTTAACTGCAAAATAACTTTACGTTATCAATAATATATAACGGGGCTTGGTGATTTTATGCAAGCCCCTGAGTAACCGCTTAAATGTTGGATTAGTTTGATTTGTTGGTCGCAATATCAACAGAATCATCCACCTTTGTATCGCCTTGAGGGCTCTTAAGCAATGAAAATTTTACCAATGCAAACCCCAATAAAGCCGATAAAAATGACCCGGTTAAAATGCCTAAGCGTTCATCAATCATCTTACCTGTGGCTTCAAAGGCTAATGAACCTATAAATAAGCTCATGGTAAAACCAACACCACACAAACAGGAAAGTCCGGCAAGTTGTAGCATGGTCATCCCTTGAGGTAATTTGGCCAGCTTTGTTTTGACAGCAAGATAACAAATACCAAACACCCCTAAAGGTTTGCCCAATAACAAACCAAACGCAATACCCAAAGTGACTGGGTGCAAAATGGCTTCCATATTGATGGTGGTGACGGAAATGCCAGCATTGGCAAAGGCGAAAATAGGTAAAATAACAAAGACTACTGACGAGTGCAGGCTGTCTTCTAGATGCTGCGCCGGAGAGAAATATTTATTCTTTTTATCTTCCATCGGAATAAAGAACGCCAATAACACACCGGCCAAGGTGGCATGCACGCCTGACTTTAAAACCGAGATCCACAATACAGCACCAACAAGCATATAAGCTGGGATGTCGGTGATATTACGGCGATTGAACCACCATAAAATGGCTAAACAAGCACAGGCAATATACAGTGGCGTATTAGCGATATCGTCGGTGTAAAATAAGGCAATAATGACTATCGCACCAATATCATCGATGATGGCTAAGGTCACCAAAAACACTTTTAGCGCGGTCGGGACTTGCTTGCCAAGCAACGCCAGAATACCCAAAGCAAATGCGATATCGGTTGCGGCTGGAATTGCCCAACCTTGGCGGGTTGTTTCATTATCGATGTTAAACAGCAAATAAATGGCCGCCGGAACTATCATCCCGCCAATGGCTCCCATCACAGGCAACGCCACTTGGCTTGGCTTAGACAGCTCGCCTTGTAAGATTTCGCGCTTAAGCTCAAGCCCAATTAAAAAGAAAAACACCGCCATTAAGCCGTCATTAACCCATAATAAAATGGGTTTATCTATGCTTAGTTGTCCAATATGTATCCCTGCTGGAATACTGATCAGCATTTCGTAAAATACCGACAATGGACTATTGGCAACCACTAACGCTAACAAGGCGGCAACCATTAAAACGATGCCAGAAGCAGCATCATGATCGAAAAACTTACGAATTATTGTAGGCATAAAATATGTTTAAGATATTACTCTGAAGAACATTGAAAAGAATAGGCTAACGTTGTGCTGATGCCCTCTACGCTGTAGTCATAAATTTTGCTGTTATCCATCGACTCTTTAATCACCCTGCGAAACTCATCTAAATCCAGTCCCGCTGGTACACAAATAGCTGAAAGCCCTAAATTTCGACCTTTTACAGAAGCATAATTGTTGACCGCCTTGCGGGTACTTTTGGCCCGCTCAATAACACCATCAGAGTCATCGCTAGACAATAAGTTTTGTTGTTTACTGAGTAAGCCGTAAAAGAAGCCACTGCATCTGAGTCGTTCTGAATCACTCAATTGCGCTTGCAAGCATGTCTTGATGTATTTTTCTGCCGAAAACACATCATCATTAGCGTGCGCATTTAAGCTCCAAAATAAAGAAACGCTAACCAGCCATAATTTGTACATTGTCGCTCCTAGGAAGCCCTTCGGGTTTCATCGTTAAAATGACAGCAAAAGATTGATCTACATCATCTATTTCACTCTACTAAAGTTAAATATAAGATAATATCTGTTTTAACCTTATAAATAATTCGATAAAAGCGAAACGTTATGAATATAAACTTTAACCATTTGTACTACTTTTGGGTAACCGCCAATGAGGGTGGTATTAGCAAAGCGGCTAAAAGCTTACACCTGACCCCACAAACCGTCAGTGCACAAATCGCTTCCCTTGAACAACGACTTGAACGTAAGCTATTTGAAAAACGCGGCCGAACTTTAGCCCTAACAGATTACGGGGTGCTAACTAAAGTATATGCCGATGAGATGTTTAATAAAGCAAATGAATGGATGCAAACAATACAAACAGGTGAACAAGATTGGTCGAATTACTGCCGAGTCGGGATCACCGATGGGCTGCCCAAATCTTTAGTCAGTATGTGGTTAACCCCGTTGTTAGATCATCATAAAACCCACCAAGTTGACTGTCAGGATGGTAGCTTAGAGGAGCTTATTGAACGTCAATGTAATTATGAGATTGATTTGATTTTAACCGAGTTACCGATGCCGTCTAAGTACCACCTGAACGCGCATTGTGAACGCATTGGCACCAGCCCTATTGGTTTGTTTTCACCAGAACCTTTGGCCACCAAGATTAGCGATAACTTACCCCATTCTTTAGATCAAAAACGTTTTGTTATGCCCGGGCTTGGCACTCCTTTGTGCATGCAATTAGAACAATGGTTTGAACAACACCATATTGCACCCACAGTCAGTATGTATGCCAGCGATATTGCGTTAATGAAAACGCTAGGTCGCGATGGTTTTGGTTCTTTTGCTGCGCCATTAATCTTAAAACAAGAAATTATGTCGACATTTGAGGTGTCATTGGTTTGTGAGTTTGAACATATCAAGCAAGATTATTTTGCCATAACCCCCAAACGTTCTTTTTTACCGCCGATAGTTAAGGCCATTGTTAATCATGCCAAGAAGAATCAATAACCTTTGCGGATACAAAGCAATGAAAATCTAGCAAAAAAAATGGAGATCTTAAAAGATCTCCATCAAGATATCGCTTAACCGAAGTTTGAGCATCATTATTTTAATTTCTCAACTTGGTGTTACTGATAAGCGTATTGTTTAAATAAACTTGAAACACCGAGATTAAGCGACATTAACTGGATGACTGTTGCTAACGATTATTACCATTTATAACCTAGTTGCAAACTCGCAATCGCAACATCATCATTGGTTGCAGCACCAATGTCTAATGTCAGACCCAATAGATTCAGGCCAAAACCTGCGCTGATTAAATCGCCGTCAGCGTTTTCTAAATCATGTTGAAAACCAACACGAATTTTAGCAACATCCCAAGCATCTAATTCTGCGCCAAAAGCAACAACTTGCTCATCTGGGCAAAAAGGTACTTTATTTTTGGTTAAATCTGCATCTACAGCTAAGGTAAGCCAGCCGTATTCAAATGCGGCACCAATTTTAGCTTGTGGACCTAGCTCAACTAACGCACCACCTTCAGCAATTGCTGTTGCCGTTTGTAGCTCTTGCGCCACAATATTGGTTAGAGTCATACCTAAATTAATATGCTCGTTTAACTCTACTAACATCCCTAGGTCGGCATTAAAGGCTGTTTTTTCAGTTAGATATTCATCTTCACCGATATCATCTAAATCAGCATTATCGACTCCAACCGCATAGTGATACACACTGATTTTTTGCATTTTAGGCATAACACTAAAAGACACGGGTATACCATCAAAATCAACCATATGAGTAAAAGCTAAACCCGCTTCACCAACCACTAAACCTTGAGCGACAACTTCAGATTGCAAATCGTCATCAACGTTAAAGTTCACTTCACCACTGATTGGATCAACATAGTTCAAGGCTAATTCTTCTGGCATACAACTACCGGTCAGATTCATATTAGCCTGGTAACAGTCTTCGTAAGCTCTTAAGTCGCTCGATAAGCCCGTTAATGTTTCGGCGTCGCGATAGTGAATCTCACCACCCACGCTCGCTCCTACATTAACCTTCAAACCAAAACCCAATGTTTGGCTCGGTACAGCAAGTGAGACAATGGCCCCGGCATCAGCTTCAATACGACGATCTGAAATCTCTTCTAAGTCACCCGATAAACGATCTGCAACTTCGGCAACATGGTTATAGCTACCAGGGTAACCGGCCATGTCAATGGCATACTCAAGTTCGTCAATACTGTCTTTATCTTGAAACTCATCTAAGGCATCAACGAATTCATCTTCATCGTTAACACCTAAAGTAATCGTTGGCAGAGAAAGAAACCAACTATCTCTTACTTTTACCGATGACAAAATTGCAGGGTTGTGGGTCATTGCATTAGTAATGTCGGTAACGGCGATACCAACGCCACCCATAGCTAAGGACTTTGCTTGATTTGTGGTTGAAAGGCTTGAAGCATTTACTGAGCAAGACAACAGAGCAATACCAACACCTAGCGCTACTTTATTTTTCATATATTCCATACCAAATAAAAAGCAGGCTCACTGAAGCGAAGTAAAACCATATGAGAAGTGTTTAGTTTGCTTCTGATATTGTCTTTTCATAAAACATGACAACCAAGCGCATCTGCTTGAGTCATTTTTTACACCCGATTCAACAAGCCAGCAGGGATAATTATGGCGCGAATTTAACAGAGCAACCCTAGCCTTTCAAAGGTTTTTTTACATATATTATCGAACGGTTTCTTTTTGTACTTTTTTATAATCAGAGCCTAAAAACCAAGCGTCATCTATAGCTAAAAATTATTTCAAAACTTAGGCTAAAAGCCTTATATAACAAGGGTTGCGACCAATAACGAAATCACAACATAATTAACAATTCGCCAACATGATGAAAGATTTTATCTGCGCTTCTAAGCACGGTTCGATGGGATATTCTAAACTTAAGGTGCCCTCATCTTTTCCTGTAGATAGGGCGCTTTTTGCGCCAATAATTTAAACCAAAAATTTCGCCAGACCGATGCCCCCAAAAGGAGCCATGCCAATGAATACGAAAACAGCTAGGCAGCCAAAATATGGTTTGTTTAAAGTCTGGGATAAAGGCGTTAGGTTGTTCCATTGGCTCAATGTTATCTGCATTCTTGGCCTGATGGCGGTAGGGCTCTTTATTTTAAATAGCAAAAGTTTTGGCGTCAGTGGCGAGGGTAAAATTTTACTCAAAACCATTCATGTTTATATTGGCTATGTCTTTGTGGTTAACTTAATTGGGCGAATGATTTGGGGGTTTATCGGCAATAAATACGCTCGATGGAACCGAGTATCGCCTTTTTATAAAGGCTTTTTTGGTGAGCTAAAGTCATACCTAGCGGCCATTCGCCAGCAACCAACATCACCCTATGTAGGTCATAACCCACTGGCTAAGCTGATGATTAGCGTATTATTTACCTTGATGATAGTACAAGGCTCTACAGGCTTAATTTTAGCGGGTACGGATTTATACTTTCCTCCTTTTGGTCATAAAATCGCAGAATATGTTGGCAAATCAGATAACGAGTCAAGCAACATTGTTAAGCTAACGCCGGGCTCAAAGGAAGGCGTTGATGCTAAGGCCTATGCCCAAATGCGAGCATATAGAAAGCCAATCATTAATTTGCATGTGCTGACATTTTATCTGCTGTTGTTCTTTATTGGCTTACATTTAGTCGGTGTGGTTTTTACTGAAATTAAAGAAAAAAATGGCCTTGTATCCGCCATGATAACGGGCAAAAAATATATCAAAGACAAGCCCATAGACCCGTAACTTCAGGCTCCGTTGCACCTTGCTTACTGCGTTTAGTTGCTTAATTGCACTTAATTGCGCTTAATTGCGCTTAATTGCATTTAGTTACTTGCTAAAGCGACAAAGAAATCTATAGGGTAAAAATAGCAATCCCATTAAGTTCGTTACCAATACTGCTTGCGCGATTAATTTGCTTAGAACATCTAAGTTGCTGATGAAACTCATGGCAAACAATTAATGCCTATAATGAAGGCAAGACAGTAGCAAATGTTTGCAACAAAGGACGCCCCACCAAAAGCCTATGACACACTATCGCATCGAACATGACTCCATGGGCGAGTTACAAGTTCCAAATGATAAATATTACGGCGCCCAATCAATGCGCTCTTTAATCAATTTTCCCATTGGTACAGAAACCATACCCGAACCACTTATTAGCGCATTAGGCATTGTCAAACTCAGCGCTGCGAAAGTAAATCGCGATTTAGGCCTGCTTGACGATCATATTGCCAAAGCCATCATATCGGCAGCAACCGAAGTGGCAACAGGACAGCTTAATCAGCACTTTCCTTTGACAGTTTGGCAAACGGGCTCTGGTACCCAGACCCATATGAATGCAAATGAAGTTATTGCCAACAGAGCGAATGAATTGTTAGGTACAGCACTTGGGACTAACAGCCCTGTTCACCCCAATGACCACTGCAACCTTGGGCAATCTTCCAATGATAGCTTTCCAACCGCGATGCACATTGCAACAGCGTTAGAAATACACCATAGGTTACTGCCTGCACTAAACACCTTACACCAAGAACTGAAAACAAAGTCACTACAATACAGTGACTTAATAAAAATTGGCCGTACCCATTTGCAAGACGCCACGCCCATCACACTAGGACAAGAGTTTTCAGGCTATGCTGCCCAATTAGAGCATGCCATCATAAAAATAAACGCAACGTTACCGAGTCTATATCAGCTTGCTCAAGGAGGCACTGCCGTTGGTACTGGGCTTAATACGGTTGCAGGGTTTGACCATAAGTTCTGCCAGCAAGTGGCAAAATTTACGGGGCTTGAGTTTACGCCGAGCAGCAATAAATTTGCCGCACTGGCAACACATGACCCCCTCGTTGACGTCAGTGGTGTACTTAACACCATAGCTGTGAGCATAATGAAAATAGCCAACGACATACGAATGCTGTCGGCGGGCCCCCGTTGTGGGATCAATGAAATTCACCTACCCGAAAATGAACCCGGCTCGTCTATTATGCCCGGCAAAGTTAACCCTACTCAATGCGAAGCTTTGACCATGATTGCCGCTCAGGTCATGGGAAACCATACCACCATTTCTATTGCCGGTTCCAATGGCCACTTCGAACTTAATGTATTTAAGCCAGTGATCATTTACAATCTGTTGCAATCTATACGCTTATTAAGTGATGGTTGTCAAAGTTTTGCCACCCGATGCATTAACGGGATTGAGCCAAATGAAGCTCAAATTTCAAAACTTGTCAGTCAATCGTTAATGCTAGTGACGGCATTAAGCCCACACATAGGTTATGAGAATGCCGCCAAAATAGCCCAAAAAGCGCATCGCGAGGGAAGTTCATTACGGGACGCAGCGCTGGCATCAAACCTAGTAACCAAAGAGCAATTTAACCAGTGGGTTGACCCCATAAAAATGACCAAGCCAAGCCCTAAGGACGATTAACTTTTCGAAATTTCAACCCAAAGTGGATTTGCTATACCTTAAATCCTATGTCGGTGCCACCGCATTCACTGTCAGCACACGATGAATCAAATGTGTGCGTTCTTCCTTTTGTCAAAAACAATCCAATCTAAATAAAAATCATTCGCATTTAGATTTAACTGTGCTAAATTACAAAACAGAGATTAACCATATGGCTTAAAAACACGCCATTAATTGCATCACTTGCTAAACGTTACTGAGTCACGTTGGAGGACAAATGAAATTTAAACTTTCTACCATTGCGGCCACATTGCTGGTCAGTCATAGTGCAGTTGCAGAACTAAACAATGACATTGAACGCATTGTTGTTGAAGGCAAAAACTTATCGGTTAACGAGTCAAACTCGATTAAATCCCCTACCCCAGTTATTGATGTTCCCCAAAGCTTAACCATAGTCACAGCCGATGAAATCACCGCTCGTGGTATTACCAGCATTAGTGACATTATTGACTACACACCAGGGGTCAATAGCTCGCAAGGCGAAGGGCATCGGGATGCGGTGGTATTTCGAGGAGTTCGTTCAACCGCTGACTTTTTTATGGATGGCAATCGCGACGATGTACAATATTACCGCTCATTGTATAACGTAGAACAAGTTGAAATTTTACGTGGTCCTAATGCGCTCCTGTTTGGCCGAGGTGGTACTGGTGGCATCTTAAATCGAGTATCTAAAAAAGCTGAATTTACTCAAAACTTTAGCCATTACAAAACAATGTTTAATTCATTCGGTGGCTACAATGTAGAGTTAGATACCAATGTGATTACTTCTGAAGATTCGGCCATACGTATAAATGCAATGTACGAACAACTGGAAAATCATCGGGATTATTTTGCAGGTGAACGCACTGGCATTAACCCTACCGCCCGCTTGCAATTAAATGCCGACACCACGGTTGATTTGTCATACGAGTACATTAATCATCAACGCTTTATCGACAGAGGTATTGCCACCGATGACAATGGCAAGCCCGTCAAAGCATTAGAAGATGCGGTCTTTGCCGATCCCAAAAATAACTTTCAAGAGCTTGAAGCACATGTATTTCGTGTCGCCTTAGAGCACCAATTTAACGATTACATAAAAGGTAACTTCAGTGCCTTTTATGGTGATTACGATAAACTATATTCAAATTTTTACGCCACTGATTACGACAGTTCAAGCAACATAGTCACCCTCGACGGTTATATTGATACGACCTTGCGTGACAACCTTATTCTTTCGGCAACTTTGGTGAGCGAGTTTGAAACCGGTGCTTTTGGCCATACCCTACTTTTTGGTAGTGAAATGATTCGTACCCATTCAAATCAAGACCGCTTTAATCCCGTTTTTAGCACCACAGGCAATGACAAAGAGAACTTCTTAGTGGAAAGTTCATTAAGCTTTAATAACCTAGCCGGGACTAATGCCGATGGTGAACGCTTTAGTGTGGCATTTAGCGATTTAAACGACGATACTCGTGTAAGATTAGATGTTATTTCGGTTTATCTACAAGATGAAATCGCCCTTTCAGAGCACTTTGATCTTGTCTTAGGTGCGCGCTTTGACCGTTTTGATATTAACGTCTTTAACGCCGACCCTGCGGTACTCGAAACCCGTACCCGCATCGACGAAGAGATATCGCCTCGTATGGGGATGGTGTATAAACCCCAAGAAAATGTGTCACTTTATGCCAGTTACAGTGAGTCGTTTTTACCGCGAAGTGGTGAGCAATATACCGATATAAATGGCAACGATGACAAGCTTGCGCCAGACACCTTTAGCAACAGAGAAATGGGCATAAAATGGGACTTTGCAAATGCATTAAGTGTAACTGCGGCGGTATTTGAAAATACCCAAAGTTCGCCACAAATTGCCGACAATGACCCATCAACATTCGATGTTGTAGACCAAGAGATTTCAGGCTTTGAATTTCAATTAACCGGAAACGTCACCGAAGATTGGTTTGTTTTGGCCAACTATAGCCGTCTTAATGGTGAAATTGTTAATAGAAATGGTGCCACCGGAAGAACCCCACGCGAACTTCCCGCGCAAACTTACTCGCTGTGGAGTACGTATCAAGTGTCCCCTGCTTTAGGTATTGGCTTAGGTTTAACCCACCAAGGCGAAAGCTACATCAACAACACGAACTCAGCGATTTTACCAAGTTACACTCGGGTTGATGCCGCCATTTATTATGATCTTTCCGATGATTTACGTTTACAGTTAAACATCGAAAACGTAACCGATGAGTTGTATTTCCCCAATGCTCACTCTACTCACCAAGTCAGTGTTGGAGCCCCAATGCATGCAATGTTATCGATAGTTGGCAGCATCTAATTTAATACCCCGTTAAATGAGTATTTAAAAAATAAAAAAGCGCTTTATGCTAAAGCGCTTTTGTTTTTTACGTTGTTTCCATCCTTAATAAAATCAGATGAAAAGTCATTCACTGCCTAGCCAACAACATAACTATGGGAAAGAATAACGAATAATTCTCTTTAGTACCGAAGCATATTGGCTTAAAAAGCTGCCAGTATTGTAATGAATTTTGTGCTCTTTAAATATGTTTTGCACCTCTGGCGCCACCTCTTGATACCTTTTAGCCGGCATATCAGGAAACAAATGATGCTCGATTTGAAAGCTCAAGTGTCCGGTTAAAATATGAAACCAGTTGCCACCCTTTAAGTTTGACGAACCTAACGCTTGACGATAATACCACTGACCTCGGCTTTCATTTTGGCATTCTTGCTCGGAAAAAGTTTTCACATCGCCGGTAAAGTGACCACAAAAGATAATGGTGGATGTCCATAAGTTTCGTAAAATATTGGCGCAAAAATTCCCTAATAACACCGAGAGAAAAAACGGTCCCGCCAGTAAGGGAAACAACAAATAATCCTTAACCAGTTGCCTTGCACCTTTACTAAAAAAGCGTTTTTTAAGTTCTGCGTGCGTAACTTTGTGATCTCGATTTTGTTTTTTCTTACCAAAGAAGACGCGCTCCGCCGCCATTTCATGATACGCCACCCCCCATTGAAAAAACACACTCAGCAAGAGGTAGGTAACAAATTGCCAAAGGTTTTTCACCCGCCAACGAAAGTCATTAGACAAGCGTAAAAGCCCGTAACCAAAGTCTCGGTCTTTACCGATAATGTTGGTATAGGTGTGATGTTCGTAGTTATGCACTCGATTCCAACTTGCACCATCACAGGCTATATCCCATTCATACGCTTTGGCATTAATATGTTTGTCATTCATCCAGTCGTACTGCCCGTGCATCACATTATGACCAATTTCCATATTGTCCAAAATTTTACCAAGCGCCAGCGATAATACGCCAAACACCCAAAGGATAGGACTGACAAAACCCAGCAGCAATAAAATTCTGCCTCCCCATTCAAACAGTCTTTGCGCAATAATCACCTTTTTGATGTAGTTTGCATCATCTTGCCCAACTTTTTCCATTGTTGAGGCTTTAAGTTGATCAAGCTGTTCGGCTAATCGCTCATAATTAGGACTCGTTACTTGGCTCATATCTTTAGCTCCACATCAGTCATTACTTGAGATACACAAAGTTGAATTAGCTCTTCGCCTCTATCGGATAGTTTTCCGGTGAGAACATTTTTCACCACACCGCTTTTTTTCGTACATTGGCACTGATGACAAATCCCCATTTTGCAGCCATAGGTAACACGCTCGCCTAAGTCGAGTAATTGGGGTAAAAGGGTGGATGAATTACTGATCGCTAACGTCTTGCCGTTGTATGACAAATCAAACGTTGCTTGTTCAGATGGGGCAAACGCAATCAGTGAAAAATGCTCAGAGTAAAGCTCGCTGCCAGTTTCTTTAGCAAAATCGGCAACACTTTGGTAGAACGCATTCGGGCCACAAACATACAGTGCCGTATGCGCAAAATTGGCAAGTTGCTCACCAACATCGCCATGCGTTTGGCGAGTCATTAATTCAAAGCTGAAATTTGGGATGTCTTTTGCTAAAGCCGACAACTCATCAACTAACAAGTGTTCGCCTTTTTTTGCATAGTAAAGCAAGTGCACCTGAGATTGATTACTATGACGCGCTTTTAAAGCTTCAACCATCGCAATAAATGGCGTGATCCCAGAACCTGCCGCCAAGCACAGTGACTTCTTCGCAAGATGCTCAACAACAAACTCGCCTTTTGGCGATGAAATATTAACCCAATGGCCCACGGCTAGTTCATGCAATGAGGGAGTCAACTGACCGTTGCGTTGCTGTTTGATGACCAATCGAATGTTTTGTTTGGTCTTAGCCTGTTGTGGTGAGGAGGCAATAGTAAACACCCTAGTGATTAATCGACCATTAAGTTGCAAGGTCAACTCTATGTGCTGACCTGCTTGATGAATTGGCCAAGACTTTTCAACGGCTAGGGTCAAGGCTATGGTATTTTCCATCAACTCTTCGATAGCCACTACTGTTGCTCGGTAATAGCCTTCGCGCCAAGCGGGTTTAAATACTTGTATCAGAGGCTCAAAATACGCCCCCCAAGATGAATGGTGCAGCAAATTTTGGCTGACCCAATTCAAAGTTTTTTTCATAAATACACCAATTGAGTTTACATGTGTACACTTAAATTAGCGCACAAGTGTAAACTCAAAAAATTAAAAATCAACCCTGTTTAGAGTAAGGGTTCTAATATGCGTTGTGTTTTTACTTATAAAGCTTTGAGTTGGAGGAACTTTCGGGCCGATAAAATATGTATTTAATCAAGACTTGGTTGCACACATCTGAAGTGCAATTTCGACTTAAAATTTTTGCAATGCTAAGCATAAACGCTTGAAAGGGCTGTTTAAAGTTGTAAAGCTTGAATAAAAGAGGGCGCTAAAATAAATAGCAATTAACCCAGTTTAACCGATCGAACTAAAATCAAGATCTAAGTTTTTTGTATAATTAAAACTAAACCGAGTCTTTTATGAGTAAATCCATTAAACCAACAAGCGCGACATAAAGCACCGACCCGACCGGCCAAATAACCCAAGTGATCCCCCAATCCATTGTCCATAAACTCCAACCAAGAAAAATTGCCGTTAACAGTGGCCAATAAAATAGCGCAAAACTTTCTATTCTCTTATTACGCTCAAACTTTTCATTTTTTAATGTTAGGTCCATCAAAATATTGTGATACGCACTTAATCGAGTCGTTACGGGTAACAAAACTGCAATACCCGCAGCGATAAACAGCTTTAATACAATTAACATTAATAAAATAATTTCTGTGTTTTGATTAAAAATGCTTGCACACATTAGAGCCACCGGGCTGATCAAAAATAAGCCGACAGCAATGGATAACCTAAGATTATACTTGGGTTTAAATGATTGCAGTTTTTCACTAAAAACGCTGTGTACGCCATAAGCCAATTCAAATCGTTCATTATCGATAATATCTAAATCTTGCTCGTACTCATTGGTTCGAACAAAGTAGCTAATCGCTAACGCGACCATCAATAAAAGACCAAAAACGCCCAAGGCTGCCGCAATAGTTGTGGTGATGTTTAATCGTTGATGTTGCGCCATAGCTAAGAAGAAAAATAATGGGATCACACTGCATAAACATAAAATCGCGCCCTTGGTGACTAAAGCAGATACTGCCAATTTACCCTCAACATATGTTGTTGCCTGCTCTAAGGTTACCAGCGTCCTATCCGCTGGTTTTTCACCATTATTTGGGCTAAAAACTTCGTTTGCATCGAGTAGTAAGAAGTCTGTTGATACGTCAAAAATTTTCGCCAAAGCAATAATTTTATTTAATTCTGGGATACTGTTTGCACTTTCCCATTTTGAGATTGATTGTCGAGACACCTGCATTTTTTCTGCAAGCTCTTCTTGTGACCAGCCCGACTGCTTCCTTAATCTGATAATTTTTTCAGCCAATATCATAGCTTATATTCCTTTGTCACTGATTGAGCTTTGAGCATAAAAAATAACTCGGTTGCAAACCAGCAACTCGAGTTGGTATTTTGTCAACGAGCAGTTGCATAATCCCTAAATGGTTGAAACGAACATTACCCAAGTCATTCATTGAGCAAATTTTTACCATCATATGAGCAATACTGGCGGTGTGCAAATGCACATGTATTGCTGAAATGTGAAAGCGTTTACAAACATTTCTACAATGACTTTCCTTATATTTTACGCTTAAAGCGCCTTCCTGCGACGTTGAAAATCAAATATGCATGTTGGCAGTGCGACCAAATGCAGCTAATTTGTCTTGCCTTAATAAAACGAAAAAGCCCTCTAAGGGGCAATCAAATTTCACTATTACCAAGCAGGCAAGGCGCTTAAAATCGTTAAATGCGACAAGAAAAAGTTAACGGTAACCGTTACCAGTCAACAGTTCTCGCTTCGACTTAAAAACGGAACGAAAGGTTTCTTATAATTTACGCCCTAACTTTTTTTCAATCAGTTTTTTTTCCCAATCGGGGGAAAAAAAACGCACTTTTTCAAAGGCTATAAGGCCTTGGACAATTAAAGCAACACCGAGGCCGCCAAAAAGGATATAAAATTTCGGCTCATCATAAAACTTAATAGAAAAAACGAGCGCTAACACTATATACACCAGTGCAAATTCATAGAATTCCTTAACACGTTTCACATACAGCATAGCTTTTTGTTCATCTGACTTTACATTAACGTCGTGATTCATCATTGTCTCCTTGGGTTGTATCATTGAAAGATCTACCTCAAAAACAGATGCTAGGGCTTTACATGTTTCTATACTTGGGTTTTGTCCTTGCTCGATTCTCTGAATAGTTCGAGGCGTGACTCCTGCCATTTCAGCTAATTGGCTTTGCGTCCAGCCTCTCTGTAACCGAAGTTTTCTAATAATCATGCTTACCCTTTTTTATATGCATTGAAATTTATTTTTGAGGAATTCCATTCTTAACAAAAAACGTTTTAAAGCAAACGACATGGCCATGACAAAGACCAGACACTAAAGCGACATCCCTTTAAAATCAGCAATTTAAAACAAAATAATTTTGACGTATCAGTCAAATCTAAGCTAAAAAAATGCCCTGTTAATTTGCCTAATCCGGTATAACATAACAATTTAATCACTGGTAGTGAACTGCCTATGCTAGCCAAAACAGACAATCAGTAAATTAAGACAGCATAGGGCTCAGTTTATTTTGCTTGGATTATTTTAGAAATAAACTGGATTACACAAAATTCCAATTTAAACATAAATTACCTGTTGCGATAATTATTTAGCTGTATATACTGACAGTATCTAGCACTGTACAGATAAACAGGTCAACTATGCGCCCTCTTACCAAACGACAACAACAAATATTCGATTTAATTAAAGAAAAAATCGCTGATACAGGTATGCCACCAACACGCGCTGAAATTGCCGAATACTTTGGTTTTAAATCTGCCAATGCTGCTGAAGAGCACTTAAAAGCATTAGCCAAAAAAGGTTTTATTGAAATTATTCCGGGAACCAGTCGCGGCATTCGTCTGGCCGAAGAACATATGCAAGAAGATGAAGGTTTACCGTTAATTGGTCGGGTGGCTGCCGGTGAACCAATTTTAGCGCAAGAGCATGTCGAGCAACATTACCAAATTGATGGTAATTTATTTCGCCCCAGTGCTGACTACCTATTAAGAGTTAACGGCGAGAGTATGAAAGATATTGGCATCTTAGATGGCGACTTACTGGCCGTGCATCAAACCACCAACATTCATAATGGTCAGGTTGTGGTTGCTCGAGTGGAAGACGATGTCACCGTTAAGCGTTATAAGCGTGAAGGTAACGTAGTTTACTTACACGCCGAAAACGAAGATTTTTCACCGATTGTTGTCGATTTAACCACTCAAGCATTTCATATTGAAGGCATCGCCGTTGGCGTCATTCGAAACGCCGACTGGATGTAACCAGCCTAAGCTTGTTTAATATCATGGTGGGACCGTCTCTATACCCACCATGTTTCCTACTTTCTCTGCTAATTATTGTTTTTACTCTCTTTCTTCCGCATTTAATAAACCCATAATTATTTAACCTTTTTATTACAAAACACTAGATCTTGATCAAAATTTAAGTAATTCTAGAGTGGAAAGTAAACAAAAGTTATCTTGGGCTTTCCCTAGATGCCATAAAAAAGGATTCATTCTCTGACGTTTTGTTTTTGTCTAAACCAAATTTGTCAGCAAAACTGCCCAAGTTTTGTTTTCGATTGAGGTGGTTTAACAACAGCAAGGCCAAAACAACTGGACATTTTATGCTGCTCGACCAAATTTGGTACGGGTCGCTTTGATTACGGTTGGGGGTGAAGACATATCAGCAATTGTTGATAAAAAACTAGGTTCAGCCACTGCCTTAAGCAGAGTTGAAGTAGACATAAATATAATAATAAGTTACGGAAATGAAGCATCGAATGTAGCGTAAAGCTATCGAGGTATCGGTTATTTTTTCTGTATTTTCTGTGCTAATAAGCAAAGGAGATGTCGAGTGAAAAGACGTAACCTAGGTTGGCTGTTTTTGGGAACTTTGTTTTCCAGCTCAGCTTGGGCCGACATGCAATTGAATTTAACCCAAGGGGTAACAGACGTTAGCCAAGAAGTCTATTCATTGCATATGATGGTCATGTGGATTTGTACTGCCATTGGTATCCTCGTTTTTGGGGCCATGTTTTGGTCAATGATTTTTCATCGCAAGTCCAAAGGTGTTAAACCCGCCTCTTTCCATGAAAGCACCAAAGTCGAAATTCTTTGGACCGCTATCCCAATCATTATATTAATCGCCATGGCTTGGCCGGCCACGAACACCTTAATAAAAATGGAAGACAACAGTGAATCTGAGTTAACCATTCAAGTGACTGGCTCGCAATGGAAGTGGCATTACAAATACTTTGACCAAGACATTGAATTTTATTCAGTCTTATCAACACCCAAAGAGCAATTTGATAACCGTGAAGGTGTGCTTGCAGATAAAGGCCAGCACTATTTATTGGAAGTCGACAAGCCTTTAGTTATCCCGACCAACCGCAAAGTACGTTTTTTGATCACCTCTGACGATGTTATCCATTCTTGGTGGGTGCCCGCTTTTGCAGTTAAACAAGATGCAAACCCAGGATTTATTAATGAAGCATGGACCAAGGTTAACGAGCCTGGTATTTATCGCGGCCAGTGTGCCGAGCTTTGTGGTAAAGACCATGGTTATATGCCCATTGTGGTTGATGTACGCTCAGAACAAGATTATGAGCTTTGGGTTAATGCACAAAAAATTGCCAAGGCACAAGCCGCAGCCGAAGAAGCGAAGTCTTTAAATGCGTCGCTTTCGATGGACGAGTTAATGCAACTTGGTGAACAAACCTACACCGCCCATTGTGCCGCGTGTCACCAAATGAACGGTTTAGGCTTACCACCCGCCTTCCCTGCCTTAAAAGACAGTCCGGTCACAATTGATGCTGACAAGTTGTCTGAACACATTGACGTTATTGTTAATGGGCGCGCGGGCACGGGGATGCAAGCATACGGCAAGCAATTAACCTTAAAAGAAATTGCCGCTGTAGTGACTTACGAGCGTAACGCTTGGGGGAATAACACCGGTGATATGGTACAAGCCAGTGACGTTAATGCCCTAGTCGGTAGTGCAACTCCAGCTTCTGCAGAAACCGTGGTCCCAGCGACCTCAACTTCCCAGTCCACAGTAACACCAGAGCCACCAGCAAGTGAGCAAGCGTCACTTGCTGATTTGCCAATGGACGAGCTAATGAGCAAAGGTGAGCAAGTGTACATGGCGAAGTGTGCTATGTGTCATCAAGCCACTGGACTTGGTATGCCACCAGCATTCCCTGCCCTAAAAGGCAGTGCCATCGCCATTGATCCTGACAAAGTTTCAGAACACATCAGTGTTGTTGCCAACGGTAAAGCCGGCACCTCGATGCTAGGGTTTGCAGCCCAACTCACGCCACAAGAATTGGCTGCGGTTATCACCTACGAGCGTAACGCTTGGGGTAATAACACCGGTGATGTGGTTCAAGCCAGCGCGGTAGTTAATAAGTAAGGGGAATGATAATGACAACGGCTACTGATTCATTAGAACATCATGACGAACATCATGATCATAAAATGACCGGCATCAAGCGCTGGTTATATACCACCAATCACAAAGACATTGGTACTTTATATTTATGGTTCTCTTTTATTATGCTGCTTACGGGCGGTGCCATGGCAATGGTCATTCGAGCGGAACTTTTTCAGCCTGGATTGCAAATTGTAGAACCAGATTTTTTTAACCAAATGACCACAGTGCATGGCTTAATCATGGTTTTTGGTGCCATTATGCCGGCCTTTACCGGTCTAGCTAACTGGATGTTACCGATGATGATCGGAGCTCCAGATATGGCTCTGCCTCGCTTAAACAACTGGTCGTTTTGGATTTTACCATTTGCCTTTAGTATTTTATTGGCGTCTTTGTTTTTAGAAGGCGGTGGTCCTAACTTTGGCTGGACCTTTTACGCACCACTATCAACAACCTATTCAAACGGTTCGACCGCATTTTTCGTTTTTGCCGTTCATATTATGGGGATTTCATCCATTATGGGGGCAATAAACATTGTTGTAACCATTATGAATATGCGTGCCCCTGGCATGACTTACATGAAAATGCCATTGTTTGTTTGGACGTTTTTTATTACCGCTTACTTATTGATTGCGGTAATGCCGGTATTAGCCGGTACGGTCACCATGGTCTTAACCGACACTTACTTTGGCACCTCATTCTTTGATGCTGCAGGTGGTGGCGATCCGGTATTGTTCCAACATATCTTCTGGTTCTTTGGTCACCCTGAAGTGTACATCATGATTTTGCCTGCTTTTGGTATTGTTTCCACAACCATTCCAGCGTTTTCACGCAAAAAACTGTTTGGTTACAGCTCTATGGTGTACGCCACGTCTTCGATAGCATTCTTATCGTTTATTGTTTGGGCGCACCATATGTTTACCACCGGTATGCCATTGGCCGGTGAGTTATTCTTCATGTACTGCACCATGCTCATTGCGGTGCCCACTGGGGTTAAAGTTTTTAACTGGGTGGCCACCATGTGGCGGGGTGCGATTAGCTTTGAAACTCCGATGCTGTTTTCTATCGCATTTGTGATTCTATTCACCATTGGCGGTTTCTCTGGCTTAATGCTGGCCATGACCCCAGTCGATTTCCAATACCATGATACCTATTTTGTCGTTGCCCATTTTCATTATGTACTGGTGACTGGCTCTTTATTTTCAATTTATGCGGCCTGTTATTTCTGGCTACCGAAATGGACCGGTCATATGTACAGCGAAACCTTGGGCCGTTGGCATTTTTGGTGTTCTTTGATCTCCGTTAACATTCTGTTTTTCCCGATGCATTTCTTAGGCTTAGCCGGTATGCCACGTCGGATCCCAGATTACGCCTTACAATTTGCCGATTTTAACAAGTGGGTCAGTATTGGTGGCTTCTTATTTGGTTTGTCACAACTTATCTTCCTAGCGTTGGTAATTAAGTGCATCAAAGGCGGTAAGAAAGCTGAAGCGAAATCTTGGGAAGGCGCTGAAGGCTTAGAGTGGACGGTCGCCTCGCCAGCACCATACCACACCTTTAGCACCCCACCAGTGGTTAAGTAGGAAGGGTTATGAGCACAAAAGAACCTCGGCAACAAAACCAAGATCAGCAAATCAAAAAAACGGTCACCAAATTGGTGGTTACCGTTGTGGCGATGTTTGGCTTCGGTTTTGCCTTGGTTCCTTTATACGATGTGTTCTGTGAAATCACCGGGTTAAATGGCAAAACCGCCAGCACGGCAACAACCTATACGGCCGACGGTGTTGATACCTCGCGTCTGGTTACTGTCCAATTTATTAGCCGCACGGCACAAGGTGCGGCATGGGCTTTTAAGCCTGAAATGAACAGCATAAAAGTGCACCCAGGTGAAATGAAATTTATAAAATTTTACGCCAAAAATGAATCTAAAAGAGATGCCATCGGACAAGCTATTCCCTCGGTATCACCAGGGATCGCGGCCAATTATTTTCAAAAAATTGAATGTTTTTGCTTTAACCAGCAACCGCTCAAAATAAATGAAGATGTGTGGATGCCTTTGCAGTTTTATGTGGATCCCGAATTGCCCGAAGATATCACTGAGTTAACTTTGTCTTACACCCTTTATGACGTAACCAAAGACAAAGATTCATAATGGCTACAGGTATTGCTTAGGAGAAAGCGATGACGACAAAACAACATGAAAATTATTACGTACCCGCGCAAAGTCGTTGGCCGATTATTGGTGCCATTGCCCTGTTTCTAATCGCGGTTGGCGCTGGAGATTATGTCGCCAATTTAAATCAACAAGGTGGCTTTGGTGGCTGGGTATTATTAGCCGGTATTATCTTAGTCATTTATATGGTTGTTGGCTGGTTTGGCAATGTAATTGACGAGTCTATGGCAGGTAAATACAGCGCTCAAATGGACAATTCATTTCGTCAAGGGATGAGCTGGTTTATCTTTTCTGAGGTGATGTTTTTTGCCGCCTTCTTTGGCGCATTATTTTACGCCCGAGTGATCGCCGTGCCTTGGTTAGGCGGTGCTGGTAATAACTTAGAAACCTTTCAAGTGTTATGGCCAGAATTTCAGGCCGCTTGGCCCTTAACCAAAACCCCAGACGGCACCACAACAGAAGCGATGGGATGGGGTGGTTTACCTTTGTATAACACCATTTTGCTGCTTAGTTCGTCGGTTACTGCGCATTTTGCTCATGTCGCATTGGAGCAAAATAAACGCGCAGCATTAAAAGCGTGGTTAGGCTTAACCATTTTACTGGGTGTGGCGTTTTTAGTGTTACAAGTGGAAGAGTATATTCACGCTTATTCCGTGATGGGTTTAACACTGGCCAGTGGTATTTATGGCAATACGTTTTATATGTTAACCGGTTTTCATGGCTTGCACGTTACCTTAGGAACTATCATGCTTATTGTGATGTTTATACGGGTATTTAAGGGTCACTTTACCCCAGATAATCACTTTGCATTTCAAGCGGCCAGTTGGTATTGGCATTTTGTTGATGTGGTCTGGGTCTTACTGTTTTTCTTTGTTTACGTATTGTAAAAAAAGGGTTTTGGTTTTTAGCAAAACCCTAGGTTAATAGGGTCTCGGGTTAGGTTGAATAAAACCAAAAACGATACCCAGCAATATAATTAATACGATGATGGCCGACATCAAGACCCGTCGGCCAATAAATTTAGACATCGGCGGGTTATTCGGATCGTTTTTATTCATAATAAATAACGCTCTGAATAAGTTGTAAATCATGAATGCCAGTGCCACTAAAATGACAATTTTATAGATTTCCACCGAAGTCTCCGTTAGTAAATGTTGCAAAGGCTAAAGCTGTACATCTTAAAGATGATTTTATGAATGATTTAAACACCAAGTTCACATTAATGCATCTGGTTCGAAGTTGGCGATGGCCATGGATACTATTTACCATGCTTATTTTTTTAGGATTAATCAAGCTTGGATTTTGGCAGTTATCGCGTTCAGATGATAAACAACAGCGTCTGCAAAAAATTTCAGAACTCACGACAACACAGCCCCTTAGCTTGAGTCAAATTGTCTCCATTGGCGATAACATCAACGATTTGCCCGTGCGCTTAGAGGGCCGTTTCGATAATCAACAGCCCATATTACTAGACAATCAAACCCATCAAGGCAAATTAGGCTACCACGTTATTCAACGCTTTATCGACAATTTAAGCGGACACCAGGTACTGGTCAATTTAGGTTGGGTGCAAGGTTCTCTTGATCGAACCATACTGCCATCACTGTCTCCGATAACAGGCACCGTTTCACTAGTCGCTCATGTGCGCTTGTTAGAAGACAACCGTTTTATCCAAGAAACGCCGCTAGATGCTACCCGTTGGCCTATGCGCATACAACAAATTGAACCTGAAAAAATCGCCCAGCTTATTAATAAAGACTTATTGCCCTTTGTTGTCTTGCTCGACAAACAAGAGCGCATTGGTTATCAAAAAAATTGGCAACCTGTGGTTATGCCCCCTGAGAAACATCGAGGGTATGCTCTACAGTGGTTTAGTCTTGCAACGGCCTGGTTGGTGTTAATGATTTGGGCCAGTTATAACAATCTACATAATCGACAAAATAACAAAAATAAAGGTGACGCTAATGAGTAAATCCGAGCATAGCAATTCTCGCCGCAGTTTTATTTTACTGTTAGCGGCATTTATTATTCCTGTGGTATTGGCCAAATTTGCGCTGACCCAACAATGGTTTAATTACGGGGTAACCAACCTAGGCGAATTAATTGAAACCCCATTAACCCTTGCTGACGTTGGCATCGAAGCCCCCAAAACCAAACAATGGTTAGTGATATATTCGCTGCCACAAGAGTGTAATAAGCGCTGTCAGCATACGTTACTGGGAGTCCAAAACTCGTACTTTGCTTTGGGCCGAGAAACCCCGAGAGTGACCCCAATAGCCTTAACCCATTCTTCGGTAAATTTAGAGCAAATAAAGCAATTAGATGCACGCCATTGGCAGGTGATAAGCGCACCAGCTCATGTTGCCACTGAGCTTTCAAGTTCGAAAGTCTATATTGCCGATCCCCTTGGCAATATCATCATCAGTTATCAACAACCTATCTCTGAAAACGAGGTCCCAAGCTTTGGCAAAGCCATGCTGAGCGATCTTAAAAAACTATTAAAATATTCAAGGATTGGCTAATGAAAAGCACGCGAACCATTGTTGTAGCCGCCATTGTATTGGCAATTATAGTGATTACTTTAGGGGCTTATACCCGCCTCACCCATGCGGGTTTAGGCTGCCCTGACTGGCCGGGTTGTTATGGCTTTTTAGATGTCCCAAAAGGGGCTGAAGAAATTGCCAAAGCCGAACAAGCCTTTCCAGAGCGCCCCGTTGAACCACAAAAAGCATGGAACGAAATGATCCATCGCTATTTTGCCGGTACTTTGGGTCTGCTTATTGGCGCAATCTTTGTGTTGGCATTAAAGAATCGAAGGCAAGGCACGCCAATTTTATTACCCACGTTGTTATTGGCCACGGTGATATTTCAAGCGGCGCTTGGGATGTGGACGGTAACCCTTAAACTGATGCCCGTGGTGGTGATGGGACACCTTCTTGGCGGCTTTATAACCTTATGTTTGTTGTATCTGCTGTTTTTAAGGTTGACCCCTTATCGGGTTGTTGGCGGTGATTTTTCATTGCAAAAATACCACCGTTTTGCCTTAGTTGCGATCGCCATATTAACCCTACAAATATCCCTTGGGGGCTGGACCTCATCGAACTACGCTGCCTTGGTTTGTACCCAATTACCCATTTGCCAAGATGGGTGGTTGTCGCAACTGACCTTTAGTAATTCCTTTGATTTAATTCCACCAGCCCGCGAGACTTACGAGTTTGGATTTCTAAATCATGAGGAGCGAGTCACCATACATGTGATGCATCGCATTGGCGCGATTATTACCACCCTATTTATAGGCTGGTTAGTGTTTAATATATATCGCCAAGCTCAATCTCAATTTTTCCGCAAAAACGCTATCGTTATTGCTTTTATTCTTGGCTGCCAAGTGGCACTTGGGGTTAGCAATATTGTTTTTCAATTACCTCTTGCCGTTGCCGTTTCTCACAATGTGGTTGCGGTGTTGTTGATGCTAAGCCTAATTACTTTGGCTTATAGCCTTAAACGCAAGACTTAGGAGCCCGTATGAGTAAAGTTATCGAAAATATGTCATCAAGCATCACTGCGAACGCCGTATCATGGCGTGATTACTATGAAATAACCAAACCCAGAGTGGTGGCGCTTTTGGTACTTACCGCTTTGGTTGGCATGAGCTTGTCGGTTCCTGGGGCGATTCCATGGCAAATTTTATTGCCCGCCATGTTAGGCATCGGTATGCTTTCGAGCGGGGCAGCAGCTTTTAATCACATTGTCGATCAAAAAGTCGATGCCATAATGGCCCGAACCCACAACCGTCCTTTACCCGATGGACGTTTGAGTAATGTGAATGCGATTATCTTCGCGACCGCTTTGTCGTTTTTTGGTTTTGTAGTGTTATACGGCTTAGTCAATGCGTTAACCGCGTGGTTAACCTTATCGGGCTTGGTGGGTTACTCGGTTATTTACACCCTGTATTTAAAGCGAGCAACACCACAAAACATTACTATTGGCGGCCTTTCTGGTGCCATTCCGCCCTTGCTGGGATGGACCGCAATGACCAATGAAATTCATCCTCATGCCCTGTTATTGGTTTTACTGGTATTTACCTGGACTCCCCCACATTTTTGGGCATTGGCGATTCACCGTAAAGATGAATACGCTAAGGTCAATATCCCGATGTTGCCGGTAACCCATGGCGTTAGTTTTACTAAAACTCAAATTTTGCTTTATACCATTTTACTGTTTATCGTTGGCTTATTGCCCTACTTGGTTGGCATGAGTGGTTGGTTGTACTTAGTGGGTGCCTGTGCATTAAATTTAATCTTTTGCGCTTATGCATGGAAACTAAAATTTAACCCAGAGCAAAGTACCGCGATGAAAACCTTCCGTTTTTCTATTGTGCATTTAATGTTATTGTTCATTATCTTATTGCTCGATCACTATTTAATTCCAGGTAGCCTGTAACGTATGAACAAAACGCTAGTATTTATCTTGGCGGTGGCAGCTGCCGCCCTCGGGGTTTTCTTTTATCAATATCAACAACAGCAAAGTGAACCCGAGCATGCTTTGCTTTACCCGCAGCCACGGTTGTTAAGTGACTTTGAGCTCACCGATCATAATGGCCAGTCGTTTAGTAAAGCCCAACTGCAAGACAAATGGAGTTTATTTTTTATTGGTTACACCTCTTGCCCAGATGTTTGTCCAATGACCTTACAAGAGCTCACCTACATTTATCCTAAATTGCAGGCGCTCACCAACAATAAAGTGCAAGTGGTATTGGTTAGTGCCGATCCCAAACGTGATACTGTGAGCAAACTTAACAGCTATATTCGCTACTTTAACCCAGACTTTGTTGCGGTTCGGGCTGAGCATGATGTGCTTTACCCCTTTACCCGTAACCTTGGCTTAATGTATGCGATTGCCGATACCAACGAAGAATACTATTTGGTGAATCACAGCGCCTCAATTGTGATGACCAACCCGCAAGGAAACATTCAAGCCATATTTAAACCCTTGCCGGCGACCGAGCCAGGCAGTATTCCAAGCATTGACCAAGAAGCCTTAGTCACTGATTTTGAGAAAATTTACCACAAACTTAAGGAATGATTTGCCTTAACAAAAACAAGGGTTGAAATTTAATCAACAGCGCCTTATCGTTGCTAATTATTGCGCTAACACAAAAGCACGATAAAAGTGACTGGTAATAAGGTCCTCATTATTGATAAAATTGAGCGAAATTTAGTAAGAAGAGCAGATTCAAATGGGTAGAGCATACCAAAACCGCAAGGCCGACATGGCCAAAACGGCGGGCATGAAAACCAAGATTTATTCTAAATACGGTAAAGAAATTTACGTTGTTGCGAAAAACGGCGGTCTTGATCCTGATGGTAACCTAGCGTTACGTCGATTAATCGACAAAGCGAAAAAAGATCAGGTTCCTGCGCATGTAATCAAAAACGCGATCGACAAAGCAAGTGGTGCCGGTGGTGAAAACTACGAACCAGCACGTTACGAAGGCTTTGGCCCAGGTGGCTGTATGGTAATTGTTGACTGTCTAACCGATAACAGCAACCGTACCATTAAAGACGTACGTCAAGCATTCACCAAAACCAATTCAAAAATTGGTTCTCAAGGCTCTGCCTCGTTTATGTTTGATCATCAAGCGGTATTTTGCTTCAAAGGTGATGACGAAGAAGCCATTCTTGAAATGCTAATGATGAACGACGTAGACGTGACTGATGTGGAATTAGAAGACGGTATCATTACCGTATTTGCCCCTCACACTGAGTTTTACAAAGTCAAAACCACGTTAACCGATGAGATCCCTGGCATTGAATTTGAAATGGAAGAGATCACTTGGGTACCGCAAGACTACAAGAAAATCACTGACGAAGACGACAAAGCAAACTTTGAGAAGTTTATGAATATGTTGAATGACAGTGACGATGTTCAAAACATCTACCACAACGCAGAAATTGATTAATTTTTGCTTTAGGTAATAAAAAACCAGCGCATTGCTGGTTTTTTTACGCCTGTTGTTTGATAGCAACACCACTACCAACCATACCACTGGCCATTGGCTTTAGGCACAAACCAAGGCAGTGAAAACCAGTAAAATCGTCCCGGCTTGCTCACACTTGGCGCTGTACAATTGGCTTTCGTTCGTCCCGTTTTAAGGGGCGATTTTAAATGCAGCTCAAAATACTGTTGCCCTTGCCATCGCACTTCACTTTCACCATTGGACGCAAAACATTGCACTTGTTGGGTTAAGAAATCGTCGACCTTAAGCTCGACTTTGGCTTTTACAATAGCGCCGTTAGTGGTGATCGGATCATGCCATTGGCTTGTTTTACTGACTTTAAAGGGCAGTGAATGCAGTTTGGTTTTTAAGGTGGTTAATCGGTCAAATGGCTCTGAAGCTGGGAATCTCGGAATTAAACTGGCTTCTGTATTGGGGCCTATCGCTCCCGATTGCTGGGTAAATACGGTAAACTGTTTTTGTGCAAGCTGAGCAATAGCATACGGGGTGTATTCACCATACGGTAGTGCAAAGTAGCGCCAGCTGGTGCCCAATTTTTGTTTTAATATTTGTTCCGCCTGCTCAACCTGTTCAATCTTTTGGTCGGCCCAGGCTTTAGGGTCAATACCTACGGGAGCTTTAATTAAAGAGTCATGAGTTAAGCCATGATTGGCGATGATCACCCCATCGTCTTGCATTGCTCTTAGCTCCGCCCAAGTAAGGTATTTGGTTGACGCTTTAGGCACCACCTTTGGATTAATAAATACCGTATATGGAAATTTATATTGTTGCAGCATTGGGTGGGCATTAAGGTAAATATCTTTAAAGCCATCATCAAAGGTGATGGCGACGGTTTTATCTTTAAAAAGTTGACCTAAGCGCAAGCGCTCTACCAATTGCGATAACGGCACCACCTGAAATTGGTTTTCCTTTAAATATTGTAAGTGAGCTTTAAATTGACTGGGCGAAATGGTGGTGCTTTTTGGGGTGTCTGTTGCAACGTGATGATACGCTAAAATTACCGCCGCTTGGGTCGGTAAACACCAACTAAAACAAAGCAATAACCACATTAAAGAGGTTTTAAGTCTGGTTATTATATTTTTCATTTGAGGCCACCATCTAAATTATTCGCGTGGTATGATAACACTTTTAACGCCAAAGCTTCATTTAAAGGATCACCTTGAGCCCACATAAGTCTGAGCGCAATGCTTTGTTTGCATTAGCCATCCCGATGATTTTATCAAACATAACGGTGCCGATTTTAGGCTTAGTCGATACCGGGGTGATTGGCCATCTGCCTGAACCGTATTACTTAGGTGCAACGGCTGTTGGCTCCATGGTTATTACCTTTATCACTTGGTTTTGTGGCTTTTTACGCATGTCTACCTCGGGCCTTTCTGCACAAGCATTTGGCAAGGGTGACGCCAACCTAAGTTTGATGGTGTTAACTCGTGGTTTAATGGTTGCGTTAATCATAGGCTTTAGTCTGATTGTATTGCAATACCCATACATCGAAGCCTTTTTGTGGGCATCTGGGGGCAGTGAGCAAGTTGTTCACTATGCCAGAGAGTACAGTCAAATCAGGGTGTGGGGGATGCCAGCAGCATTGGCTAACTTGGTCATATTAGGTTGGTTATTAGGTATGCACAAAGCTCGCTTGGCAATGTCGTTATTGATAGTCACCAATCTCATTAACCTATCGTTAGACCTACTATTTGTGTTGTATTTTGAATGGGCTGTCGCTGGGGTCGCCTTCGCAACACTAATCGCCGAATACAGTGGCACGGCCTTAGGCATCTATTTTATTGTGTTAACCTTGGCCCCTAAACAGCTTAATATTCACAACAATGTAAGCCAGCTTAAGCAACGCCTGTTGAATATGGTCGAATTGAAACCTTATTTGCAGCTTAATCGAGACATCCTAATTCGCACTTTATGTCTTGAGCTTTGCTTTGTATTTATCACCTTGCAAGGGGCTCGCCTTGGCGATACCGTGGTTGCTGCTAATGCCATTTTAATGAACTTTATTTTATTAATTTCGTTTAGTCTAGACGGTATAGCCTATGCTGCAGAAGCGCGTGTCGGTCGTGCCAAGGGGGCAAATGATCACCCCGCATTACAATTAGCGGTAAAAACGGCAATGGTCTACAACCTTATCTTTGCCGTTTGTTACAGTGTGTTCTTTTATCTGTTTGGCGAGCAATTTATTTTAATGCTTTCGAACATAGATCAGGTAATCGCTTACGCTCAGGTATTTCTTCCATGGATTATTGCTTTGCCCATATTGGCATGTTGGTGCTATTTATTTGATGGTATTTACATTGGCTTAACGCAAGCAAAAGCGATGCGAAACTCGATGCTTATTTCAACGTTTGGCTGCTTTTTCCCCGCGTGGTTTATTCTCAAAGACTATGGTAATCACGCCTTATGGGCCGCACTATTACTGTTTTTAACGACCCGAGGCGTCACCCTAATGTGGCATTACAAAAAACACAATCAGCGCTTTATTGGCCAAAATTAGGAGTCGTTTTATGGCTTTAATCCTACAACTTGTTGCCCTATGTGCTGTGGTATTGCTCTTAAAATACGGCTTAAAGTACCCAAAAAATGTTTGGGTATTATTTGCCACCCAACCTCTATGGCTATGTATTTCACCAACCATAACCTTTATTGGCGGTATTTTGGCGCAAAAATTATCGCCCGATCCAGCCTATGCGACCTTACCTCTGAGCTTAATGATTATTGGCTTAGCGCTTACGACGTTTTTAGTGGCAAAATTAAATCAACATTTTGGCCGTAAAATAACCACGAATATCGGTTTTATCATTGGCATTGTCGGATGCTTATTGGCCATGTGCTCGGCTTTATATGGCGAGTTCATGTTGTTAACCTTGGCCAGTTTTGTTCTTGGCGGTTCATTAGCCTTCACCCAGCAACTAAGATTTGCAGCCTTAGAAAGCGTCAGCTTAGCAGAAGGCCCTAGAGTATTGTCGGTATTAATGCTGGCGGGTATTTTTGCCGCGTTTATTGGCCCTGAAATCGCGGTGATGGGAAAAGACTGGCTCCAATCAGAGCATGGTTTTGCCGGCTCTTTTTTAGGTTTGGCTGCTTTATTGGTCTTAGCCATGGTTATTTTTCAGGGCTTTGCAAACCCAGTTTCCGAACACAAAAACCAAAGCCAGCAAACGCCAAGACCACTTATGAGTATACTAACCCAACCTATTTTAATCGTGGCATTATTATCGGCGGCGATTGGCTATGGCTTAATGAGCTTTTTAATGACCGCTACTCCGCTCAGCATGCACAGTATGAGCGGACATAGCTTAGAAGACACCAAGTGGGTTATTCAATGCCATATTGTTGCGATGTTTTTACCGTCTTTATTTACCGGCAGGTTAATTGAGCGTATCGGCAGTGCCAAAGTCCTGCTGTTAGGAACTTTATTGTTTTTCATCGTAACCATAGTGGCACTAAATGGCCAACAAGTGATGCATTATTGGTGGGCTTTAGTATTGCTTGGGATCAGCTGGAACTTTCTCTTCACCACGGGTACCGTGTTATTGCCCAGAAGCTATCAAGAAAGTGAGCGTTATAAAGTACAAGCGCTTAATGATTTTAGTATTTTTACCCTACAAGCTTTGGCGTCTTTGTTATCGGGTTGGGTCTTATTTAACAGCAGCTGGCAAGTGCTAATTTACACCACCATGCCGTTTATGGCCTTAATGTTTTTGGTCAGTGGTTATCATTATCAAAACCTAAAAAGAAGCCACGTTGGATAACACCTAATGGGTGGGTATGAGATCAATAAAGGGCCGATTGGCCCTTTATATTTTCGATTAAATGATTGCTCACAACTTAGTAGTATGAGTGTTCACCACGTTGGTGTTCGGTAGCATCTTTAACCCCTTTGATTTCGTCACCCATTAAGGTAATAAGTTGCTTTTCAACCCCGTCTTTTACGGTTAAGTCAATTTGGCTACAACCGTTACAGCCACCGCCAAATTGCAATACGGCGTAACCATCTTCGGTAATTTCAAGCAGTTGACATTCACCACCATGGCCAGCAAGTTGAGGGTTTACTTCGGTTTGAATAAAGTAATTTACACGTTCAAATAAAGGCGCATCGTCAGCGACTTTGCGTAATTTTGCATTCGGCGCTTTTAATGTAAGTTGCGAGCCCATCTGGTCGGTAACAAAATCGATTTCGGCATCGACTAAAAAGTTCTCGCTGTCTTTGTCGACAACCGCATCAAAACCATTGTAGTTTAAACGAATGTCATCTGGTTCAACCGCCTCAACTGGGCAGTAAGAAACCCCACACTCTGCCTGAGCCGTGCCAGGATTAACCACAAAAACGCGGATACAGGTACCTTCTGCTTGATTTGATAGCAATTTTACAAAATGTTCCTGGGCGGTATCGGAAATATTTATCATCATTCGTTCTCGTAAGTCGTTAACTAAATTGATTTGGCCATGGTTTTAATCGATTGTACTGTTTTGCAATACCCGAGTAAAAGGCTCAAGTATGCCTATGATACTACTGTCTATCGTGAATATAAAGTTAGTTACCGCGTTAAAATTTACAAAATATAGGTTTTTCTCTAGTATGCCTTTAATATGTTGTTAAAAAATTATAAAAATATTTAAGGACTGGCTGTGATCAAATCCCTAAAAGCATCGATTATGTTGCTTTGCGCTCTTTTTATCTCAAGCGCACAATCTGCAAGCTTAGACTACTACTTTCCCGAACAACCGACGTATCAAACCCACGTTCCGACACCTCAATCGGTGATTGGTTTTCATGTGGGCGACCGTCATGTGCGCCACGATCAGTTATTGGCCTACTTTGACGCACTGGCTAACAGCTCAAATAAAGTTGAGCTACAACACATGGGAATGACAAACGAGCACCGTAAGCAAGTCGTAGCGGTTATCAGTAGCGAAAAGAATCTTCAAAACCTAGACCAAATCTTGCAACAACGTCGCAATAATCTTAGTCCCAATGACAATGAGCCCGTAGTAGTGTGGCTAGGGTATTCGATTCACGGTAATGAAATCAGTGGCGCCAATGCCTCGATGTTAGTGGCGTATTATTTGGCCGCAACCAACACCGACTATACCAAGACTCTGTTAGATAACGTAATAGTGGTGATTGAACCGAGCATGAACCCAGATGGCATGGATTTATTCACCACTTGGGTAAACAGTAATCGCAACGCCTCGTTAAACACCGACCCTGCCCACCGTACCCATCATCGTCAATGGCCTTCGGGGCGAACCAACCATTATATGTTTGACTTGAATCGAGATTGGTTACCCCTGACCCAAGTTGAAAGTCGCAACCGGGTGCGCACATTCCATCATTTTAAACCAAACGTGTTAGCTGACTTTCACGAGATGGGTAAAGACAGCAGTTATTTTTTCCAACCAGGGGTTCCTTCTAGAACCAACCCCTTAACGCCAGCGAAAAATATCGAACTTACCCAGATTTTTGCGACCTATCACGCCGATGCCCTCGATCAAGAAAACCGTTTGTACTATAGCCAAGAAAGCTTTGATGATTTTTATTACGGCAAAGGTTCAACCTACCCTGATATTAATGGCACGGTCGGTATTTTGTTTGAACAAGCGAGCTCTCGAGGCTTTGCCACCGACAGTATTAATGGTGTATTAACGTTTAGCTACGGCATTAAAAATCATGTTTTAACGTCGTTTTCAACGTTAAAAGCCGCTGTTGAAAACAAAGCCGCATTGCAACAATTTCGCTACGATTTTTACCAACAAAATCTGCGTCTTGCCGATGATGAGTCAAGCGATGGCTTTGTGATCAGTGCGCCTAATGATAGCCACCGACTTAATGAGTTTTTACATTTATTAGCCCAACACGAGATCAACGCTTATGCTCTGACACGCGACTATCAAGAGGACGACGATGAAGCTTTGTTTGTTGCCAACCAAAGCTACTTTGTCCCATATAACCAGCCTCAGTATCGACTGATCAAAACCATCTTTGAGAAAGTCACTTCATTTCGTAACAACACCTTTTACGACGTCTCCGGTTGGACTTTACCTTTGGCGTTTGATTTGGTGAGCAATAGCGTAAAGTCGCGCAACCTAAAGTTTAGCAATAACGCTTGGCATAAAACTCAAGCCAATCGTCAACCGCTTAACTCGGATCTTCAAGCTAAAGAAGCCTACGCATATACCTTTTCTTGGCAACACTATTTGGCCCCGAAATTGTTAAATAGACTGTTAAACCAAGGGATCAAAGCCCGCGTTGCGAGCCAAAGCTTTAGCCAAATGGTGAACGGCCAAAAGATGGACTTTGCAGCGGGTCAAATTGTGATCCCTAAAGGCATCCAAACCGTCGACAATTGGTTTGAGTTGCTTAATCAAACTCAACAAGACTTTGACATTGCTGTATACCCATTGCAAAGCGGCTTAACCCCCATAGGCATTGAGCTAGGAAGCCCTTCAATGCGACCGGTTAACCCCGTGCAAGTACTTATGGTCGGTGGTCAGGGTGTCACCCCTAATGAAGCGGGTCATATGCTGAATTATTTAGACAACACTTTAGGGGTTCCAGTATCGATTGTTGAGATGTATCGTTTGCATCAAATTGATTTTAACCATTACACCCATGTGATTTTTGTTGATGGGCGTTATCAACAACTGTCGCAAACAACTCTGGATAAACTCGGCCATTGGCTGTCTAATGGTGGTGTCATTTACGCTCAACGCCGGGGGGCGAGCTTTTTGGCAAATAAAGGATTACTCAAAGTCGAGACGGTTAAAGCGAATGAATTAAATGGGTTATTTGATACCAGCCAATACACCTATGCTGACAAGCAACAGCATGGCGCACAGCAACGCATTGCTGGCACTATTTTTTCGACAACATTAGATACGTCACACCCACTAGGCTTTGGTTTTAATGACCAAAATTTACCGATATTTAAAAATTCTACGGTTATCATCAAACAGCCCAACGCCCCATTTGTAACCGTCAGTCGGTTCAATCAAGCACCGCTATTAAGCGGTTACAGTGCTCCACAAATGACCAACATGGTGGCGAATAATGCCGCTATTGTGGCCCATAATGTGGGCCGAGGCCGAATTATTGCCAGCTCTGAAAACTTAGTATTTCGCGGCTACTGGTTGGGCACCTCAAAAATAGTCGCGAACGCGCTATTTTTTGCCAAAGCATTCAGTGCCAACGCGCCGATAATCGAGCCGGCAAACCCCAAACACTATTTTTAGCCTAGGGCCTAGCCAAATTTAAGTGCCACACACACACTCAACACGGATACTTTTTGTACTCCGTGTTGAGTTAATAATGCGGCCAGCTCACTTACCGTCGCGCCAGTAGTAACCACATCATCAACAATCGCCACATGGTTGGGTAATACCCGCTTTTTATCTAGCATGTTTTTCGACAACACAAAGTTGGCTTTTAACTTTCGCCGCCTTTGTGCTCCCGACTGCCCAACTTGGCTGTCACTGTTTTTTATTCGTTTAAAAGCACCTTGCCAATACGGAATCGACAATGTTTTAGCGAGTGGGTAAGCCAACAATGCACTTTGGTTATACAGGCGTTGTTTTAGCCTTTTTGGATGCACAGGAACCGAAACGATAAGCTGGGGCCAATTTTTATGATCGTCCATTTGTTGTAATCGCCGAGCCAACAAACGGGCAAGCAAGGGCGCAATTTCAGCGCGTTGATGATACTTTAATTGTTTCAGCCAAGAGTCAAAGGGCCAATGATAAGGCGCTAGCGCGTATAAATGGTGAAAACGAATCTTTGGTAATTGCTGGGCAATTTTAGGGTATTGCAGTAAATCTTGTGGCCATTTAAATGACTGTTCGCTTATGTCCTTGGTACACGTTTCGCACAGCAGTCGGTCATGTTCGCTAGGCAAACAACATAAATCACAACGAAATAAGCCGGTAAATAAAAAACCTTTGAATTGACGATAGCGATGACAGCAAAACTGAATCGACTTTTTAGCTAAAAACCCAAGAAAAAAAACGTAGCTCATTTCCATATACACACTCCTTTGCGTAAACTTAACGTTAGAACAGCAATAAAATGTCTTTCAACGTTTAGATATAAAGCATGACAGAAAAATTAAAAATAGACAGTATTGGCCAAGGTACTCCATTGGTCTTTATTCACGGTTGGGGTTTAAACAGTGGTATTTTTGAACCGATGGCAGCACGCTTTACAGCTACCCATACAGTGTACAATTTGAACTTACCTGGCTTTGGTCGCAATCAAGATGTCAGTGTTAGCCCTTATGATTTATCCTTTATCGCTGAACTTGTCGCCCGCTCCATCCCCGATAATGCAATAATTGTTGGTTGGTCATTAGGCGGCTTGGTTGCCAAAGAACTCGCCCTTCACCACAGCAAAAAAGTAAAAGCCTTAGTCACCATTACCAGCTCGCCGTGTTTTACCGAAGGCCTCAATTGGCCAGGCATTACCCCGAGCGTGCTGCAGTATTTTCAACAGCAACTTATGGTCAATAGCGAACAAACGATTAATAACTTTTTAAAGATTCAAGCTATGGGCTCGAGCTCAGTGCGCCAAGATACTAAAGCGATTAAAGCGCTTATGGAGCAATATCCGACCCCAGATAGCGCCAGTCTAGTCAGCGCCCTTAAGCTTTTAGAGACGGTGGATTTACGTTGTAAAATTAGCCAAATCGAGGTGCCGTTTTTACGCCTTTATGGTCGTTTAGACACCTTGGTTCCGAAAGATATGATCAGCCAAATGGATAAAATAGCCCCCAATAGTGACTGTTATGTGTTTCATCATGCCTCGCACGCGCCGTTTATTTCCCACAGCGATGAATTTTATCAAGTTTTAAATGACTGGTTAGCTGGCAATAATGCAGGGTCTTAAATACACTTATAAAACAAATACAAGCAGAGCTTAATAAACAACAATAAGGATAAATGATGGAAGAGGTACTGAACCAACTGACAGAATTTTTTCAACTAATTTGGCATAATCCTATATTACGTACCGGCTCCCTTTTGCTATTGACCTTTTTTGGGGCTTGGTTGGTTGCGATGATATTAGACCGAGTCATAATTTCACGTCTTAGGTCTTTTGCCAGCAAAGCCAAATTTGCCATGGCTGATGAGCTCATTGGTTTACTGCAAAAACCCTTGTATTACACCATTTTTGTTTTTGCCTTTATCTTTGGTAATTCAATACTAGAAATTGCAGAGTTTGTTTCTACGATTGTGATCCCAATACTAAATACCTTATTGCTGGTGATTTGGACCTCGTTCTTCTTAAAAATCACCAAGATCTTACTCCGCTTAATGGCTCATAACGAGTCTAAGTTTGAAGTTGTTAACCCTCAAACACTCCCTGTCTTTCAAAATTTAGCCCTGATCATCATCTGGGTTGTTGCCATTTACTATATTTTATCGAGCTGGAATATCGATATGTCAGCGCTGTTAGCCTCTGCTGGTATTGTCGGTATTGCCGTTGGTTTTGCTGCTCGTGATACCTTAGCTAATTTATTCTCGGGTGTGTTTATTATGGCCGATGCACCATATAAAATTGGTGATTACATTGTGCTAGAGTCTGGTGAACGGGGCGCCGTAACACATATTGGACTGCGCAGTACCCGTATATTAACCCGTGATAATATTGAACTGACCGTCCCTAACTCGGTCATTGGTAATACCAAGGTTACCAATGAGTCTGGCGGCCCTAATACGACGTATCGAATTCGCTGCAAAGTTGGGGTCGCATATGGCAGTGATATCGACCAAGTGCGAGAAATTTTACAAAAAGTAGCCGAAGACGAACCCGATATTAGTGCTTTTCCTAACCCCGTCGTTCGTTTTCGTCACTTTGGTAACTCGAGCTTAGATTTTGAAGTAATGGGTTGGATCAAAGATCCCCAATTTCGTGGTCGCATTACCGACCAAATATTAACCGCAATATATAAACGCTTCAGTGAAGCCGATATTGAAATCCCTTATTCAAAACACGACTTGTATATTAAAGAGCACGTTATGACAACGAGCCATGAAGCATCGAAAACACCAGCAATGGAGTCACCCAAAGATGAGCCGAAAAAAATAGAACAAAAAAATAATAATACCAATCGCCTTAAACACGATCCTGCCGATGATCGTCACTCCGATAGTCATGCATCTCACAGTGGCGATGATGATGGTGATAACGGCGACTAAATAACCATAAAAGGAATTACCTTGATTCACTTTCCAGCTTTAGTTCGTCACGATAACGAAGACGAACTGATTTACATCGACAGTTTACAAGACTGGCAAAACGATGAAGAAATGTTGCTCTATATTTTTACCGAGCGCGATGTGCTAATTGACAGCACAGGGCAAGTATTTTTATTGCCTGACGTACAAGAAAATTTAACCACGGCAACCCCAATAGCCAACGCCACAGTGGAAAACATTACCGAATTGGTTCAAGCTCATGTCCACATTTTAGGCCATTGTTGCAGTGAAAAAATTCGCTTTAATACGGTAAGTGAAGCCATTGCCGCCATTAAAGACCTGCAATAACCCATTTGCTTAGGATGGTATTAAATAGCTGATCATACAATCCTAAGCTGTACTATTAAGCCACAAAAGTTTACATTATAAAACAGATCTTTACTCCTACCTGTCTACAATACAAAGCCCCGAAACTTTGCCGGATAAATTTGATGAAACTTGTTGCTGTGATCTTTTTCACCTTGTTGTGCTCGGTTCTTGTTGACGCCGATTTAGGTAAGCAAAATGCCATATTTACGTTAAAAGATAGCATTCCTTTTGGTGATAAAGTGGGGCATTTTTTGATGTACGGCGTATTGGCACTCTTGGCCAATTTTGCGTTTAAGTTTCGATTTATATGGCAAAACCAAACCTACCAACTAGGTTCACTGTTGGTGCTGATTTTTAGTTTAAGCGAAGAGTTCAGCCAGTTGCTGTTTGCAACTCGTACCTTTAGTGTGGCCGACATCATGGCCAATGTTGTTGGTATTACTTTTTTTACCTGGTTGTCATTGCAATGTGGTAAACAAATACCGCGATATAATACGCGCTTGGTCTAGGCGATGAAAGGCCAAATACATCGCGGTATATTGGGCCAAAAAGACACAAAAAATGGGGCTGTTAAGGCCCCATTTTGCTATCTAGCTAGGTAGCTATATTTTACGACTTATGCGATACCATATTGCGCACGATAGGCCTTAGCGTTTTCTAAGTGCTCTGCCATTTCAGGCTTATCGGATAAGTAAGTAATTACATCACTTAAACTTACAATAGATACCACGTTGGTATTAAAGTCACGTTCAACTTCTTGAATAGCCGATAATTCACTTTGACCTTTTTCTTGTCGGTCTAAAGCAATTAACACACCTGACAATTTTGCACCTTGGTTTTGGATGATTTCCATCGACTCACGGATCGCAGTTCCAGCGGTGATCACGTCGTCAACCAACATGATTTTACCTTTAAGTTCAGCACCAACTAAAGAGCCACCTTCACCGTGGGTTTTCGCTTCTTTACGGTTAAAGCAGTATGGAACATCTAGGTTGTGATGATCAAATAAAGCTACTGCGGTCGTCGTTGCAATCGGAATACCTTTATAAGCAGGCCCAAACAAAACATCAAAGTCGATGTTCGCATCGGCTAGGGCTGCGGCATAAAAACGGCCTAAACGAGCCAAGTCGCCACCGCTATTAAACAAACCCGCATTAAAAAAATATGGGCTCTTACGACCAGATTTTAGGGTAAACTCGCCAAAGCGTAATACGTTTTTTTGCAAAGCAAATTCAATAAATTCGCGTTGATAATCTTTCATCTATTTTCCTATTAACGATTAATTTAAGGCCGCTTTTTGGGCATCAAATAGCTCGGCAATACCGTCTTTGGCTAATTGCATCATTTCTTGCATCTCGTCAAACGTAAACGGTGCTTCTTCGGCCGTACCTTGTACTTCAATTAATTTTCCGGTTTCGGTCATCACCACGTTCATATCGGTTTCTGCAGCCGAATCTTCTGGGTAATCTAAGTCAGCAACCGCAACACCTTCATAAATACCAACCGATACCGCGGCAATCATATGCTTAAGTGGGTTGGTTTTTAATATGCCCTTAGCGCGCATATGGTTTAAGGCGTCGACTAAAGCAACACATGCTCCGGAAATTGAAGCCGTTCGCGTGCCGCCGTCAGCTTGAATAACGTCACAGTCAACCGTAATGGTGTTTTCGCCAAGCGCGGCTAAGTCCACTGCGGCTCGTAATGAACGAGCAATTAAACGAGAAATTTCTAGGGTACGTCCGCTTTGCTTGCCGTTTGCTGCTTCTCGGCGCATACGAGTATGGGTAGAGCGAGGTAGCATGCCGTATTCTGCAGTGATCCAGCCTTTGCCCTGGCCTTTCATAAAGCGAGGTACACCTTCTTCAACAGTGGCCGTACAAATTACTTTGGTGTCGCCAAATTCAATCAGTACCGAACCTTCGGCATGTGCTGTAAATTGACGAGTAATGGTGACTGGGCGGATCTGCCCTGCCGTTCTGCCGCTTGGACGCATATAAGTTCCCTAATCTAATGTCATTTTTGCAGCGTATTATAGCATTGCTAACGCCCTTTTTGACAACGCTATTGCCAAATCAACATAAACTCGACGAAATAAAGTTAAAACTGAAAAGGTCTTGTAAGTAGGTTGTTAACCAAATAAATTGTACCTATGAATATATTATCTTTAGCTTTCTTTACAACGTTATCTTTTGCACTCGCTTTTGTGACGCCGTCATTTTCGATAATGGCCGCAGCAGCCAACAGCGAAACGGCAACAACTTTGATACACGAACAATTACCGCTTTACAGTAAAATTTATGACGAAAAACGTGACCCGTTTAAAGATGCGGCAGCGGCGATACAATTAGCCAGTCAAACAAACCGTAATGTGTTAATTGAAATTGGCGGCAATTGGTGTGTTTGGTGTCAAAAAATTGATGCCTTTTTAACGGCCAACCCAGACATTTACCAAGCCTTACATCAAAATTTTGTGCGCTTAAAAGTGAACGTCAGCGATGCCAACGACAATCAAGCGTTTATGAGTGGTTTGCCACCGGTGCTAGGCTACCCTCATATGTACGTATCAACGGGACAAGGTAAAGTGATTTTGTCTAAAGATACCGCCGAATTTTTACACGATGGCAAATATTCTAGAGCCCAATGGCTAGATTTTATCAACCAATGGCAAGCTGCCAATAATGAGCGCAACCTAAAACGCCAGCAAGCCATTTCATCAACCAAACCACAAAGGTAACTCGATGTCGTTTTTTAATAACAATATAACCATCCCCAAGGCGATAAAACGTCGGGTGTCGCGACGTAACTTTTTAAAGTCGGCGGCCCTATCTGGTGCTGTGATGTCGATGCCGAGTGTTGCTTGGGCACAAGTAAGCCAAGGCTCTGCCAATAAACAAGTCGAACCGTGGCGCACTTTAGACAGTGTGTTAAATCATTTATTGCCAAGCTCCCCCTCTGGTCCAGGCGCCAGCGAAATTAAGGCTTTAGATTATTTATTTAACCTTATTGAACAGCAACCCATAGATGATGGTGAAAAAGCCTTTATTAAAAAAGGCGTTAACTGGCTAAATGGCTACACCGAAAATAATTTAGAGCAACCATTTCATTTGTTAGCAGCACAGCAAAAAGAGTCCGCTTTGCGCGCTATTGCCAATTCTGAGGCTGGTGAAAATTGGCTAAGCACCCTACTCACCTACATTTTTGAAGCCATGTTGGCCCCCTCATCATATGGCGGCAATCCTAACGGCATTGGCTGGCAATGGCTTAATCATCAAGCCGGTTTCCCGATGCCACCAATAGGTAAACGCTATTTTGAGCTTCCGGCTTATGGCGCCATAAAAGTGACCCAGATTGAAACGATAACGTCGGAGCAAAAATCACAAGGAAAAGCACTGTAATGAAATATGATGTATGTATTGTTGGTTCTGGTGCTGGTGCATCTCCGGTGGCTTACACCTTAGCTAAAGCCGGTAAAAAAGTATTGATATTGGAAAAAGGCCCTTGGCTAACCGAAGAAGATTTTTTTAAGGATGAAATGGCCTGTTGTCGTCGCACCACCTATTCGCCAAAATTAGAGGATGAGCAACATGTTATTGAAGAAGAGTACGTAAAAAACGACGGCTCTAGCTACTGGCAAGGTGAAGCAACAAGCGAATCTGGCTGGGACTTTTGGAATGGCAATATGGTGGGCGGCTCATCAAACTTGATGAGTGGCTATTTTCATCGTTTAAAGCCCATAGACTTTCGCTTGAAATCGGAATTTGGCGAAATTGACGGGGCGAATGTCGTCGACTGGCCAATTTCTTATGCCGAATTAGAGCCCTATTACGACATGGTAGACAAGGTTGTTGGTGTTTCGGGTAAGGTGGTCGAACATCCTCACCTTGAACCACATAAAAGCGACTACCCATTTCCACCAACCGCTGAACACCCGATTTCATCGTGGATAGATACAACGGCAACCAAGATGGGCTTGCACCCGATACCAGTACCGCGAGCGGTATTATCACGCCCAGCCATGGGCCGAAAAAGCTGTGAATATTCTGGCTATTGTTCAAGCTATGGTTGCAGCACGGGAGCCAAAGGCAGTGGCCGAGCAGCGCTGTTAAACCATGCCGTTGCCACGGGTAATTGCACCATAGTACCGCACGCCAAAGTCTTTAAATTAGCCTCTGATAAAGCCGGTCAAATTACTGGGGTTTGGTATTACGACAAGCGAAACCGCGAACGGCAAGTTCACGCAAAAATGTATGTGGTTGCATGCCAAGCCATTGAAACCAGCCGCTTATTGCTAAGCTCAACCAGCGAGCATTATCCATTAGGCGTGGCCAATAGCACTGGCCAAGTAGGTAAAAATATGGTGTTTTCAGCCGGTGGCACTGGCCGAGGCGATTTTTTATTTAATGATATTGGTAAAGACAAAGAAGCACAGCTTAGAGTGGTTGGCCCATTCATTAACCGCGCTTTACAAGACTGGTATCAAATTAACGATAAAGACTTTGACCGTAATCGCAACTCAGCACCCCGCGCTAAAGGTGGCACCATCGACTTTTTATTTCACCAAAACCCCATCGCTAAAGCCAGCTCTGAAAAATGGGATGATGACGGCCAACTGGTTTGGGGTGAAACCTTAAAAAGCAATTTAATGACCGCGTTTAACTTTGGTAAAACCCTGCGTTTTGAAGTATTTAACGATTGGCTACCAAATGATAACTGCTATGTAGAATTGGACCCTGTGCACACCGACAAATGGGGCGACCCGGTAGCAAAAGTGCGAATTGGCGCACACGAGCATGATGTTAAAGTGGGCGAATATTTAGCTGCCAAAGCAGAAGATGTATTAAAAGCGATGGGCGCGGTAAATGTAAGCTCTTCGGTCAGCTCTTACCCGCCAGCGAACTTACAAGCAGGCGGTTGCCGCTTTGGTGACGACCCCAAAACCTCTGTACTGGATCGCAACTGTAAAGCGCACGATGTCGATAACTTATACGTTACCGACGGCTCATTTATGCCAACGGGTGGTTCGGTACCCTACACTTACACCATTTACGCCAACGCGTTTAGGGTGGCTGAGCAGATGTTAAAGCGTCTGAAAAGTTAATTTAATCACGTCTGGCGCTCGACCTACGAGCGCCTCCCCTCATTCACGGTTTCTCTTGTTAGGGTCCGTAATTTAAAAAGCACCAGGCCAAATACGAGATAACAAGCTCTATGCTTTATTGCTCAATACCCTTATGTGGTGCATAATCAAAAGCCTATCTAAGACAGAGCAACGTTTCTGCCATAGAGCTTAGATAGCTTCATTAACACTTATAAAGGTAGCTATTATGATCCACAGTATGACCGCATTTGCCCGCGTTGAAATCAAAGGCGATTGGGGCAACGCCGTTTGGGAAATCCGCTCGGTAAACCAACGCTTTCTTGAAACCTATTTTCGTCTACCAGAGCAATTTCGCGCCCTAGAGCCAGTACTACGTGAACGTTTTCGCAAACAATTAAACCGCGGTAAGGTTGAATGTAACCTGCGTTTTAATGCCAACCCAGCGACCAAAAGCGATTTAAGCATTAACACCAAACTGGCCGAGCAGTTAATTGAAAGCGCCAAATGGATTAACGACCAAGCCGGTAACAGTAGCTTAAACCCAGTTGATATTATGCGCTGGCCAGGAGTTATGGAAGCCGAAGAAGCCGACATGGATGCGATTTCCGCTGAGCTTTTACAAGGCTTTGATCAAGCTCTAACCGACTTTATTAAAGCCAGAGCCAGCGAAGGCAAAAACATGGCCGAGCTTATTGTTCAGCGCCTCGATGGCATCACAGAACAAGCAGAGCAAGTCAAAGCACAAATGCCAGACATCATAAAATGGCAACGTGAACGGATTATTGAAAAGTTCAATGACGCAGGCATCGAACCAGACTCAGGCAGATTAGAGCAAGAGCTGGTATTAATGGCGCAAAAAATGGACGTTGACGAAGAAATCGACCGCCTATTTAGTCACGTAAAAGAAACCAATAAAATCCTAAAAAAAGGTGGCGCTCAAGGTCGCAGACTAGACTTTATGATGCAAGAGTTCAACCGCGAAGCCAACACATTAGGCTCAAAATCAATCAACACCGACATCACTGCAGCCGCTGTTGAGCTAAAGGTATTAATTGAGCAAATGCGTGAGCAGATCCAAAATATCGAATAGAGTCCATAATCATCCTTATCTATGCATAACACCATATAAATAAAGAGATTTAACATTTACTGCATCCATAGAAATCCATAACTACCCACCACAATCCACCACTTTACGGTGGGTAAAATGGGTAGTATTCTTAAAACTTGAAAACACCAGTGGTGGGTAAATAGTTTGATAGGATTATTATGGGTAAGTTAAATGCGAGAATGCTGGAATCGAAAGCATTAAAAGAGCCGGGCAAATACTCTGATGGGGATGGCTTGTATTATGTGGTGCCGAAGTCTACATCCGGACCAGGTAAGCCTTATTGGATGTTGCGATATACATCCAATAAAAAGCGCAAGGAAATGACACTCGCCAAAGCAAGTGATTTATCCTTAAAAGATGCTCGCCTAGAAGCTGCTTCAAAAATGAAGCAGCTTCGTGCCGGCGCTGATCCCTTAGTTACCAGAAAACGAATAGATCAAGAAAGCATTAAAACCGTTAATGACCTATTCCAAGACTGGTACCCTACTCTTGAGAAAAGATTAAAGCACCCTAAAATCCCACAGCGTGTTTATAGCAAAGATATTGCACCACACATCGGTGATATCAAATTAGATCAAGTTACCGCTAGGGATATTCGAGGCGTTATTAACAGCATTAATGATTCCGGAAGACCTACTATTGCTAACGATGCTTTAGGTTACTGTAAGCAATTATTTAATCATGGTATTAAGCTTGATTTGCTTCCTCTTAACCCTGCCTCTGCATTTACCTTCAGAGATGCTGGCGGTATAGAAAAAAGCAAAGACAGAGCACTAACCGAAGCTGAATTGAAGCAATTCTTTCAAACAGCCAGAAAACATAGTGATAGTTTTAGCCGAGATAACTATTTAGCTTGTGCATTATTGGTTTGTTTAGGTGTAAGGAAATCAGAGCTTTGCGAGGCGAAATGGGATGAGTTTGAATTAGAGAAAGGGCTTTGGCACTTACCAGCAGAGCGTAGTAAAACAAATGTAGGCTTTACCATACCGCTAGCTCCAGAAGTGCTCAAATGGCTTGAGGAGCTTCAAGTAAGAGCCTTTGATTCAGAGTACGTATTTCCTAGCCGCAGAAGCAGTAAGACTCCTCATATGGCCGCAGATACACTAAACCGAGCCATTACGAAACTATTTGGCCATGAAGCCGGCAAAAAAAAGCAGCCACCCAACTTAATGGGTGACATGCCTCATTTTACAGTTCATGATTTGCGTCGTACTTGTCGTACCTTATTAGCCAAACAAGGTACGCCTGGCCATGTTGCTGAAAGGTGCCTTAATCACAAATTAAAAGGTGTAGAAGGCATTTATGATCAGTATGACTACTTAAATGAACGCAAAGAAGCTTTAACTTCTCTTGCTAAATCCACTTCTCAGATCATTAATACATAGAAATAAGCAGATGAAACAATTAAATACATACGACACAAAAGAAGAAGGTGAAGCAGCCTTAGCTAAAATTGGTGAACCAAAGCGTCTGGCTAGTGAAAGAGATGATACTAAAGTTATTTATAACTTATTCGGTGAACCAACGTGGAATAATTTCTACAAATTAGAAATGTTTGATTTAATTGAATTAAAAGAAATAGTTGAGCTTAAGCAAAAAAATCAACCTTTCGATAAAAAAAAGGCACAGCGACATTATCACTGTTTTAGGTTATGTCGCCAAAATGTTTGATATTCAAATTCCTAAACATTGGCTATAAAGCCCTGTAACACAATCTGTATAACCAAGTAAAATACGTCATAGGGGCAGAAATTCGCCCCTACTGATTTAAATAGATACGCTGTTAAATATAAATTTTGACACGGTAGCCTAACGCCCTTAAGGCTTTATTGGTTCTCCCGTTTCGGGGCGGTGTTGCCTCAGGTCTAGCCCATCCTACAATTTCAGCGATAGAGTTAATTCCATAGTGCTTTATCCTATATTCAGAAAGCTTACCTACCTCATACAATCTTTGCCATAGATTTTGGTCTTTTCCACCGTAGAGAACGTAGTCAAGAACTTCAACTATCGATTGCCCTTTTGAATTTCTAAGTTTAAACAGTAAATGTGCAAATAAAGGCAAACGTTCATCTCTGCTCAAACTTAGAATTTCTGGCTTACCTAATACACTGGTAGGCATTTTAATTACGTGATCCAACGTCGCATGAGTCGCAGAGCATAGAGTCAATAAATCGTTTTCATCTATGTTGTTAATGTTAGCTTTTGACAATATACGTCTAATATTGGGAGCATTTTCATACAACGTTATGCTTTCACTGGTTGGAGCATTTTCTGTCTCGCTCCACCATTTCATAGCAGCAATCAATGCCTTTTGAGGATCTGAATGATTTTTTTGAAAATACTCTTCAAATGGATAAGTGTTATCTGGCTGGCGCACTTGATTGTAGTAGTATGCATGTAAAAATTGATCCACCTGCCAAAATAAAGGAACATCTTCATCCACCCATTTAGGCCTGTAATCATTGATTTGACTTGCAATATTTCGAATAAAAGATAATGTTTCGTTCCATTCTTCTCCGAATCGTTGTTTTTTCCTGTCTACTCTTTTTTTATCAGGGATGAAATTAACCCCTTCCCATTCATCAATGTGCCTTTTACGTTTTGCCTCATCATCAATTTCTTGCTTTTTCTTTTTATGTAAAGCAGCAAGCTCTGACTGCTCTTTAATAATTTCTTTAGTCAAAGGTAAAGACTTATCTAAGTCAAACAGCTCTTCAAAGAATGATTCAATTTGTAAATCCATACCCGAATCTTTCATCTCAATATCAGAAATAAAAACACCTGTTTCAATGTTTGAATACCAAGCCCTATCGGTTAGGTTAGCAGAACCGATGTAAACACCATGCCCCTGCCACCAAATAATCTTTGAGTGAAGCATATCAGGTATTAACTTGCAGAAAATATTGTTGCGCTCATTCCTTAATAGCGTCTCTAGAAGACTAGGCGAAACAGGTACGGTATGATCGTAGCGCATCCAAATATCTAAACGTCGTTTGTTTTCTAAACAGTTCTTGATTAGCTTAGGAGTATCGCCTCTATCACTACCATAAGCTATTGCCGCCAGCACCCCGTCGACGGCAACTTCTTTAGATGGTAAGCAACTCTCCAAAAAATTATTATTGATTCCATTCGCAACTAATTTCACTTACGCCACCATACCTCTGATTATTTTTTCGAGGTAAATATCTTTTCCATCTTCCATAAAGACAACATTTGCTTGCTCTAACTCGTCCTTCGTTTTATTAACGTTAATTAAGCTTGAAAAAGTTGTCGCTGATAAAATAAACGAGCTTAAATTAAGATTATCTTGCTCATAATTCTTAATCTCTTTGTACAATCCAAATTTACCGCTATTTAAGTCGATTTGGCGTATTCCTTTTGGATCTATCAAGCTAAGCCACTGCTCACCAGTTTTATCGTCGACAAGCCATAGTAAAAAGTCTGGATAGAAATTCTCGGCGAGAGCAAAGCCTAAGCCTTTTGCTTTGGTATCAGCATTTCTTAATAAGTAGATGCTTTTATCACCAATAACTGACTGCCCTTTCGGTGTTGATAGGAACTCTTCTAGGTCCTTAACAAATTGAACTTCACTAGGTGCATCAAACGCCGTTGGACGCATCTTAAGCGGAACGGAAGCATTGTGCTCAATCGACATAAGCGGGTAGTAAAGATGCTTATCGAACGTAATAGCCACCATGCCCGGCGCGTCCCAGTCTTTGGCTTTCCCTAACTCACCAGCAACAACTAGTTTCTGTAATTGTTCCAGGCGAGTTGAATAAGAAAAACCATCTTCAGTATCTTCAATTTCAAAGTGATAGACTTTAAGCATCCCTGGATCATCTTCATGAACATGGGTGACTTCAAAGAACTGGCCTTCATAAGCATTTTTGAGCGCTTTATAGAATCTATCGGTGTAGTCCTGAAGCAATCGGATCATGATGTCTTCTTGCTTACGCACATCGGAGAACAACTTAATTTCTAACTCTTGTTCAGGTATTAACAATGTGTACCAAAAATTAGCGGCTGATGTTTTACCCAAGCAAAATTCAGTCAATTTGGCTTTATCTAAACGTAGATTGCTCCAGCCACGTTGTAGTTTGAAATCTTGGATCGCCAGGTAAATTCGCTCAAAATCAAATACAGCAATAACTTCTTCTTTTAGTTTTCTTGGAAGCCTGTCATGCGCAGGTGTTTTATCACCTGAATCGGTAGTGCTTAATGCCTCAATTTTTGGGTAGAGATCCAACTTAACATGTGGCTCTTTAATTTTACCTTCAAACGCTTCAGGTATTTCATACAAGCTTGGAAAATGAACTCGTTTAAAGCCTTTCTTTTGATTGTCTTTGTAGCCCTCTTTTAGTTTAAGTGTTTTTAACTTAGATTTAGGTAACGATGGCCGTGTCTCAAAATCAAGCTCTAATATTTCATCACTTGGTGTAATTCCTTCAGATTCTAGGTATTGCTTAAATGTCGCCATGTAATCAGCACGAACACCAAAAACATTCAGTGTCTCAAGCTTCTCTAAGTTTAACCCTTTAGGACGCTGTGCCGGAGTGCTTCGTTTAAGGGAATAGCCCTGTCCTTTTAAACGAACTCCGCGACCAAATAGCTGAATAATTTGCGAGCCTTCGCCTTTACCTATGTTCAACAAGCCCATTGTCGAAACACGCCAACTTGACCAGCCTTCAGTAAACTTTCGAGAACCAATAAGAATGTTTATTTTAGAGTCTTGATTGTTAATGGTATTAAACAAAGTTTTTGCAAAATCATCTGACATATAATCAAATGACGGTTCTTCATCTAATGCTTTATAAAGCTTTGAAGAATCACCCACATTAATTAATCCAAAAGGTTCTGATGTGCCCACACGCAGAGCCAGTTCACCTTTACTTCCTTTTAAGTTAACTACGGACAGTCGTTGTCCTGTATGGCTTGTATTAAATAAGCGCTCCATGATGTTTTGATAAATCTGGCTTTCATCTTTCCCCGTATCACCTAGAGGCAAGAATCGTTTATCAAAAATATTTCTGTCTTTAGTATCCAAAATACGCGAATTATTTTTTACGAGGTCTTTAATCCAAGCCTTGGCCTGATTTTCATTATTTAGAAACCAGGCTAAAAACTTAACAACCTGCTGAATGTCTGAGTCTTCTTTAGCAACAGAACTACCGACAAATACCCATAGCGGATTTTCAATATTGAATTCGGCGAGTTTTTCCTGATTTTTTGAGTACAAATATTGCTGCTGATAGAAGCTTAACAAGCAAGCGGTAAAGTATTCATAGCGACGCTCTTCGTCTTTGTCGTCGCCTAAGTTAAGTATCAACGACTCTTTACCGTATCCATCTTCGTAGAAAAACTTATACGAATAATCAAACAACACTGACTTAGCATAGACTTCTCTTGTTGCCTGAATTCTGGCATCGCGCCGTTCACCCTCATCAAGCACCAGCTTAGCTTTTTGCTCATCATCTAACTTGTTTATTGCTGTTGTGTCGAATAGCATTTTGGCTTTTTTCTTTTGAATATCAAGTTCAACGGCATCCGCAGTTTTTCCATCACTTACTGCTTGTCCAAATGTAGCAGAATATTCAAAAGCAAAGCCAGTTCGAGTAATTGCATCACGCCGCTTCATCCAAGCACCAGCAGCAGTACCGGTACCTTTGTGGCCTTCATCAATCAAAACTAAGTTATTGCCTTCAAACGCTTCAACGGCGACAGTTTTATCACCCATATCATCGGCAAGCTTATTAATGTCAATAATCTCGATAGTACCTTTGAATGGTGTTATGCCGCTTTTATCAAAAAGACGAATATGGTCAAAGCCTGAGTCATGTAACTCTTTAAAATGCTGTGCCGATAGTCGTTCGTCGGGAGTTAGTAAGATAATTTTATCAGGATAAACATGAGTATTGCCGTTTTGAAAGTAGTGCAAATACTGCAAAATATTCACATGCAGTAATAAAGTTTTCCCTGAACCAGTAGCATTCCAGTAAGCAAGTTTGTTTAACTCATCTAACACATAAGTTTTGAAATGGTCTGCTGGTTTCTGCTCACCACAATATTTGGTTAGCTCTGCATTTAAGCCATCAAGTAATTGCTGCTTGTTGTTGAAGTACCAATCTAAATAGATTTCGGTAAACAGTAACGACAAGTATTGGAAATACTTCATATTCATTACTGTTTCTTCTATTCTATTGCGTTGTTCAGTGATTTGTTGCCAATGAGCGACGATATTCATGTCATATCGACGCAAATCGTCAATATCAACTAACTCACTCTCAAATAAGTTATTGCTAATCTCATGAAAAAAGTGAGTTTGTCCATCGTCATGAATACCTTCAAAACGATCTTCACCTAACCGCGTTTTTAAATCTTGTAATGTTTCCCCTTTTAAAAAGCGGAACATAAAGCGGTTTAAGACTAACTGTTGATGAAAGCTTAGTTTTTTCTTAGTTTGCTTTTTGGTTGCCTTTCCAACTGCCATGTTTTTTTACTCCTTATGCTAACTCATCAGGAGCAAACATTAGCTCAAGAAACTCAGGCTCAATTTGGCGAAGCTTTAACGTACGAGTAACTTCTCCCTCATCGCTTGTAAACGCGGTTGGTAAGTTGTGGTCACCATTTACGTAGATGACATCAAAGGTTTTCTCTTTGGCAAACAAATCAAAACGATTGGCAAACTTAGTGAAATCGTCATAACCAATTTTTTCGCAGTCGCGCCATAAAACAAGCGCCTTTTCTCCACTTGGTAGATCACCTTCAACGCGTACGTAGCCCCGCTCAATATTTGACTCAACAGTTTTCAGGTGCAAACCAATCAAGTAGTTGAAGGTTTCAACTAAATCGATATTTCTCTCTTCAAAAGCACCCGCAGAATCCACTGCAATTTTCATTTTATAATCAAACGGTTTTTTGAAATCATCAGTACTTAATAACGAACCTTTGCTTTCGGTTTCCAACATGTAGTTGAGTAAGTAATCGGATTTTGCTTGCTCGGGTATTGAGTCGAATAAATCGCCTGTAGTTTGTGGTTTTCTGAGTTCTAAGTTATTCAGCGTGTCTTCGTAGCTTTCTAGATTTAAGTATTTAAAAACTACTTTTTTATTTGTTTTCCTTAGTTCTAACGCCTTACCATTTTTCCAACTACCAGATAAGTAACTTTTTTTAATTCTAGGAATTAAGACGTTATCAAAATAACTACCTTGCTCAATAAGAAAGTAAGAAATATCTTTATTGCGTTCATAATTAAAATCTATTGTAGCTGCAGCCGTAGTACCTGAACCACCAAAGAAATCTAAAATGACAGATTCATCATCCGCTATTTGATCCAATATTTTAGCAATCAAAGCAGGTGGTTTAGGATTGTCAATTAAGCCTTTTTGACCAAACATTGCTTCAAGCTTCGGCTCTCCATCAGCATATTGCCTAATCACAGAGGTTGAAATAACTGATTCGACTTGATGTAAAAAGTACTTAATTTGAGGGATTTTACCTTCACCTTTAAACTTTATTCTGGAATTTTTCATATGCATTTCGAAAGATGGTCTTTTTCCAATAGGATACCTAGGAAATGCCCAGCCAGCCCTTGGTGCCACGCCCGTTTCACCTGTAAGAGGATTCTCTACAGAATAAAAGCGATAGTTCTCAGAATCAGGATCTTTTGTTGTATCCGCCTGTTTTCCGGCTGGCATAGAAGGCTCAACTTCCCTAAATAACCAGATTTTGGCGTTGCGCTCTTTTGCGTTTTTTTGATCAATAAATTTGCCTAAAGCATCTCTATATTCCACAAATTTATATGGGTAAAGCCCCTTCCAAGGATCTGTTTTCTGAGCCTCTTCTTTTGATAAACCTTGTGCGACAGCTTCCTCTATATGCTCATTTCTATGAGCACTATATAAATTTTTAATGGCTAACTCTATTGCTTCTATTTCAGGAAAAGCTTTATTAAGTTCGTCTAGGAGGTTAGTGACTTCTTTGTAACCCTCTCTTTGAACTCTAAATTTAGATTTATCTCTAAGGATTTCGTTTTTATTTTTTGCAAAAACTTCAATATATTCGTGATTAGTAGAATATGCTGTTGCATTATTACTAACAGTATCTCGTGCCCATATAATTTCTTCTATTCGATTCTTGTTTCCAAAGGCCAAATTTAAGATACCCTCTAAATTATGCCGCTCACTTTCATTAATACTTACGAAAATCGCACCTTTTTCTTCTAATAAAAGTTTAGATTGCATTAATCTGTCATACATAAATGAGCACCAACTTGATGACTTAAATGAATCTTTGTAAATAAAACCGTCACTTCCTGTATTATAAGGAGGGTCAATATAAACCTGTCCTACAGTCTCATTAAAGCAGTTTTGAGCAAGCCTCAACCCTTGGTAGTTATCAGATTTTATACACAACGGAATTTGCCTATTTTGAGGCAAACTAATTTGTGACAGTATTCTTTCTTTTATTTCGGAAGAATAATTTTTTGTATCAATAATAAGTTGCTTGTTCTGTTTTAAGAAATTAGCATCAATATTTGTGTTTTCTATAAACCCTAAGGAAGCCCACTCTTCTATTTGCTCCTTAGATAACAAGGCCTCATAAAATGAGTCATCTATAAATTGTAAATTGATACAATAATTACTTTCGACAACAAACTTTTTCTTTGTCCAAAGTTTCTTTTGGAAATTTTCCAGTTGGGCTAAAAACCTAACAATATCAGTTGCAATAGAACGAAGGCATTGAATCATTCTTAGCTGTTTTTCAATATCTGAAAACACTTCGGCATTCTGTACATTATCTAGATTCATTACTTCATTTTTAATATAGAAGTCGAGTTCGTTAGATAAAAACCCACCTAAGTCTTTGTGAATGAAATAGTCAGCGGTGTTACGTTGCGTATAGGTAGTAAGATGCTTTTCTAGCAAAGTACGATTTGGATTTTTTTCAGTTGGTTCGCGTTTCGTCACATCAACCCAATCACTTTGAATGTTATTATTCGACAAAATCGCATCTAGCGCCTGGCTCACTAATGCTTCTTGCTTAGT